>DKVC01000272.1:0-12906 GCA_002490995.1 Lachnospiraceae bacterium UBA7188
AAGGAAACGCTTTATCATGGGCAAGTGCCGGTGGTCTTGGGTTTAGAGGTTCAAGGAAATCTACTCCGTATGCGGCTCAGATGGCGGCTGAGACAGCTACCAGGGCTGCACTTGTACATGGACTGAAATCCGTTGATGTATTTGTAAAGGGTCCCGGCTCAGGGCGTGAGGCAGCAATCAGAGCGCTGTCCGCATGTGGGCTGGAAGTAATCAGCATCCGTGACGTAACACCCGTTCCTCACAACGGATGCCGTCCTCCCAAGAGGCGCCGTGTCTAATGGCCAATTTGGCCAGTGAAAAGTTTTTCAATAATTGAATTTGCTGGAAGAAGGTGCCGCCAGGCACTGTAAACAGACAGGAAAGAAGAGGAAGAGTAGCAATGGCAGTAAATCGCGTACCTGTATTAAAGAGATGCAGAGCTTTGGGACTGGAGCCGTCTTATCTGGGATATGATAAGAAATCCAGAAGACAGAACGCAAGGGCAGGCAAGAAGGTAAGTGAGTATGGCCTGCAGCTTCGCGAGAAGCAGAAGGCAAAGTTTATTTACGGTGTTTTGGAGAAACCTTTCCGTAATTATTACGAGAAGGCAGACAGAATGAAAGGTATGACCGGTGAAAATCTGATGATCATGTTGGAGAGGAGACTTGACAACGTAATATTCAGAATGGGTTTTGCCAGAACAAGAAGAGAGGCAAGACAGGTCGTAGGTCACAAGCATGTACTGGTAAACGGCAGGACGGTGAATGTTCCTTCTTATTTGATTAAGGCAGGCGATGTAATCGAGATCAGCGAGAAGGCAAAGTCTCTGCAGAGATATAAGGACATCGTTGAAGTGACCGGCGGCAGGCTGGTACCTGAATGGATGGATGCTGATATCGAAGGATTGAAGGGAAGTATCAAGAACCTTCCCACCAGAGAGATGATTGATGTTCCTGTAGACGAAATGCTTATTGTCGAGTTGTACTCCAAGTAAGCCCTGCTGGCCTCTGAGGCCATATATCTTCCGGTTTTCGGAAAGGTATATGGCTTTGGGGCGTTATATTGTATTTTTTCATTGTCATGCAATACATGAAAAAGGAGGGTATTCGAGTGTTTGATTTTGAAAGACCAAATATTGAGGTTGCTGAGATTTCAGAAGACAAGAAGTATGGCAGGTTTGTAGTCGAACCTCTGGAAAGAGGCTATGGTATCACTCTCGGTAATTCCCTGAGGAGGATTATGCTTTCCTCATTGCCCGGGGCAGCGGTAAGCCAGATCAAAGTGGAGGGTGTTCTTCACGAGTTCAGTGCCATTCCCGGTGTGAAGGAGGACGTGACGGAGATCGTCATGAACCTTAAGAGCCTTGCCATCAAGAACAACAGCGAGACCAATGAAGCCAAAACCGCATATATCGAATATGAGGGTGAAGGCATCGTACATGCTTCTGATATCCAGGTGGATCAAGATATCGAGATTTTAAACCCGGATCTGGTGATTGCCACGCTGAGCGGCAAGGATGCAAAGCTCTATATTGAACTTACCATTACCAGGGGCCGTGGTTATGTAAGTGCCGAGAAGAACAAACACGAGGATTTACCGATTGGTGTGATTGCCATCGATTCCATTTATACACCGGTTGAAAGAGTAAATGTAACGGTGGAGAATACCCGCGTGGGCCAGATTACGGATTATGATAAGCTGACCCTGGATGTGTTCACGAACGGGACACTGGTTCCCGATGAGGCAGTCAGCCTTGCGGCAAAGGTGCTGAGTGAACATTTAAGTCTTTTCATTGATTTGTCCGAAAATGCCAAGACTGCAGAGGTCATGGTGGAGAAAGAGGATGATGAGAGAGAGAAAGTTCTTGAGATGAGCATTGATGAGCTGGAGCTTTCTGTCCGTTCCTTTAACTGCTTGAAGAGAGCCGGTATCAATACGGTGGAAGAATTGTGCAACAGAACTTCTGAGGATATGATGAAGGTTCGTAATCTGGGCCGGAAGTCACTGGAGGAGGTATTGGCCAAACTGAAAGAGCTTGGCCTGCAGCTGAATCCCAGCGAAGAGTGAAGGAAATCACTAAGCTCGAAAGTACCTCGCTAAGTGATTTCAAGCTTCACTCAGGTGAAGTGTGAAAAGATTGAAAATAAGATATTCCGCAGGCGGTAAATCCGAAGAGGGCGTCTGCGGTTCATCTCTGAAAGGCGGCGAAAGGCTGCCGGCATTCGGTAAGTAAGTCCAAAGAGCGTGGCCGGATGCGGAATAAAAAGAGAAAGGAAAATAAATCATGGCAAAGTACAGAAAACTTGGAAGAACTTCCTCACAGAGGAAAGCACTGCTGAGAAATCAGGTGACGGCATTACTGCAGCACGGGAAAATCGTTACAACTGAGGCGAGAGCCAAAGAAGTAAAGAAGATTGCAGAAGGTTTGATTGCAATGGCTGTCAAAGAGAGAGATAACTACGATACCGTGACCGTAAGCGCCAAGGTTCCCGTAAAGGATAAGGACGGCAAGCGTGTAAAGGAAGTGGTGGACGGCAAAAAGGTAACCAAATACGAGACAGTTGAGAAGCAGATCAAGAAGGATCAGCCTTCCAGGATGCACGTAAGACGTAAGATTTTAAGCGTGCTGTATCCAGTTGTTGAAGTTCCTGCGGAAGCTGCCGGAAGAAAGCGGGGCACGAAGGAAGTAGACCTGGTAGCTAAGCTTTTCGAAGAATATGGGCCGAAGTACGCAGACCGCAAGGGCGGCTATACCAGAATTGTAAAGATTGGTCCCCGTAAGGGTGATGCGGCAATGGAAGTTATTCTGGAGCTTGTATAATGATACTGCACGCCGTTGCGATTTGCAGTAATCAACAGCAAAGTATAGAATCGTTAAGTAGAAGAGATGATGAGTGGGAGCCAATGCAGAAGTATTGACTCCCCTTTTCGTTATTGATGTTAAAGGGATAACAGACAGGGGTTATTTCGTTTTCTGGAAATGCTGATAATCTTTTACATTGTTCCAGTTGCCGCCCCAGATAAAGCCGTGCTGTATAAACAGCTTATAGCACAGGTCGTCCTCATCTATTTTATATGGAAAGCTGACGGAACGGTCCGCATATGCCGCGGCTGAGGCCGGCAGTACAGTTTCTTCTCCGGCTTTCGTGTAAGTAATATAGGGGTTGTAGAGCGGATTAATATCAATTGCCAGGCCCAGGGCGTGCCTGGAAAGGCTGGCACTGCCTTCCACAGGGCGGTAATTAAAGCAGGAAGTATTATTATCTTCCATGGAAGCGTTGTCGTCACCGTCATACTCGTCAATCAGCAGTACTTTTTCCAGATGATATTCATTTCGGTAGAGCTCATAAAAGATTTCCACCAGGTCCTGGGCGATGAATTCGTTGCAGATCAATTCGCCCTCTGCGGGATTTCCATCAAAATCATAGTGCAGGATGTGGACATAACGAAGTTCTCCGAAGGTAATCTCCGGTATTGTATCATCTTCGGAAGCCGGAAAGGAAATGCCGGTGATATAGCGGCACAGCTGAGTGGAGAGCGGCTCATAATAAAAACCATCCTCCAGTGTAACGCGTTGTTCCAGCTGGGAGCTGCCGTTCAGAGAAGCCCCGGTGAGCTGAGTGGAAGCCGAAACAGTATCCTCCGGGTAGCGGGAATCTGAAGAAGAGGCTTCCGAATCCGGACGGGGAGAGGAACTGTCCGGATTCGGAGAAGAACCGTTTTTTGGATCCGGACGAGGAGAGGAACCGTCCAGATTCGGAGAAGAATCGTTTATCGTATCCGGATGGGGAGACGAACTGTCCGGATTCGGAGAAAAGGGGCCGATTTCCGGATCCGGGGATGCTTCATCCCTGTCAGGGGAAGAAGCGGTAGGCTCCGGAACCGGCTCGGATGTCTGTGTCAGCGGAATATTCTGAAGCCTGGCATATTCGGCCAGACTCATGGAATCTTTGCGCAGATATTTGGAAAGACCGGTGGCTATGACGACTATGGCCGCCAGAATGAGCATCATTTTGATTATTTTATCTCTATCCATGAAAAACTCCTTTCACAGGAAGGATGACATTTAAGTTCCCATGTTAGAATAGCACAAGAAAGGAATTTTGTAAATTGCAGTTTCATTTGCAGGAAAATGCTTTGCGGGAATGTACTTCGCAGAATAACTTTCGCAGAATAGTACTTTAATTTGATGACAAAAACAGTTGTAATTCCCCTGAAAATTTAATATAATGTGAGTCAGTGACCAGACGGCCGCAGGTTTCAGTTAGAATCGCAACGGAAGAAGGGAACTCCATGGGAATTGTCAGAACAGAGAAATTAACATATGAATATATCAGGCGGGATGAAGAAGGCAATGTAGAGGGAATTACCACAGCGGTGGACCAGGTGGACCTGGATGTGGAACCGGGAGAATTTATTGCAATTCTCGGCCATAACGGTTCCGGGAAATCAACGCTCGCCAAGCATATTAATGCCATACTGTACCCTACGGAGGGAACTGTGTGGGTGGATGGGATGGATACGGGCGACGAGTCAAAGGTCTGGAATATCCGCCAGACCGCAGGCATGGTATTCCAGAATCCGGACAATCAGATCATAGGACAGGTAGTGGAAGAGGATGTGGGGTTCGGGCCTGAAAATATGGGTGTGCCCACCAGGGAAATCTGGGAACGGGTGGAGGAGAGCCTGAAGGCGGTGGGAATGTACGAATATCGGAAGCATTCGCCTAATAAACTCTCCGGCGGTCAGAAGCAGAGAGTTTCCATCGCCGGGGTGCTGGCCATGCATCCCAAATGTATCGTGCTGGATGAGCCTACGGCCATGCTGGACCCCAGGGGGCGTAAGGAGGTTATCCGCGCGGTCCGCGGGCTGAATCAGGTGGAAGGGATTACATTGATACTGATTACCCATTATATGGAAGAAATTGTACATGCTGACAGAGTGTTTGTCATGGACAGTGGAAAAATTGCCATGGAGGGGACGCCCAGAGAGATTTTTTCCCAGGTGGAGAAGCTGAAAAGCCTGAGGCTGGATGTGCCGCAGGTGACGCTGCTGGCCTATGAGCTGCAGCAGAGGGGAATTGCGTTGCCTGACGGTATTCTGACCACAGAAGAGCTGGCGGATGCGCTGTGTGGCCTGGCCGGTGGGAAGGGCAGGATTTCCTGAATGGGAGTAAGGAAGTTTTTTTGAAGGCATATACGACAGGAAAATACAAAAAAGAGGTAAGGTATGTCGATTATTTTGGATCATATCAGTTATGTATATGGCGGGGACACGCCTCTGGAGGTAAGAGCGCTGGATGATATCTGCCTGCAGATTCCGGACGGGCAGTTTGTGGGAATCATAGGGCATACAGGTTCCGGAAAGTCTACTCTGGTGCAGCACATGAACGGTCTGCTGAGGGCAACGTCAGGGCATATCTATTTTAACGGGGAAGATATTTACGACAAAGATTTCAGCATGAAAAAGCTTCGCAGTAAAGTGGGACTGGTGTTTCAGTATCCCGAGTATCAGCTTTTTGAGATTGACGTGCTCAGCGATGTGTGCTTTGGACCGAAGAATCTGGGGTTTGACAGGAAGGAAGCGGAGCTGAAGGCTTTCGAGGCGCTGCGCAGGGTGGGGCTGCCCATGGAACTCTACTACCAGTCGCCCTTTGAGCTTTCCGGCGGTCAGAAGCGGAGAGTGGCGATTGCGGGGGTGCTGGCCATGGAGCCGGAAGTCCTGATTCTGGATGAACCCACCGCGGGGCTGGACCCAAAGGGGAGAGACGAGATTCTGCATCAGATTAAACAGCTGCAGACGGAGACGGGAATGACGATTTTATTGGTGTCACACAGTATGGAGGATGTGGCGGAATATGTGGACAGAATCGTCGTCATGAACAGAGGCCGGATTCTGTACGACGATGTGCCGAAGAAGGTATTTTCTCACTATAAGGAGCTGGAGGCAATCGGGCTGGCGGCGCCTCAGGTTACGTATATCATGCATGAGTTGAAAAACAGGGGATTTGATGTGGATACATCCGCAACGACCATAGAAGAGGCGGCGGAGTCTGTAAAGAAGTGTCTACAAATAACCGCTGCGAGTTCATAGCGAGTTTTATTGTATTTCGAGGTGAGCGGTATTTCTTTCGGGAAAACAGGAACGTAAGCGCGGCACTTTTATTGCCAGGAATGAATGCGTTCATGAGTATGGGTAGGGAATGATATGCTGAGAGATATTACAATAGGACAATACTATCAGACAGAATCGCTGATACATAAGATGGATCCCAGGGTAAAGCTGGGAGGCACGCTGCTTTACATTATTTCATTGTTTTTCTTCCGGAATTTCTGGGGATATGTGGCTGCGGCGTTCTTTCTGGGGCTTGTTATCCGGCTGTCCCATGTACCGTTCCGGTTTATGGTAAAGGGAATGAAGTCGATTTTGTTTTTACTGCTGATTACGGTGGTATTCAATCTGTTTCTGATACCGGGCACGGAGCTTGTGTCATTCTGGAAGTTGACCATTACGGTCGAAGGCGTAAGGACAGCGGTTACCATGGCAATCCGTCTGACATTGCTGATCATCGGTTCCTCTGTGATGACATTGACCACTACGCCCAATAATCTGACGGACGGTATGGAGAAAATGATGAAGCCGCTGAAGGTATTCCATGTACCTGTGCATGAGGTGGCGATGATCATGTCCATTGCGCTGCGTTTTATTCCTATATTAATGGAAGAAACGGATAAAATAATGAAAGCGCAGATTGCCAGGGGTGCGGATTTTGAGAGCGGCAGCCTGGTCAAACGGGCCAGAGCTCTGGTACCGCTGCTGGTACCGCTGTTTATCTCCGCCTTCCGCAGGGCCAATGACCTGGCGGTGGCTATGGAGGCCAGATGTTACCGGGGCGGGGACGGCAGGACGAAGATGAAGCCGCTGGTGTACCAGAGACGGGACAGGGTGGGATATCTGTGTATTTTAATTTATCTTGTTGTAAGCATAACCGTGGGCAGGCTATGAGTATGCATGCTGTAAATCAAACCTGTTCGTATAGGGGTGTGCCTCTGATAATAAAATTGATAATGATTATATACCAAACTCAGCTACCCTTCTGTTAGAGTCTGCTGAATGCCATAGGTCGTGCCCGTAAACGTTTAAACAAGGGCTTTCCATTATACTGATACGTTGTAATAATGCGGATTGAAGCGGATAGCTGAGCACTATATATAATTACTAAATTGATTTATGCTTTGGAAAGAATACGAGAGAGGAATGTTTGAAATAAATGGAAAAGAAACGTGTCCGTATAACGGTTGCATATGACGGGACAAATTATCATGGCTGGCAGCTGCAGGACAATGGAATCACCATTGAGGAGGAGCTGAACCGATGCCTGACAGAACTGCTGGGGGAGGAAATCAGAGTGATTGGTGCCAGCCGCACGGATTCGGGCGTTCATGCGTTGGGAAATGTGGCGGTATTTGACACGGTAAGCCGTATGCCCGCAAAGAAGATTTCCTACGCTTTGAATCAGAGGCTGCCGGAGGATATCCGGATACAGAAATCTGAAGAGGTTGAACCGGACTGGCATCCCAGGCATTGCGAGAGCCGCAAGACCTATGAGTACCGGATCTACAGAGGGGAGTTTCCCATGCCGGTGAAAAGACTGTATTCCTGTTTTATTTATACGCCCCTTGATGTGGGGAGGATGCGGGAGGCAGCCGCATACCTGGAGGGGGAACATGATTTCAAAAGCTTCTGCCAGACAGGGGCGCAGGTAGAAAGCACTGTTCGCACCCTTTACTCCCTGTGGGTGGAAGAGCAGAATTCAGACCTGGTCATCAGAGTGTGCGGAAACGGATTCCTGTA
The DNA here is from genome assembly GCA_002490995.1 of Lachnospiraceae bacterium UBA7188. Taxonomy (GTDB): domain Bacteria; phylum Bacillota; class Clostridia; order Lachnospirales; family Lachnospiraceae; genus Acetatifactor. Next base: position 7,834 of record DKVC01000272.1, read on the forward strand.
TAACATGGTCCGGATCATCGCGGGGACGCTGATTGAAGTGGGGCAGGGAAAGCGGGAGCCGGAATCCATGCTGGAGGTGCTGAGTGCCCTGGACAGAGGCGCGGCGGGACCTACCGCACCGGCTAACGGGCTGACGCTGGTAAAGTATGAGTTTATGTCCTGATGCCGTGGTACATTGGAGGTGAATTTCATTTGAACACTGAATTTATTTATCAAAAACATATTGATTTGGTATTTCATATCCTGGCACACATGAAAGTCAACAATCCGTCAGATCTGTTTTCCGAACCATATATTAAAAAAATGAGTCTTGAGATACAAGACGATAACATTTTTCTTCCCCAATCGGCTGTTGAATATTACAATCAAAATTTCGACAGACTGGGGATGATCAATTTTCTGCCTTTTTTTACTCAAAACCTGGATGAACTTATTCAACTACTGAGAACTTATAACAGGTTTAGCGAAAATGATAAATCATCATTTATATCTTACTTTGTCGATATACTTACAAGGCGTTCGGCCAAATACTTTGAGTTTTGGGAGAAACAATTCGATCAGGAAAAAGCAAATCGTCTGCTGATTGAAGAAACCCTGCGCAATAAAATAAATCAATATAGCTTTCTATTTGACTGTTACAAAAAATCCGCGAAAGCCTGGCTTTCTTTCAGTATAACCAAAAACGGAAGAGGCATTGAAGGAATTTCCGGCTGCTTCTCCGCCGCGGCGCCCTACCCTTTGCACAGCGGCAATTTGTACAATACTTTCTTTACGCTGCTGCATGAATACACACATCAATTTACCGATGCAATGATACAGGCAATTATAGATGCAGATATTAATATGGATGATGGTTCACATGATCTTTCTGAAAATGTTGTAATTTTGACCGACTATTATCTCATAAAAAATATATGCAATAGTGATGTGGCTCCTTATATGCTATGGCTTGTCCCAAAAGATGATGATACACATATGGATGAAGATTTATTTTTGAATCTCTTCAAGGTTCCCGAGCACATACGGCAAAGAGTTGATAACATTGTAGAACAGCTTTTGGGCAGTTGTAAATAAAGAGGTGGCTGGCAAATGTTTCACCAGCAAATGTTTTTTAAGAATTTTATGGAAAAAGTGATTGACACAACGGAACTGCTATAGTAAAATAATCAAGTGTGACAATGTTTCGAAATGTTTTGCCAAAGCCCCGGCGAAACATTTGAAATAGAAGAGAAAAGTGTTGCGGGAAGCCATGGAATGCAGCCGGACATCTGCGGAACAGGGTGGGAAACGCGACAGATATGAGTCTGCTGAAACTGACTCGAGAAAAATGCAATGCGGAGGGAACGTAATGAATACATTTATGGCTAGTCCAGCTACCATCGATAGAAAATGGTATGTAGTAGACGCTGAAGGCATGACCTTAGGCCGCCTTGCTTCAGAGGTTGCGAAGGTTTTGAGAGGAAAGAATAAGCCTATTTTCACACCTCATATGGATACAGGCGACTATGTAATCGTTGTCAATGCGGAGAAAGTGAAAGTAACCGGCAAGAAACTTGACCAGAAGGTATACTATCATCATTCCGGTTATGTAGGAGGCCTGAAAGAGACGACTCTGAAGGAGAAGTTGGCTAAGAAGCCCGAACAGGTAATTGAACTGGCAGTTAAGGGAATGCTTCCCAAGGGACCTTTAGGAAGGCAGATGTACAGAAAGCTTTTTGTATATGCGGGACCTGAGCACAATCATGCAGCTCAGAAGCCTGAGACACTGACATTCTAAGGGATAGGAGGATAAAGAGAAATCATGGCTAAGACAGAGAAATACTATGGTACTGGCAGAAGAAAGAAATCCGTAGCAAGAGTATATTTGACACCCGGCAAGGGCGATGTCGTTATCAATAAGAGAAACATGGACGATTATTTCGGACTGGAGACTTTGAAAGTAATCGTCCGCCAGCCGTTTGTGGCCACCGGTACCACAGAGAAGTTTGACGTGCTGGTAAATGTGCGCGGCGGCGGTTATACCGGACAGGCAGGCGCTATCAGGCATGGAATCGCCAGAGCGCTGCTCCAGGTTGATTCCGATTACAGGCCTCTTCTGAAGAAGGAAGGCTTCCTTACCAGAGACCCTCGTATGAAGGAGAGGAAGAAATACGGCCTCAAGGCAGCCCGTAGGGCACCGCAGTTCTCCAAGAGATAGGAAATTGTTTCTATGCAACATGAAACTCCTGAAGATTTATTTTTCAGGAGTTTTGTATATTTTTGTTGATTTTTATAAAGAAATTGCATATAATAAAAACAGATAGGAAACTATCTTTGGAGAGTTCCTGCCAGATAAGTGGAAGATTTTAAACTCGGGAGAGTCCCTGCCAGATAGTGGGAGATTTTAAACTCATAGGGAGCAGCAATGCTCCCTTATTTTTTTAGAAAGGGATAGGATGGAAGAATTTATACTCGTGAGCGCATTCATTTGCCGCTTTTTACCCTTGATTTGAAGAAGCGCTCACTCGTTATATATTTACATTGGTAAATGTTTTTGAACGCGAGTATAAACTGTATAGTGTGTCAGATGAATATATAGAATATTTGCGGAAAGTGTTCCCAAATGTATATTCCAATAAGGAAACAACGAGAATCCATACTCGAAAGTATGTCGGCACAGTGATATGTTTGGAAAATTATCATTATTATATACCGATGTCTTCGCCAAAAGAATCGGATTATCAGATTGCCGGTGAGAAAAAAGTGATTAAAAAGAGCATTGTTCCGATTATGCTGATAAAAAATTGCGGGAAAAGTGACACAAAGTATAGTCCTTTGTGTCACAAGAAGGGGGATAGTTACTGTGTATACTGCAATTCAGGAGATGAGAGATGAGCGTGGGGAAAGGCTGACTCTGCATAGCCCCAACATAGTAAATTTGTGTATTGACTCATATGATGAGGAAAAGCAATGTGGCAGATTGTACCACCAGTACACGGATCACACTGTTTGCTTCTCGTCATTATTTGAGGCGCTGGAGAGGATGGAAAGGCTGTACGATGAGATACAGTTTCCTCAGGCAGCCACCAGGCTCCGGAGCTTTCAGGAGACAGGGGAGAAGACTTGTTGTCACAGTAGGAATCCCTCTCCTGTTCGTGACACTCATAGTTATGCTGATTGTCAGCGGTGCAAAAAGCCGCCGGATGTCCAGAAAGGAAATACTGGATGAACTTCTGGTCTGCTTTGCTGCCTGCGGAGCCATGCTGAATATGCTGGCTGTACTGCCCATATTGCACATCTGTTATTCCACCTGCTCAGTTTGCTCATATTTTGCCAGGCGACTACGCAGTTCTTCGATTTCCGAGTCCTTTCTGGACAGCTCTGAGTCCTTTTTGGACAGAGCTTCTTTCAACTCATCAATCATGTACTTGACAGTATTCTCGTCCAGAATACGTAATGCTTCTGAATACATGGAAATCAACTCCTTTGGATTGAAACGGAAGTTAACGATGTCCTGATAGAGATGTTGGAAATAAGGATATTCCGTGATAATGCGCAGGATGTCAGCAGGCTCGTCCGAACTGAGAAAATACATCCAGGCTTCAAGCTCTGCCATCGGGACACCAGGTTCTACAAGTTTATTATGCGATGTCTGGCGGAAAATATCAAGTGAAATGTAGATAAAATTCTGTAGTGATGTCATTTTAAGGCCGGTATCAAATGAAAATCTGGAGCGGTGGATATATTTGGTGGGAAAGCTGTGGAACAGGCTGGGGCTTTCTTCCATGAGGACTATGACTATGACGGGATTTATGCTCCGGTAGGAAAAGTGCTTTCCCTGTTCTTCCCTGTGAACATCATACTGCCGGACAAGAAGGTCAGCTCCATAGCAGAAGCTGCGCTCTATGGGAAAGTCATACCCGATTCGCTGCATTTCCACATTTACCAGGCGTCCGTCGGTAAGCTCTACCAGGATGTCAAGGATGATGAGTGAACCATTCTCCGAGATGGGGCGCCGCTCTGTCGGCAGCATTTTCCTGACGGTGACTGTCTGTCCCAGGATACAGGACAGGAGGCGGTCAAGCCTGCCCGGGTGTGCTCCGGGGTGGAAGATATGCTTGAAAAAAGGATCGTAAGTGATCTTTAATCCCCGCTCCCCCATACAGAAGCCAAGGAAGGCTTCCTGCTCCTTCTGGGAAAGGGTCCGGAAGATAGCGTAAGTGCCGGGGTCACTTTGAATCTGCAGCATGACATCGGCTTTCATCCTTGGACTGCCGAGAATCTGCGGTAAAGGATGGTTCTACTCCTTTCCGGATTATGATATTGCAGGGCAATAAAATTACAGCGATATCTGGCGAACAGCCGGAAATCCTGAGAATATTTTTAAAAGAATACTTAAGATGAGGCAAGCATATCATATGGGCAGAGGAATGTCAAGACAATAAGAACAAAACAGGGAAAACTTTCAGCCTAAATTTTCAATCCGGCAGAAAAAACGTCAGAAAATTTCAAAATGCCGAAGAGCAAAATCATTCAGGGTCTTGACAAGACAGAAAATTGTGCTATCTTATAGGGGGAGATACGGTACATGGAGCATTCTTTGAAGGAAATGCAGGAAACGCAGGTTTGAAAAAGCTTCATCAGATGAAAGGTGAAAGAAGGAAAGAGAGGATTTCAGGATGGACGTGAAGGAGCAGATCAAAAAAGCAGTGGATAAGATTACCGGGGACAGGAGTCTTCAGGAACAGTTCCAAAAAGAGCCGGTGAAGGCGCTGGAGAGCGTGCTGGGAGTGGACCTGCCGGATGACGTGATCAATCAGGTGGTCGAGGGTGTGAAGGCAAAACTTACCGTGGACAAGGTATCGGATACCGTGGGTGCGCTGAAAGGATTTTTAAAGAAATAGAACAGGCATAAAAGGCATCGTCTACTGCGGCTGCGGTCCAAAGTATACGGTGTTTTTTCATATATATACTCAAGACCGCCAGAATTTACTAATCTGTCAACAGCAATCATATATGGCTGGCGGTCTTTCGGTATTAATAAGGAAGTGTCTACAAATATCCGCTGCGGGTTTGCTGCAATTTTTCTTGTAT
>DKVC01000272.1:13175-18677 GCA_002490995.1 Lachnospiraceae bacterium UBA7188
TCTTGTATTTCCGGGCTTTTGCCTAAAGAAGTTGCAGTGGTTATTTTCCGACAATTCCTAACTGCAAATTTCAGCGGCGTGCAGTATAAATCAAGAAGGATTGCAGGAGGATGACGTGGACGCAGATATATTACTTTTTCTTCAGAATACCGTGAGAAATCCGGTGCTGACTCCTTTGGTCAGGGCGATTACCGTGCTTGGGAACGGAGCCATATTGTGGGTGCTGATATCCGTAGTGATGCTGGTTCCCGGTAAAACCAGGAGGATAGGGATTACAAGCATCCTGGCATTACTGGTATCCCTGCTGATCAATAATATCATTCTGAAAAATCTGGTGGCAAGGATACGCCCTTATGAAGTGATAGAGGGGCTGGTGCCGCTGATACCAAAACCCTGGGATTATTCCTTTCCCTCCGGGCATACGGGCAGCTCTTTTGCGTCGGCCTGGGTTTTTTACAGGAGACTGCCAAAACGTTTCGGAATCCCGGCGCTGGTATTGGCAGGATTGATTGGCCTGTCACGCCTGTATCTCGGGGTGCATTATCCCACCGACGTTTTGTTTGGGGTGGTCAGCGGAATCTGCAGCGGATGTATCGCCATGCTGGCAGTGAAGGCGGTAGCTGACAAACGGGCGAAAGGTAACATTTCGGTTTCTGAACGATGAGGCAGGCAGCCGCGCCGAAAGCAGGTTCCAGGTTGTCTGGAAAGACAGTTGTGAAATGTAGAATGAATTTAGAATGGAGAAGAGAACAATGAACATTCAGAATATCCTGGCACAGGTAGATGCATATTTTGATGCAGACAGAGGAGAAGATGCGGAGCGGCTTTTGCAGCAGTCCGTGGCAGAGGCGGAACAGGAACAGGACGAGGGGGCGAAGCTGCAGCTTTTAAATGAGCTGATCGGTTATTACAGGGAGGTAAGCCGGCATGAGATGGTGTATAAAACCGTTGCACAGGCTATTGCCCAGACAGAGCATATGGGACTGGAGGGAACGATTCCCCATGCCACTACGCTTCTGAATGCGGCCACCGCATACCGTGCCTGTGGCAAACTGGAGGAATCCATGGGTTTTTACAGGCAGGTACAGGAGATATACGGCAGGCTGCTGGAACCTGACAATATGCTGATGGCAGGGCTGCAGAATAATATCAGTCTTTTATACCAGGAAATGGGAAATTATAGGGAGGCAAAGGAGAGGCTGCTGGAGGCGCTTCACATTGTGGAAAAAAACAATGCGGGTTACGAGACTGCCGTCACGTATGCCAATCTGGCAGGCACCTGTATGCAGCTGGGTGAAAACGGGGAAGCCTGTCGGTATGCCATGAAATCCCTGGATATATTCAAGTCGAGAAATGTGGAGGACAGCCATTCCGCAGCCGCCCTGGCAACATTGGGGATGTATTTTTATCGGGAGAAGGATTACGGGAAGGCGGTGCAGTATTACCGCCAGGCTATGGAAAATGTGGAGAAAAGCCTTGGCAGGAACGATTACTACCGCAGGCTGGAAGGAAATCTGACAGCGTGTGAGGAGGCGTATGCGGCTGCAGAAGCCGGAAACACGGAGGAGGCTGGTGTGGCAGGACGGGAAAGCAGAGAAAACGGGAGTGCAGTGTCAGGCGGGCAGAAAGCCGGAAGAACAGGATATACCGGTGGGGAAGTACAGTCCGGCGAAACAGGATATACCGGTGGGGAAGTACAGTTCAGCGGAGGAGCAGATGCTGCCGGGGAAGAAGTGCGGAATACCGGAACAGGCCTGGCACTGTCGAAGGAATATTACGAGACATACGGAAAACCGATGATACAGGAACAGTTCCCGGAATATGCCGGGAAGATAGCAGTGGGTCTCGCCGGGAGAGGTTCTGACTGCTTCGGTTATGACGATGCCGCCTCCAGGGATCATGACTGGGGACCTGATTTCTGTATGTGGGTTACGGATGAAACTTACGGGGAAATCGGGGAAGCACTGCAGCAGGCTTATATGAAGCTTCCGGGAGAATTTAAGGGATACCGCCGCGCGGCGCATGTGAACGGCAGGAACAGGCGCGGTGTGATCCGGATATCGGATTTTTACAGAGACCTGGCAGGAGCGGAGTCCTACGAGGCGATAGACTGGAAAAATATAAGTGATACATCTCTGGCCGCAGCCGTGAACGGTGAAATTTTCCGGGATGATGAGGGCATCTTCAGCGCATTCCGGGAGAAGCTTCAGAGAGGGTATCCGGAGGAAATACGATACCTGAAGCTGGCAGAGGCCGCGGCGCGCTTTGCCCAGACGGCGCAGTACAATTATCCCAGGATGCTTGGCAGGGGTGACCGGTTTACTGCGGAAATGATGGTATGGGACGGCATGAAGGAAGCCATGAAGCTTCAGCATTATATAGAAGGAAAGTATCCGCCCCATGACAAATGGCTCCTGCGCAGCCTTCAGGATTCGGAGGAAGGCAGGGAGACAGCGGGGCTGATTGGGCAAATTGCCGCCGGTTTGAAGAAGCCCCAGAATCCGGTGAAAGCGGCAGAAGATTATATTGAACAGCTGGGCGCATACTTTGCCATGGAGATGTACAGGGAAGGATTTATCAGCGATACGGAGAGCTATCTGGATGCCCACAGCGAGGAACTGGTCTTCAAGGCATCTCTGGCGGCAAAGAGCAACGAAGAGCTGGTGGACGAGATTGCCAGGCTTGAATTTGAAGCCTTTGACAAAGTGAAAAACGAGGGCGGAAGAGCCAGCTGCCAGAACGACTGGTCCACCTTTTCCATCATGCGGAGGAGCCAGTATCTGACCTGGGACAGGGTGATGCTCCTGCAGTATCTGTATGATTTCTACAGGGAATATCACAGGGGGCATAATCTGATCGAAGAAAAATACGGCCGTATGATGGAGAGCACAGCGCCGGAAAAATACCAGGAGATAAAGTCTCATTTTCCGGAACTGACGCAGGAGAAGAAAAACATCATCGAGCAGATTGTGGGACTGCAGGTAAAGTGGATGGAGGAATTCAGCGCCGGCTACCCCACGCTTGCCGGCAATGCCAGAAATATCCATACCTGGGAGGATACCGCCGAGGACACCTCCTATGAGACCTATCTCAGAGGCGAGCTGGGAACATATTCTGACAAGATGCTGGAACTGTACGGCAGGTATGTGGTGGAGTACGCGCGCACAGGCAGGAATACCGCATATGAAATTATGGAAAACAGTGTAAAAATGTACGGCTATCAGGACGTCGAAACCGCTGAGCGTGAGATTGCGGAATATGAGGCGGGGGCAGGAAAGAGTCCGGAAATGCAATAAAAACTGCCATAAACCTGTAGCGGTTATTTGTAAATATTTCCGTATGATACCAGCTCTGATATGGGAAAAACGGGAAGCCGCTCTTTGGCATGTGAATAAGGATTAAAAAACTGCACATTCTGTAATAGGATTTTTAGGTTCTGCCGGAATATAACCTGCGCAGGTTATTTGGAGGCATTTCCTTAAAATCCCAAATACAGGAACTGCCGGAAAATAACCTGTGTGCTTTCAAACATGAGCTGATTTCCCCATCAAAATCCAGGGGGTATCAACACAGGTTATTTGCAGGCACTTTCTTACGAAAGGAGTGTGCAGTAATGGACATCAACGGAATCGGCGGAAGCGGCGTTCTTAATGAGGGGACAATGTTTTCGGAGCTGCCTGTGGGCTTCGGAATGTCCCTTGCCATGAATGAAGCTGCCATGAACGGCTATGCGGGACTCACCGAGGCTGAGAAGGAAAAAATCATCCTGCGCTGCAAGGATGCCAGAACGAAGAAACAGATGCAGGAAATCGTGGAATCACTGGCACCCGGCACGGATGTACAGGAAGTATTCGAGGAAGAGAGAGGACTGTTTTAGGCAGTAGCTTTTCATGACGGCAAATGTTTTTTAGTGCGGGTATAAATAGACGGCGGTCAGGTGTACCATCCGCCGTCTATTGTTATGATCTGCCCGGTCATATAGGGCGGAGCCTGGGAAGTGCGGAAGATGAGTTCAGCGGCTTCTGCAGGAGTCCCCAGTCTGTCGGCAGGAATTTCATCTCTGAGAGCTGCCATATCTTCCTGAGACAGACATCTGTTCATGGCAGTGTCAATGACGCCGCAGGCGACGGCATTGACCTGGATGTTGCTTGGGGCCAGTTCTTTTGCCAGCGCTTTGGTAAAGGTGTTCATGGCGCCTTTGGACGCGGAGTAGGCTACTTCCATGGAGGCCCCCTGTGCGCCCCAGACGGAGGATACATTGACGATGCTTCCCCTGTGGTTTTTCAGCATGAGAGGGATGGCGGCCCTGCAGGTATAGAAGCAGGAATCCAGATTGACGGCCATAATTCTGTGCCACTGCTTTGCCGTCATATCGGAAAGCAGTCCGAAGTATGCTGTCCCTGCATTGTTTACCAGCACGTCAAGGTCCTGGATATGGGAGAATAACTGCTCCACATCCGATTCGGCGCCCATATCTGCCCGGATGGGCAGGCATCTGATTCCGTATGCGGATTTCAGGCTTTCTGTCAGGCTTTCCAGGCTGTCCATGGAATTATGGCAGGTAAGGACCAGGTTATACCCGTTTTTGGCAAAAATTTCTGCGGTGGCTTTTCCGATGCCGCGGGATGCGCCTGTGATGAGGGCACATTTTTGGCTCTTGTCTGTGTTCATGTGGTTCTCCTTTTATTTGGTTCCTGTTTATTCCGTTTTATCCTGTCTAAGATACCCTGTTTCGTTCTATCCCTTTCCATGATACCCTATTCCGTTCTATCTCTTCCATGATGCCTTATTCCGTTCTATCCCTTCCGTGATGCCTTGTTCCATTTTATTCCTTCCATGATACCTTTTTCTTCCATCTCCTGCTTCTCTTTTTTCTGGCACACGGCTTTCATGCCTCTATCATAACATGTCCAGCCGAATTTGTCACATTTCTTTTTCCTTTTCATGCAGTGACCCTGCACTTTACATCCCTTTGGCGTAATGCTATAATAGAGCCAGCCGAAAAGTGTTCGGGATTGGGAGACAGAACAAATCCTGTACCAGGGGCAGAGTGGTGGGGGACAGGACAATTGTGGAGGCTGCGGTTTGAAGGGATCTGTCTCCGTTTCCCGAAAGCGGCACGCGTTGCGGGTTTGTGTGCATCTCGGTATATTGTTTTAAAGGAAGTTGGTAGCGGTTAAATGGTAAGAAAAAGAAAAAGGTACAGAAAACGTAAAAACGATTTCGTTCTGTATGTATTTACGATTGCACTCTGTGTCTTTACGGTAATTGTTTTGCTGTCAGGCGGGGAGAAAAATGGAGAGCACGGAAACGGCGCCGTGGCGAATGCCGGGGAAGGCAGCGGAACCGCAGCGCAGACAGCGGATGGGCAGGAAGCCGCAGGAACGGTGGCGCAGCCGCAGGATATTGCAACGGGGCAGTCCATGAACGCGGGAGCCGGGTCGGAATCATCGGCAGATATCAGTGCGATAAACGGAACAGGTGAGAAAAGCGGGACAGGCG
>DKVC01000026.1 GCA_002490995.1 Lachnospiraceae bacterium UBA7188
TCTCATAAAAGGCCCTGCTCGCCTCCATAATCCGGTCGTCCAGGAGGCCCAGGTACCTGACTGTGGTATCCAGATGCTTATGCCCCAGCGCCTGACTGATCATCTCCAGGGGCCACCCGTCCTTCCAACGGATGACCGAGAAGTACCGCCGCAGCATATGGGGCGTTATCTGTATCTGGGTCTTTTTCTCCATCCGTCCAAGCATGTCGTAGACGCTTCCGACTTTCAACGGCTGTCCGGCTGTCTCTCCGGCGATATTGATGAACAGGAAGTCCTGGTGCTGCAGGAGCTTCCGATATTCCGCCAGATAGTGGAGCAGGAAGTCGAAAGTGTCATCGCTGATGCGGCTCCTCCGGTACTCGGCGTTCTTCGCCCTGGCGTTATTCTCATTGTCATCCCGGAACCACACCCGGATGGTATGGTTCTGATAATCAATGTCCCTGGTATAGCTGACCCCCAGGATCTCCCCGATCCGGAACCCGGTCTCCGCGATGAGGAGGAGCAGAAGCCTGTCCCGGTTGTTTGTGCAGGCTTTCAGGATCGTCACGATCTCATCCTGCTCCGCAGCACGGACATTTCTTTCTTCCGCTTTCAGATAGCCGTTAAAGGACTTTGCCCTCATGACCCGCTTTACACCGACCGCGTTGGCTACCGTGATCTGCCCGTAAGACAGAACCCGCAGGCTCCCAAACTGAGGATCTTCCGCCTCCATAAAAAGATAGAACCTGAACACGTCTTTCAGATACGCATTACAGGTTCCATTCCTGGGGTTTTTTATGTCATTTTCGGTTTTATGCCGGCCTGTCTTAATCCAGTAGAGGAACCGCACAAAGTGTTCATGCTGCTCGTCATAGGCCAGCTGGCAGACCTGGGAAATCTCCATCTGCTTTTCTGAGAGGTATTCCAGGTAATAACACAGGGCGAAGGCCGCCCGTTTTACCGTGTTTGGTGAACGGTTGGATTTGACCTTATGCACAAGGTACCGGGAGGGGAGAAGTTCCATTTCCATGGTCTCGCAGTCCTGGATATAAAAATATTGGACCGCCGATTCTGTGACCGTTTCAACTGAATATCGTTTCAACTGCTCTCCTCCTTTCTTCTGCGCTATACACAGTATACCGTGTTGTCCCCATGATAGCTATCACTACTGCCACTCAATACCCAACAAACTTTTTCCTCTTACATGCAGCAATACTGACAAAAGCCGCCGATTCTTTTTTCTACTTATAAATGATCCCTAAGATTGGCTCCTGGGGAACCTAGCTGCTGGAAAACAAGTCCGCCAGGAATTTGATTCTGCCCAATTTCCAGGCTGCTTGGAATGCCTTGTCATAGCCGCTGCATTTTCTCTCTGTCAGTATCTGAAAGACTTTTCCCTTCCCTCCCGATATCAGCAGCGTGTTTTTCACATCGTCTGGCAGTCATTCCCTCCTACCTGCTGGCTGTCTCCTGGAGCTTCCAGAAGTTCCGGTCTCTGCGCTAAGGATATCCATCCATAGTTCGTTTTCCTCATCCCCGCAGCGTCAAACCGGTTCATGCCGTATTCAGCAAAATCAAAATTCCGGAAAGCCGAATCAGAACAGTCCACCCCCAGATCCTCCAGGCATTTCCTGCCATAGTGTTCATAGCTAATCTGGCTGGGATCAAACACATAACGGTCCAGCCGTTCTGTCAGCAGCAGCGCCTCCTCTATATCTCTCCAGTTCTCAAACTGCAGCACGGCCTTATATTTGATCAGCTCATTCTGTGGCATCTGCTGCAGCCTTTCGGCCAGCTCATTTAACACTTCTACATCATCATAAAACTGGATCTTCTTTTCCAGGATGGGGACTGCGCTGCGGGCCTCCCAGATCCTGCACTGTTCCAGGCTTTCCGCATGAAGAAAAGTACATGTAGAAGCCATTCCCTCTGTGCTGCAGGGAAGAGAGAGCCAGACCTTTCCATATTCCGAGTGCTTCCGGTTTTCAAGCCTGACGGACAAAATTGCATCCGGCTCTGTTTCCTGCTCCGGCAGATTCTGGCCATTATAGATTTCCTGCCAGCCCTCCTTTACCCGGTAACAGTAGCCTTCTTGCGTAAAGACACCATTTTCTGCTTTCCGCAGATAAGCCCCCAACTTTTCCTTATCCAAAAACGCCAGGATCTCATTCGGAAGTCCCTGCAGCATCCCTACAGTTCCCCCATTCACTGCGCACTCTCCCAGATCTGTATCGCTCACGATCCATGGCAGAAATCCGAAATACTCCAGGTTGTCGGCAGCATTGATCAGATCCTTTACCGAACACTCCCAGCCCCCACGCTCAGACTCCACACAGCTAATCACTCCCTCGTACCAGGGAATGCTCTCTCTGCCTATCTGATCGATCTTACCTGCCAGAACATTCACCTCATAGATATTCGCTTCCATCCGTGATAACCGTTCCGCCAAAAATTTCGGCCATCCGTCAAGCCTGGTCAGGCGGTAGGATCCATTTTCCGGCACTCTCACCTGTTCCATGGCATCCTGGAGCGCTGCCCTGGTCGCAGGAAGCCATAGGGTTGCCCCATAGTATTCCGGATATTTCTCATACTCTGTTGCCAAAATCGTCACCCACATCTGCATTCCTCCTGTTTCCATGTCCTACTTTTCCCGTTTCTTTTGTGGAGTTTCCGGCCTTCAGTCAGTGGAAGTAGCGACCAGTAATTGATATAAAATCTCCATTAAAGAGTATCTTTTCTCTGTTCTGAAAGGCATTTTTATTGGAAATCAAAGGCTCGGATTCTTTGGAAACAGCATGTCCTCCAGTTCGTCCAGCCACTTCATGTCCAT
>DKVC01000061.1 GCA_002490995.1 Lachnospiraceae bacterium UBA7188
CGGTTCTACCGCCATGTGCTGATCGAGAAGAATTATCACTATCATGGGGCGGTGGCCTTCGGAAATTTTGGGAAAACGTTGTATGAGGTGTTCAAGTATATCGGCGTGCCCGTGGAGGATCTGAATTTCAATCAGCCGAAAGGAATGCTATATCCCACGGAGAATCCTTTCGCGTAATGCTCATGCCTTCTGCCGGGATCGCGAAATTCCAGGCGGACTACAAAGCTGTGTTCGGAGAATAGGATCATAGGGCTGTGTCCGCAGTCCTGCGGTCACAGCCCATGACCGCTCTTCGTCCGGTACTCGCTGGGGGTGCAGCTTTTTATCTGCTTGAACAGCCGGTTGAAGGTGGAGAGGCTGGTAAATCCGGAGCGCAGGGATATCTCCGTGATGGAGAGCCCGGGTACGGCCAGCAGCTCCTCCGCGGCCTTTAAGCGCCTGTGGTTCAGATAATCATTGAAAGTCAGGGAAGTATACTGCTTAAATAATCTGGAGAAATGGAACTTGCTGAATCCTGCCAGGGACGCCATGCTTTCCAGGTTCAGGTCTTCCGTATAATGGATGTCTATGTAATTCAGTATATTGTTGAATTTTTTCGCGTACTCCTTCTTCTTCGGCGCGCCGATATTGGAGAACAGGTTATCTTTCTGAAGGTAGTTCTGTCCCAGAGTCACGAAGAGCTCCAGCAGAAGCGAGTAGATTTTCAGCTCCGCGAATTCGTTCTGGCGGAAATACTCGTCCTTTATCTGCATCAGAAGGTCACAGGCGTCGTCGTATACATGGGGGTAGGCTTCCCTTGTGATATGGAGGGGCTGTATCAGCAGGGGGTGGATTCCGGAGAAGCTCTTCAGCTTCGCAACCAGGGACATATCAAATAGGAAGATAAACCGCCTTCCCGTTTCTGGGGCCGTGAGCGAATGGAGCTCGCTCATGGGTATGATCAGGATCTCGCCCGGCTGGATGCGGTAGGAGGAATTGCTCACATACGCGTCATAATAATTCTCCAGCGGCATGATGAACTCCAGGGCGGTATGCCAGTGGGGCTCGTAGCCGCAGTTCTGTTCATTGTACCAGATACGGACGGTGGCGTTCTTATGGAATTGGATGATCTCATGGGTGTCGGCCATTTTCCGGTCCCCGGCCCAGTCATGGTTCGCCTCATAATAATCAAAATCATTTTCCGGTGTGATCGGTATCGTCATAATGTATCACGCTCCTGACGGCAAGATTGAAATGTGCATATATTGCTTATGTATCCCTTTCGGTTTTGTCAAAAACCACAAAAAAGTATCCGCTTTCCTCAAAAAAAGAGCTTTTTGACAATTCCATTTTAGCATTTCAAGGGAAAAAAGTAAATAAGAATCATAAAAATCGGCAGATTTCTCAAAAACAAGCAAAATATGAGAAAAAGACAGCAAGATATGGTTAGCTTATCATGATAGAAAAGTTTAGAATAAATTTATAAAAAATACACAAGTCAGTGAAAACAGGGAGGTGCGTATGAGAGACTCTGTGAAGCGAATTGTCGTGCCAGGGGGGGTGGTTCTGGTCATCGGGGCTTGGATCCTGATCAGAAGCCTGAACCAGGCAGATGATTTCAGAGAGAAGTATGAAGGGTATGACCTGACGGCTGACGTGGAGGGCACGGTCAGGGAGGGAACTTATACCCGCTATCAGAATGCCCATGCGGATGCGGCGTATCCGGGCGCGGACGTGGAAGTGTCCCTGCCGGATTATGTATCCGGGGAGAACGTGGAGGTGTACGACGCCTATGAAGGCTTCGAAAATGCGCTGTACACCGGGGAAGGTTCCTCCGTCACATGGGAAGTTGAGGTGCCGGAGAGCGGCCTGTACAATGTGTGCCTGGATTACATGACGGTGGAATCCAGGGGCGTCGCCATCGAGCGTGCGCTCTACATCAACGGGGAACTTCCGTTTGACGACGCGGCAAACATCGCCTTTTCCAGGCTGTGGAAGGACGGCGGCGAAGTCAGGGTAGACAATCAGGGCAATGAAATCCGCCCCACCCAGGTGGAGGCCTACGCATGGCAGCGGGCTTACTGCCGGGACGATATGGGCTATATTGCCGAGCCCTATGAGTTCTACCTGGAGAAGGGGAAAAACGAGATCACCCTGGAGGCCGTGAACGAACCCATGGTCATCGGGCAGCTGAAGCTTGCCGCCGTGAAGGAGGCTCCTTCCTACCAGGAATATCTGGGAGCCCAGGGCGGAAGCAAAGCATCGGGAGAAGGACTGTCCTACAAACAAGTAGTACAGGGGGAGCATGCCACGCTGCGTTCCGAATCTTCCCTGTATGCAAAGTATGACAGGTCATCCCCTACCACACAGCCCAACAG
Source organism: Lachnospiraceae bacterium UBA7188 (assembly GCA_002490995.1). Lineage (GTDB taxonomy): Bacteria > Bacillota > Clostridia > Lachnospirales > Lachnospiraceae > Acetatifactor. The sequence continues at coordinate 2,358 of DKVC01000061.1, forward strand.
CGTTACGAAAACAATTCTGAATTACACAGGGGGAGACGCCTGGAGCAGCCCGGGACAGTGGATCCAGTGGGATGTCCAGGTGCCGGAAGACGGTTTCTACCATATCACGGTGAAGGGGCGCCAGAATTATTCCAGAGGAAGCGTTTCCGCCAGAAGCCTGTACATAGACGGGGAGATCCCTTTTGCGGAAGTGAAGGAAATCTCCTTTGAATACGACAACGACTGGAACTGCATGACCTTAAGTGATGAGGAAGGCGAGCCTTACCTTTTCTGGCTCACTGCCGGGACCCACAGCCTGAAGCTGGAGGCGACATTGGGGAAGCTTGGCAGCATTCTGGAGGAGTTGGAGGATTCTACTTACCGGCTGAACCAAATGTACCGGAAGCTCCTGGTCTTCACAGGGGCCACCCCCGACAAATACAGGGACTACAACCTGCATCAGGTATATCCGGAGGTCATCGAGGCCATGTCCCTGGAATCCAAGAGACTTTATAAGATAGTGGACGATATGGTCCTTCTCACCGGCCAGAAGGCGGATAAGATCGCCACCGCCCAGACGCTGGCCCAGCAGCTGGAGCGTTTTGTGGATAAGCCGGAGAAGATCACGCTGGAGTTCACCACCTTTAAGGACAACATCACGGCCCTGGGCACCGCCGTCCTGGGCATGAGCGAGACCAAGCTGGACGTGGACTACCTGGTGGTCAGCGGAGAGGACGCAAAGGTGGAGAAGGACAAGGCGGGAGCCTTTGCCAAGGCATGGCATGAGATCAAGTCCTTCGGCGCATCCTTCGTGGTTGACTACGATGCGGTAGGCGATGTTTACGACGAGAAGGAATCCGGAGACGTGGTGAAGGTATGGGTGCTCACCGGACGGGACCAGGGCACTATCATCAAGAACATGGTGGACGATTCCTTTACGCCCCAGACCGGGGTGAAGGTAAACGTGGAGATCGTAGGCCCTGACGCCCTGCTCAGCGCGGTGGTGGCGGGAAGGGGACCCAATGTGGTACTTTCCATCGGGGCGGACCAGCCGGTGAACTACGCGCTGCGTAACGCGGTGGAAGACCTCTCCCAGTTTGCCGACCTGAAGGATGTGCTCTCCCAGTATTCGGAGAGTTCCTATGAGCAGTACCGCCTGGGGGACAATGTGTACGCCATCCCCGAGACCCAGATGTTCAACGTGATGTTCTACCGGAAGGATATCCTGGAGGAGCTGGAACTGGAGATCCCCCAGACCTGGCAGGATCTGATCGATATGCTTCCCACCATCCAGGGCAACAATATGTCAGTGGGCATTCCTTCCGCAGGCGGCACCAGCAGCGGCACCGCCACTACGGCCACTACATCCGGAGACCTGTCCATGTATTTCAGCCTCCTGTTCCAGTACGGCGGAGACCTCTATAATGAGCCGGGTACGGAGACCATTGTCAACAATGAGGCGGGAGTGGAGGCATTCTCGGATTACGTGAAATACTTTACGGATTACGGTATCCCTACCATTTATGACTTTGTCAGCCGTTTCCGTTCCGGAGAGATGCCCATCGGCATCGCAAACTATACAACCTATAACACCTTGATGGTATCGGCTCCGGAGATCCGGGGACTGTGGGATTTCACGCTGATTCCCGGCACGGAGATTGCGGACGGCCAGGGCGGAAACTATATTGACCGTTCCGACTTCATCACCGGCTCCGCCACCATGATGATCAAGACGCCTAAGGAGACCCTTCGGCAGAACGCATGGGAGTTCATGAAATGGTGGGCTTCCGCGGACATCCAGGTACGGTTCGGACGGGAGATAGAAGCGCTGCTTGGTTCCTCCGCCAGATATGCCACCGCCAACAGGGACGCCTTCAGCAGGCTTGCCTGGAACGCGGACGACATCGATGTGCTGATGGAGCAGTGGCAGTCCACCGTGGGGATCCGGGAGGTTCCCGGTGGGTATTATACAGGGCGTTATATCACCAACGCGCTGCGCAAGGTCATCAATGACAAGGACGACCCCAGGGAGACCATACTGGATTACTCCATCACCATTGACGAGGAGATAACCAAGAAGCGGAAAGAATTCGGCATGCAGACAGAGTGAGGAGGCGGCGATGAAAGAATACATTAGCAAATATTTCCAGCTGCGCAGGCATAATTTCCAGGTGTCTGTGAAGAAAGCAAAGAAGAGCAAGATGTGTTACGCGTTTCTGGCGCCTTACGCGCTTATCTTTACGCTGTTCTACATTTTGCCGGTAGTGACATCCATATTTTTCAGTTTTACTTATTACAATATTCTGGAGAGCCCCCGCTTTATCGGGCTCCAGAATTACATCAGCCTGATCCTGGAGGACGAGATCTTCTTAACGGGCGTGAAGAACACCTTCCTGATCGCGGTGATCACAGGGCCTTTGGGGTATATCGCCTCCTTCCTGTTCGCCTGGCTGATCAACGAGCTGCCCAGGTGGATCCGGACCGTAGCGGTTATCGTGTTCTACGCGCCCTCCATAGCGGGCAATGTGTTCGTGATCTTTTCCATCTTCTTTAGGGGCGACGCCTACGGCTATGTGAACGCGCTCCTGATGGATATCGGGATTATCGACGCGCCCATCCTGTGGCTCATCGACCCCAAGTACATGCTGAACATCTGTATGATCGTCATCCTGTGGATGAGCCTGGGACAGGGCTTCCTCTCCTTTGTGGCAGGTCTGCAGGGCGTGGACAGGTCCCAGTATGAAGCCGGATACATGGACGGGGTGAAGAACCGCTGGCAGGAGCTGTGGTACATCACGCTTCCCAACATGAAGCCCATGCTGATGTTCGGCGCGGTCATGGCCATCACCCAGGCTTTCGGCGTCTGTGATGTGACCAAAGCGCTGTGCGGATATCCCAGCACGGACTATGCCGCCCGGACTGTCGTAACGCACCTGTTCGACTACGGCTATTCCAGATTCGAGATGGGATACGCGTCGGCAATCGCCACGCTGTTGTTCCTTGTCATGATTCTGTGTAACAAAGCGATTCAAAGTCTGCTGAGGAGAGTGGGGACCTGATATGAGTAAGAGAGTAAAAGTAGAGAGAGTACAGACAATTCCGCGCCGGAAGGTGCTGAAATTGAAAAAGAGGCAGCCCAACCGTTCCAGGGTGGGGGATTTCTTCCTTTACCTGTTCCTGCTGGGGATGGCGGCGCTGATGATATTTCCGCTGGTGTTCGCCATCAGCAGCGCGCTGAAGCCGTTGGATGAGCTGTTTATGTTCCCGCCGAAGATATTTGCCCAGAATCCTACCCTGGACAATTTTTCGGACCTGTTCGTCACCATGGGGAAATCCTGGGTCACCTTTTCCAGGTACATATTCAACACGGTGTTCATCACGGTGGTGGGTACCGCGGGGCATCTGATCATAGCTTCCATGGGCGCTTTCGTCCTGGCGAAGTATGATTTCCCCGGGGGCAAGACCTTCTTCAATATCGTAGTGGTGGCGCTGATGTTCAACGGTTATGTGACGGCCATTCCCAACTACCTGATCATCAACGCGTTAGGCTGGGTGGATACCTACTGGGCCATCATCATTCCCGCCTTCGCGGCGCCCATAGGGCTGTTCCTGATGAAGCAGTTCATGGAAGGGCTTCCCATGTCCCTGGTGGAGGCGGCCAAGATCGACGGCGCAAACGAGTGGAAGGTGTTTATCAGTATCGTAATGCCCAATGTAAAGCCGGCGTGGCTGACCATGATCATTTTCTCCGTACAGAGCCTGTGGAACAACGGCGCGGCGACTTTCATCTATTCCGAGGAAAAGAAGACGCTGGTGTATGCGCTGCAGCAGATCCAGAGCGGCGGCATCGCCAGGACAGGCCAGGCGGCGGCAGTCACGGTGATCATCATGCTGGTTCCCATCCTCATCTTTGTGTTGTCGGAAAGCCAGATACTGGAGACCATGGCAAGCTCCGGCCTGAAGGATTAAGCAGTGGGACGGGAAGAGAGGAGAGTATCTATGAATAAGAGATTGAAGAGACTTGGCGCGCTGGCGGCCGGCGTCCTCCTGCTTGCAGGCTCCTGCATGACGGCATCCGCAGAAACCGGTTATACCTATAATTATGACTACTGGGGAGACGTCCAGTATTCGCCGGATGCCTACAGGGTAGTGGGAGTGTACACCGCGGTGGAGATGGGCCTTGACAGGAAGCTGAACCTTCCGGAAGGGATGTTTGTCTATCAGGATATGGTCTATATCTGCGACACGGGCAACAACCGCATCGTGGAACTGCGCCGGACGGGGGAAGAGAAGCTGGAAGTGAGCAGGATCATCGAGGAGTTTAAAGGGGACGTGGAGAAGAAGACCTTTGCCTCCCCTACGGATATCGCGGTGACCGACGACGGCTATCTCTATATCTGTGACAAGAACAATGAGCGGATCCTGAAGCTGGATATGGATCTGAATTATGTGATGGAGTTCACCAAGCCCTCGGACGCGAATTTCGACCAGGGCATGACCTTCCTGCCCAACAAGCTCACGGTGGACGGCGCCGGGCGTGTGTACTGCGTGGCGGTGAACGTGAACAAGGGACTGGTGAAATATGAGGCGGACGGAGTATTTTCCGGCTTCGTGGGAGCTACCCCGGTGACCTATGACTGGCAGGATTACATCTGGAAGAAGCTTGCCACCAAGGAACAGAGGGCGCAGATGGAATCCTTCGTCCCCACGGAGTATGACAACATTTATATGGACCATGAGGGCTTCATCTACGCCTCTACCACCAATGTGGCGGAGGCAGACTTAGACAGCGGGGACGCGGACCCCATCCGCAGGCTGAACCTGATGGGGAACAATATCCTGATCCAGAACGGCAACTGGCCGGTCATCGGCGACCTGTATTGGGGGGAGGCCGGCGGATACAAGGGGCCGTCCCTGATAACGGATATCACGGCCTTCGACAACGACGTGTATGTAGGCCTGGACAAGGTAAGGGGCAGGCTCTTCGCCTATGATGACCAGGGGAGGATGCTGTATGCCTTCGGCGGCAGCGGCAATATGGACGGATATTTCCGGCAGCCCTCGGCCATCGACCATATGGGCCATGACCTGTTGGTGCTGGATTCCCTGGACAGCAGCGTGACGTTATTTACGCCTACGGAATTCGGAAGCCAGATCTTCCAGGCCATCGAGCAGTTCCAGGC
>DKVC01000136.1 GCA_002490995.1 Lachnospiraceae bacterium UBA7188
ATAGAAATACTTCCCCGCCGCCTTGTGGATCCCGGAATCTTCAAAAAGATAAGGCGCATCCAGCTTTACCGGCTCCCCGATGATGCTGGTCATGTCTTCCCCCAGCTCCACAGCCCTTGCGGTGCCGGGCCTGGCCGCTTCCCCCTCCGGAACGCCTCCGCCGAAATACAGATAAGCCCTTCCGTCCTCATCCACAAGCACCGCGGGATCAAACAGCCACACCACATCCCCACAGTTGGGCGTCTGCCTGGTGATTAGGGCATGTCCCAGAGGATCCCGGAAAGGCCCTGCGGGGCTGTCCGACTGCAGCACCCCGATGCCCCCTGCCGCATCTGCAAAATAAAGAAAAAACTGCGGTTTCCCGTCAATCTCCTTCCATGCGGCGGCCGGCGCCCAGGAATTGTGCGCCCACTTGGCGGCTCCCTGGCCGGAAGCGGCCCTGACGGCTCCGTGATCCGTAAAATTAGCCATGTCATCCGTGGAAATCACCCGGATCCGGTCAATCTTTCCATAGGTATTCTCCGCCACATTTCCCCTGGAATCGTATTCAAAGACATCTCCGGTCATGTAGAAATACACCCGCCCGTCATACACCATAGCATATGGGTCAGCGCCAAAGCTCTGGGTCATCAGAGGGTTGGCATGATCCAGCCCCTTATAACTCCCTGTCAGTTCGATTTCCTCAAATAACTCCATATAATCCTCCCCGGTTCCTTTCTCCTTTTCCCCGGATACCGTTTTCACTTTTCCGGAACCGTCCTCTCCAAAACCGTTCTCCCCAGAAGCACCCTCCCCGAAACCTTCCGTCCCGGAACCGTCCTCTCCAAAAACGCCCGCTTCCTGTCCCCCCGCAGGGTTCTCCTCTTCCCCCATGCCGCCGCAGGCGCATAAAAGCAGGCTTCCGCATATAGCCGCAATCTCCAGGATACCGTGCATTCTCTTACACAATCTATTTCTCACTTCCCCATCCTCTCCCCATTCCTTCCGATCCCTCCAACAGGCAAAAGGGCGGTATCAGAAATACCACCCTTTTTGCGCCTTCGGTTTCACCTGAAATCCTATTTATTGGCTTCCTCAAGATATGACGCCCATGTATTCCTGATAGCCTCAGCCTGCTGTGCAGGAGTATTGTCCTTGTTGATATTCCAGTACACATCGGGGCCGAGATCCAGTCCGGGGATAAAGGTATGATAGGTAACCATACCATTCTCTACCATACGGGCCATGGTCAGGTCGACGGACTCTGTATCCCTGAATTTCTCATAATAGCTGCTCTTCCAGGACTCATTGTAATCCTCCCATCCGGGAACGGGATCCGTGAACAGATTGTAAGCAAATGCGATCTTCCATGCCTTCTCCGCGTCATAGCAGGCGGGAATTACCATCACGTTGTCGGTATAGCAGTTGGTATAATCCTGCATCTTAGGCCCCATGGGGAAGCAGACAAATCCGAAATCATCCGCCATATCCGCCCAGTCGCCGGCCTTGTAGGTCTCCTGGGGAATGAACACGCCCTCGCCGTTGGCAAACGCGGTGTAACCGTAATCCCATGCCGCATCCGCGTCAAAGACCTTGTTGAATCTGTCGATCATATCCAGAGACCAGTTCAGCGCCTCGATGGTCTCGCTGCTCTCCAGACGGTTCACATATTTGCCGTTCTCGTCCATGCCGATGAATTCGCCGCCGTTGCTCCATACTGCCATGGGATAGAAATCCTGTGTGATGCACACCATGGCATATCTGTCGATAACGCCGTCATTGTCCGTATCCGCCTGTACCTGGGAGCAGATCTCCTCGAATTTGTCCCATGTCCACTCCATGTTCTCCTGCAGGTCATAGATGCTGTCAGGCTGAATGCCTGCCTCCTCCAGCAGCCTCTTGTTGAAGTACATGCCTCCCCGGGCTTCCGGCGTGATGCCTCTCATACCGTAGACGGCATCTCCCTTGGAAAGCATCTTGTTCACGCCGTCCTTCCACTTATCCTCTGTGAAATCCAGGCAGTCCAGGGAACCCAGGTCATACATCAGCCCGGAATTCATGGCCGCAACCAGCTCCTGGCCCTGGCGCAGGACGAAGACATAGTTCTCGTCGCCGCCGGTGGTGGCATAGTTGACGAAATCCTCAGGTGCACTGTCCCATGTGCTGACCGCTACCTGCTTGATGGTAAAGTTATAAGTAGACTGCGCCCAATCCAGATATTCCTCTTTCGCCTCCTCGAAGGAGTTTGCGGGCTCGGTCTCCTCATCGGGAGTCCACCAGTCGCGGACGATGATCTCCATCCCGCCCAGGTCAATGGGATTGCCGTCGCTGTCCGTTATCACATCGGGCATAGATACTTCTTTCGGGGCTTCTTCCCCGCCCTCGTCGCCGCCTTCTCCCTCGGCGCTTCCTTCCTCAGAGCCGCTCTCCTGGCCTGCGTCGGATGACTGCTCCTCACTGGACTGCTCCGTTCCCGCGGAACTGCTTCCGTCTGATCCCGGGGCGCTGCCTCCGTCATTGTTGCCGCAGCCGGCCATTCCGGCCATCATTGCCGCCGCAAGCGACAGTGCAAGTACTTTTTCTGCGATTCTTCTTTTCATTTTTGATCCTCCTTTAAAAAATTAATAAAATATATTCATCCCTGCCGGCCCGCCATTTTATCCTCCCGACTTTCCGCTTCCACATAGAAGTTTTGCCGTGCGACAGTCTTCCCGTCAGGCTCCTTAGGTCTGCCGAAAGCCTTTTTTCCGCAGACCGGCATGGAATCAACCATAAACGCTTCAGCAACTTCCGGTTACATCTTGATTCCGGAACTGCTCAGGCTCTCTACGAAGCCCTTCTGGGCAAACAGGTATAATACGATCAGCGGCACAATCACCATCAGCGTGCCTGTGGCCACTATGGCGTTGGTATACCCCACCGAAGCCCCCGTGGCGTCATGCAGCGTAAACACAATATAATGATCCAGCCTGTCCGCGATCATCTGCAGCTGCCTGGCCAGCAGGCTTACGTTGCCCATGAAAGTCTTGGAGTAGAACCCGTCCGTCCACTGCCACACGAAGGAAAACAGGAAACAGGATGTCAATATGGGCGCAGCGTCCGGCAGCATGATCCGGAAGAAAGTCTTCAGCGTGCCGCAGCCGTCCACATAAGCCGCTTCCTCCAGCTCCTTGGGAATGTTCCGGAAGAACTGGCGGATCATGAAGATATACAGCCCGTTCTTCAACCCCATGCACCCCATGCTCATCAGGTAATAGGGCAGGGCGGAGCCTCGCAGGTTCAGGGCGCTCCCCGTCAGCAGCTTGATGATCCCCAGGATGTCAAAATACTGGAAATGCAGATACAGGGAGGTGGACAGTGTCTGGGGCGGGATGATGATCATCAGCACCACGCAGGCAAACCAGAACTTCTTCAAGGGGAACTCAAACCTGGCAAAGCCGTATCCCACCAGCGTGCACACCGCGATCTGCAGCACGGCGATGCTCAGGGAGACCAGCAAAGTATTCAGGAATGTCTTCCCGTAATCCATGAACTGGGCGGCCAATTGGTAATTATCGGTGGTAAAATGCTCCGGCACCGCGATGACCATGGCATTGTACAGATCCTCCTCCGCCATGAAGCTGATGGAGATCTTGTTCAGTATGGGCTGCAGGATCAGGAAGCACATGCCGAAGAGCAGGAACACCCGTATGATCCGGTACGCGATGTCCGATACCTTCTTCTTCAGGAGGTAACCGCCGGAATCCCGGTTCCTCTCCCAGAATGTCTTTTCACTTTTTTTATTCACAGCTGTCTTAGTCATAGTAATAGACCCCCTTCGATATGATCAGCGAGCTTACGCCTATGATTACGATAACGATTGCAAAGTACACCCAGGCCATGGCCGAGGCGAATCCGTAATCCAGCTTTACGATCATGGTATCGCTGATCTTCTCCATCACCTCATTGTCAGACCTCATGCAGAAATCCACGATGGTGTAGATCCAGTTCACCAGCAGCAGGGAACTGATCATGGGAAAAGTGATTTTGCACATGCTCTCCCACTTGGTACAGCCCTCGATATCCGCCGCCTCATACATGCTGTCAGAGATGGTCTGCAGGCCCGACAGGAAGATGATGATCTGGATTCCCGACGCGATGGCCACGTCATAGATGCCGTCCACCACCTCGAACACGATCTCGAAGGCTTTGGTGCCGATGCCCGCCGTTGTCAGGATATTTTCGATGGCGCCGGTGATGCTGGTGCCTCCCCCGGTGCTGTTCTCAATGGTGCTCTGGAGACCCGACAGCAGGGCATTGTCATATTCCACCCCCAGGATGACGCCGGAGGAGATGATCACGGGCAGGAAGAACACCGCCCGTACAAGAGCCCTCCCCTTAAATTTCTGGTTCAGTATCAGCGCCACGAAGAAGCTGAATACCATGATGGCGAAAGAATTGACCACCATCTTCCCCAGCTGTTCCGTCAGCATCCGGTTGAACTCCGTGTCCACCGTAAAAGCCCTCTTGTAATTCACCAGACCCGCGAAGACAGAATTGATGCCCTGGGGGCTGACCTCCACATTGCTGAAACTCATATAAAGCGACTGGAAGAACGGCCTCACCATAAAGATGAGGAAGCCCAGGATAAACGGCAGGATGAACAGATACCCCGCTATCGCCTTTCTCTTCAGAAGCCCTGTATATTTCTTTCCATAATTCATAGCAACACCCCTTTCTCCCTAGCGGACTGTCTTATAATCTCTGGCCGGGACGACGCCGTCCTCTGTGGTATAGTCCTGATAGCCGTAGTTTACATATACTTTGGTTCCGTCCTCGTAAGCAGTGCAGGAAACTTTATCCGCCAGCCATTCATGGCCTGTCATCTTCTGGTGAAAGGTGTGCCCCAGTTC
>DKVC01000216.1 GCA_002490995.1 Lachnospiraceae bacterium UBA7188
TTTGGCGGTGTTCACGGATTCAGGGATAACTCATATACCGTTCAAAAAAAGACTGGCAATGCAGATATTCCCCGATAAAGCCGATACGAGTCTTCCCCCGCCGCGCCATCTCCCGGATAAAGACGTAAGCATTGGACTGGTTATCCGGTAAGATAAAATCCGCCTTCAAGGGCCCTCTCATGGCCGTCACAGGCGAATCCACAAAGAGAAGGGGAATCTGCAGGCTGCAGAGCATGGCGCAATATTCATAATCAAGCACTTCGATGCAGATAATGCCGGAAGCCTTCTCCCTGTCAAAGGAAAACGGCAGGCACAGGGCTTCTACATCCTCCCTGCAGACCCTGTGTATGGTAAACGCATACCCCAGCCGGGAAAACTCTCCCTGAAGCCGGTCCAGCAGGGCGGACAGAAAACCTGTTTTTCCCACAAATCCCTTGATAAGCAGCGCAATCTCTCCCGCAGACGGGTTCTTCTCCCCGGAAGCGGCGGCATTCATGTATGAAAACTGTTTGTAGCCCATTTCCATGGCTTTCCGCAGAACCTTTTCCCTGGTGTCGTCGGCCAGGATGCCTGTATTGTTGATGGCTTTGGAAACCGTGTTCCTGGAAACGCCAAGTGCATCTGCAATATCCTGTATCGTAACTCGTCCGGCCATAGTACCTCTTTTCCACCCCCACCTTGTGGGCGGTTGTTTTTACACCTCTAATATACCGTAAGGAAATGGAAAGTTCAAGCATAAAAATCACTTGTCGGATAGCGCAGAAAAAGGGCAGACAAAGGGGCCGCCCAAACGGCAGCCTCTTTCTTTATCCCATATGTCTCTCATAAGCCCGTTCTAAATGAGATCGTACTTCACCACGTCCATACTCACGGTTCCGTCCGCAGAGAAGAAGATTCCGTCCGCCTCCTGGTCCGTGTACAGGACAGCGGTCATGACCTGTTCCCCATCGTTTATAAAGGCTTCCACGCTGAAGCGGTCCAGGATAATCCGCAGCTTCAGCACGCCGTCCTTACATTCCACCCTGCTGCGCCTCTGGTGGATGATGGCCCTCCGGGAGCCGGAAAATTTCCTGTCCACCTTGAGCACGGCTTCGCCCGGCCTGTAGCTGAAAGAGGTCTGGTACAGGTCATTTTGGGCGAAACGGACCGCGAATTTCCGGTACATGTCGCAGCCCTCCACCGGGCGTACCACTACTTCCATGTCCACCCTGCGCCCCTTAAGACCCTCCGGATAGACATTTCCCGAGAAAGTAAGGTTCTCATAGGCCACCTTGTTGCTCCTCATGTCCTCCAGTTCCCGGATGGGTTTCTGGTAAAGTCTGCCGTTTCTGATGGAAAGCTCCCGCGGCAGGCTCATCTGGCCGAACCACGCCTCGTCATGGACTCTTCGGTGGTTGCAGGTATCCCAGTTCTGCATCCATCCGATCATCACCCGGCGCCCGTCCGGCGTGAGCACTGTCTGGGGCGCGTAGAAGTCAATGCCGTAGTCAATGGACTGGTTCGCTTCTTCCGTAAAATTCTCCGTCCCCCTGTCATAATTTCCGATCAGGCAGAGTGTACCGTTCCCGTTATGGTATTCGAAACCGGAGGGAATCATGTCCTGAGGGCTGGTGAGCAGCACCCATTTTCCGTCTAACGGGAAGAAATCGGGGCATTCCCACATCTTGCCGAATCGGTTATGGTTTTCCGCCAATATCTTTTTGTAATGCCATTCAAATCCGTCCTGGCTTTCGAAGAGCAGAATCTGTCCGCTGCCGTCCGCCGGGCGGTTTCCCACGATGCAGCGGTAGGTTCCGTCCTCTTCCTGCCACATCCTGGGATCCCGGAAGTCGAATCTGCTGCATCCTTCCGGCAGATCCTCCTGGGTCAGAACAGGATTCTTCTCATATTTCACATAATCCACTCCGTCCCCCACGGCCAGGCACTGGGTCTGGATTTCATTGTAGCCGCCGTTTGACTGACGCTCCCGGATCACGCCAGTATACATCAGAAGCTGCCTGCCGTCAGGAAGGGCAAGGGCGCTTCCTGAAAAGCAGCCGTCCCTGTCATAGATTTCATCCGGCGCCAGCGCAGCCGGGAGATACTCCCAGTGCAGCAGGTCCTCACTCACCGCATGTCCCCAGTGCATGGGCCCCCAGTGGGAATCGTAAGGATGATACTGATAGAACATGTGGTATTTCCCGTCGTACCAGGAAAAGCCGTTAGGGTCGTTCATCCATCCCGTCCGGGCGGAGAGATGGAAAGCCGGACGCTCTTCCCGGGCAATTGTTTTCCCGAAAGCCTCTTCATATTTTCGTGCTTCCCGCAATGTCTGACTTATCATAGATTTTCTTTCTCCTGATTCTTTATTTTGCAGGAAACAGCCATTCAGCAGCCTCTGTACAGAGAGCTGAATGGCTGCCCCGTCTTACCATTAACTGGATTCCTGCTTCATCTGCTCTGTCTTCATGCCTTACTGCAAGCCTGTCGGCAGAAAGCCATTATACCGTCTATCACTATCCTACTCTGCAAAGTAGATGTCAAGATATTTCTGGAAAATTTCCACATATCTGTCCAGTCCGTAGGCATCCAGGTCCTTCAAATACTGATCCCAGTCCGCATCGGTGAAACCGTCGCGGATCCATCCGGATTTCGCAGCCCGTACCGTCTTCTCGATATCTGCCTGCAGGTTGGACAACTCCGTGATATCTTCCCTGCTCATAAACATGACAGGATATACATAATTTCTAGTCATATAAGGCGTATAGTACTCCTCAATCCAATCCAGGCGGTACTGTGCGTCATCAGGGCAGGTCACATACACGCCATAATACTCATCCAAGATTGCCAGGGGGCCGCCCACAGCTTCCGCCTCCCTTACCTCCACAGGAGATGCGTCTCCCAGAGGCGCATGCTGCAACATCTCGTCACCGTTGTCGTTGGTACCCATTACAAAGATATCGAAATCATCATCCTCGCCGTAGGTTCCCCAGTTATTCTGAGGGGACTGGATGGGCGCGTACATCTGGTCAAGCCATGCGCATACCAGTGCAGGCTGCTGCGCGGTTGCCGTCACGACGCAACGTCCACGGTCATAGCCGCTGGTAAAGGAGCCGTTCTGAGGGGTGAATATCCTCTGTCCGTCTTTTTCCAGGGGCGGCAGCGGGACAAAATCTTCCAGGTTGTCAATGTTTGCGGGATCCCAGCTGAAGAATACGCCGTAGCGGTGGGATTTTCCCTTGGCAACATAAGCAGACCATTCATGGGTGTACGCTTCAGGATCGATCAGCCCCTGCTCCGCCAGGGAGTGCAGCCACTGGATGCCTTCCTTGAAGCCTTCCATGGCAGCGGTGAAGACTACCTCTTTGTCATCGGTTACGGCAATATGTCTTCCTCTGTCAGGGTCGCCGTAGCCCTCGCCGAAGGAGTTGATCAGGATGCAGGGATCCTGGTCGCCGTCATTTACGATACAGGACATGGGAATGATATCGCCCTCAATCCCGAAATCCTCCTGCAATTTGGCCGCGTTATCGCGGAATGCAACCAGCACTGCCTCGAACTCTTCAACGGTCTCCGGAATCTCCAGTCCCAGGTCATCCAGCCACTTCTTGTTGATGAAGCTCATGTTTCCCACAGTCTGGATCGCAGTCTTATTGGCGCCCAGCTGTTCAATCCAGGGAAGGGAGTAGATATGCCCGTCTGTAGCAGTGGTCATCTTCCGGTATTCGGGGAATTTGTCAAACACGCTCTTCAGGTTCGGCATATAGTTGTCAATGTATTCTTCCAGGGCGATGATAGACTTTCCTTCGCCGAACCGAAGCAGGTCAGCCTCGCCGAAACCGGCCGTAAAGATGAAATCCGGCAGGGAATTCACATCAGCCATAATGGTTTGAATCTTCTCACCCCACTCGTTGTTGGGAATGGCGTTCCATTCGATATGTACGTTGGTCTGTTCTTCCAGGCGATGGAAAATGGTACGATCCTTGGGTTCTGTGGTGTTGGCCGGATAATTGATCAGGCCTTTCAGGGTGACCTGCTCTGCCTGCGGGAAAGTGAGCTGATCCGCCTCCATGGGCTTAAAAGTGCCGTCATTCAGCTCCACTTTGCTCCCTCCGCATGCCGTCAGGGAAAATACCATAGCTGCCGCAAGTCCTGCGGTGATGATTCGTTTCCATACTTTATTTTTCATAGTTTCCTCCTATTCTTAGTTCCGTCTCTGCGCTTCGGCTTTTATTCCAGTTCCGTCTCTACGTTCCGGCCCCCTTTTGAGGAAAGATAGTTCCGTCTGCAAAGGCTGCAGCCGTAACTTCCTTTCAGGAGCCTACACTTCGAATCTGTTTTAGTTTCTTTAATTACAGTTATGCCATCCGTTTTGAAACTGTTTTTCATTCTTTTATTCAGTTGTATCTTTTACAGTTGCACCTTTGCTCTTTGGAACTCCTTTTTGCCTATACTCTGAGACTAATTTATTTTTGTACGTCTTACAGTATATTCCTTATTGTTGTTTCCTCTATGGTTCCTTGTTTACCGGATGACCATTGTGGCAGCATTACATCCCGCCATAGTCAAATATATTATCCTTTCACAGACCCCACCATGATTCCGGCATCGAAATACTTCTGGAAGAAAGGATACATCACCAAAAGGGGAAGGCTGGATACGATGATGGTGGCATATTTCAGCAGTTCTGCCAGCTGTGCCCGGGCGGCAGTGCTCTGCATATCCGAAATCATGCCGGACTCCGGTTTGTTCTGGATCAGGATGGAGCGCAGCACCACCTGCAGGGGCTTTTTCGATGCGCTGTCCAGGTAAATCAATGCGTCGAAGTAGCTGTTCCACATACCTACGAAGGACCACAGGCACAGCACGGCAATAATCGGCATACACACCGGGAGCAGTATCATGAAGAAGAAGGTCATCTCATTCGCCCCGTCCACATCCGCCGCTTCCCTCAGCTCTGTGGGAATGCCCTGGTAGTAGGTTCTGGCGATGATCATGTTCCACACGCTGAAGGCGCCGGGGATAATAATGGCCCATATGGTGTCTATCATGCCCAGGCTCTTAATCAGCAGGTAGGTAGGAATCAGCCCGCCGCCGAAGAACATGGTAATGACGAAAATGACGTTAAAGAATGCCTTTCCCCTGAAATCCGCCCTGGACATGGGGTACGCCGCCAGCAGTGTAATGAACACGGACACCACCGTAAATGTCACGGAGTAAATCACCGCGTTCCTGAAGCCGATCCAGATCTGGGCATTGCTGAACACGCGTTCGTAAGCCGTCAGCGTCCACTTGCTGAAATCAAATGTGATGCCCTTGTTCTGCAGGGTGATGGGATCCATGAAGGATGCCACTACAATGTAAATCATGGGGATGATGATCGCTACCACGAACAGTCCCAGCAATATGTATCCTGTCAGCAGCAGCGCCTTGTCCTGTGTGGAATATCTGCTAAATTTTTTCTTCATACGATTCTGCACCTCCTCTACAGTCCTTTGCCTTCATTCATCCTTGCCACAATCTTATTCACCGTGACCAGCAGGATGAGATTGATGACCGTATTGAACAGCCCTACCGCCGTTGAAAAACCGTAATCACCGTCCAGAAGACCTTTCTTATACACATAGGTAGAAATAATTTCCGATGTCTTCATATTCAGATCCGTCTGCAGCGCGTAAGCCTTCTCGAAGCCGACGCTCATGATATTACCTGCAGACATGATAAACTGAATAATAACCACATCCTTGATGGCCGGCCATTCCACTGCCTTGATCTGCTGGAAAATATTGGCTCCGTCGATGACGGCCGCCTCCTTCAGCTCCTGGCTTGCATTGGACAGGGCCGCCGTGTACATGATGGATCCCCAGCCTGCGCCCTGCCAGATACCGCTGGCGATGTAAATCGTGCGGAACGCCTCGGGCATGGTCATGAAGTCGGTGGAAGTCCCCAGAATCATGTTCAAAGGCCCGGTAACGGATAACAGAATCCTTACGATACCGCAGAGCACGATAACCGAAATAAAGTTCGGCATGTAGAGCACCAGCTGAATCTTCTGCTTGATTTTGGAGCTTTGCACACGGTTCAACAGGAAGGCCAGCAGGATCGGAATGGGAAAGCCCCACAGCAGCCCGTAGATACTCAGCTTCAGGGTATTCACCAGGTAAGCCATGAAATCCGGCGAGGACAAGAATCTCTGGAAATGCTTGAAGCCGACAAAGGGGCTGCCCAGGAATCCCTGTATGGCATTGTAATCCTCGAAGGCAATCAGGATGCCGCCCATGGGTATGTAACGGAAGATAATCGTCAGGGCGAATGCCGGGAGCAGGAAGATTACATACAGCTGCCAGTGCTGGCGCATATAAACAAGTGTATTGTGCAGCCCTGTCCCTTCTTTACCCTTTCCCTGGGAAGCGCTGTCCCTGGGTGAAGCCGTTTTTGTACTTGTTTTCATTCAGATTTCTCCTTTCCACTTTCTGTTTGGAATTACAATCTGCACTTCCGCTTTTTTCTCTTCCCTCCTCACCTCGCGTGCATTGTGCATTTGTAAAATTCGATTTGCTTTTTGTAATAATAATGTATCATATATTTTACAATTGGTCAATACCTTTTTTACATTTTACACATCTTTTTTCATCCAATATTTATATTTGACCATTTTCTTTTTATAATTGTGCCCACATTGCCCACTTTCACCCGGATTTCAGGCTTTTTATCGTCTTTATTCGCAATACTGCCTCAAAAAAGATTGTGGATTTTAATTTTTACATTTGACACTTTCATGTTTGTACATTATAATAATAAGTGACGAAACAAAGCAACAAAGTGTAACAACAAAAAACGGAGTAATATGTATGGCAGAACGAGTTACAATTCAAGACATTGCAGATGCGCTTGGGCTGTCCCGGAACACAGTCTCCAAGGCCATCAACAACACGGGGCTCCTGGCCGAATCTACCAGGGAAAAAATCCTGCTGAAAGCCATGGACATGGGATACAAACAATTTTCCTATGTAACCATAGCCGGATTAAACGACAGGAAACCGGAGCCCTCATCATCTGCGAAGGAAATTGCCCTGTTTTCCACCGCCCCTATCGGCAATTCCCATTTCGCATCCACTATGCTGGATAAATTACAGCGGGAGCTGTCCCAGTTAGGCTACAGCTTTACCATGCACAGGATTCACGACGAGGAAGTAAACGCCCTTCAGATTCCCTCTTCTTATAATGAAGAAAGAACGGCCGGAATCATCTGTGTGGAAACTTTTGACAAAGCATACAGCGACATGCTGTGCGGCATGGGAAAGCCCACCCTGTTCGTGGACTCTCCGGTAACGGCCTTAAACGGGCCGCTGCAGGCGGACTGTCTCTACATGGAAAATGAATCCAACATATACAATATCGTGAAAGAGATGAGCAGGCGGGGCAGGAAGCGGATCGGCTTCATCGGCGAATACCTGCACTGCCAGTCGTTTTTCGAGCGCTATATGGGTTACCGCAATTCCATGTATCTGCTGAAGCTGCCCTGTCCGGAGGAATATAGCATCATCGGTTGCAAGGAAGGAACCAAAATATCCAGCACGCAGGACTACAGGGAGTATCTTGAGGAAAACTTCCGGAGGCTGCATTCCATGCCCGATGTCTTCCTCTGCGCCAATGACTTCGTAGCCCTGGACGCCCTGGCTGTGTTAAAGAAGCTGGGGCTGTCCGTGCCGGAAGATATCTGGCTCTGCGGCTTCGATGATTCGCCGGAGTCAAAGGTGGTGACGCCCTCCCTCACCACCATCCATATCCACAGCCAGATCATGGGATTCTCGGCGGCGCACCTGCTGCTGTCCCGCATTAAAGAGCCGTCCCTGAACTTCCGCACACTGCACACGGAGACCAGCCTGATTTACAGGGAATCTACAGGGGACTAAGGAAATGCCTTACGGCAGCACCTTAGGAAATACCTTACGGCAGCACCTTAGGAAATACCTTACAGCAGCACCTTAGGAAATGCCTTACGGCAGTTCCTTAGGAAATACCTTACGGCAGCACCTTAAGAAGAGTGAAGAAAGAAGCTGTAGTGGGCTACGACGACTAACGTGCTGTGTGCCGATGGCACATGTCCAACATGGAACGAAATGAAGTGTAAACCAGGCCAACTCGGCAGATGAGAATTCAGGTAAGTCAAAGGTGAAGAATGAATAACATATATGAAAAGGAGAATACATATGAACAGTTTATTGAACCCGGAAGGGAAAGTGATGGTCTTTTTTACCAAAATCGCATACAGTGCATATCTGAATATCCTGTGGTTTTTCTGCTGTCTGCCCATTGTAACGGCAGGAGCATCCACCACCGCGCTGTTTTACGTGACCCTGAAGATGGCTAAGGATGAGGAAGGAAATGTTACGAAGTCCTTTTTCCGGGCTTTCAGGCAGAATTTCAGGAAAGCGACCGTTATCTGGCTGATTCTTCTGGCGCTGGGAATCGTGCTGGCAGCGGACGGATATATTTTTTACCATATGCGGTTCGAAAATGCCGTCTGGACCGTGGGAACCGCGGTTTTTCTGGTGGCTGTAGCGGCTTATGCCATCGTACTGATGTACATTTTCCCGCTTCTGGCCAGATTCGAGAACACGGTTAAGGCAATGTTTCTGAATTCCATTATGTTGGGGATGCGGTTCCTGCTCTGCACAGCGGCAATGGCTGCCATCTATTTTGTCATGGTATTTGTAGTCATCAATGTCTTTACACCGGCTATTATCTTCGGAGAGGGACTCTGCGCCCTGCTGTGCTCCCATCTGCTGTCCAATATTCTGCTGATGTGTGAAAGGAAGGCGGAGGGGACGGAAGGTGAGGCTGTATCCAATCATAAAGCGATATCCGAAAATGAAAGTATATGAAAGCAAAGACGTGTGATATTGTATAAATTGTTTGTAAAATAGCAGGAGGAAAAACAATGAAATCCGCAGAAACTGTTTCTATAAAAACTGCACAGATGTCCGTCGGAGAACGTCTGGCGCTGCTGCTGAAAGACAACCATCTGAACACGCTTCACGGCCGCAGGAAAATCGCGCATATCCTGACTTACTATAAATTCCCTCTGGCCATCCTGTGCATTTTCCTGTATATCATCGGCTACAATATTTACGGGCATCTCACCCACAAGGATATCGTCCTCTATACCGCTTTGGTGAACGTGGTGGCAGGCGAAGATCTGACCAGACAGCTTGGGGAGGATTTCACGGCATACACAGGGGCAGACTTATCCGAATATGAGACGAAGCTGTACACTGAGCTATATCTGACAGACGATGAACTGAATGCCTGGCATGAATATACCTATGCGTCACGCATGAAAATTCTGGCTTCCATCGAAGGAAAGACAATGGACGTGGTGCTGATGAACCGGGAGGCTTTCGATGCCTTTTCCCAGAACGGGTATCTCTATGACCTGGATGGGCTTCTCTCGGAAAATGCCCCGGATCTGTATGAGCGCCTGAAAACGGATCTGGTCGGCAACATCGTCATACTGGAGGATAACGCGGATGATCTGGCGCTGGATGATTCGATCGCCTACACTGCCGTAACTGAGGAAGCCCTGTTCGGGTTGGATCTGTCCCGAAGCGGAGTAATCCGACAGGCCGGGTTCGAGGATACGGTATATCTGGGCGTGATTGCCAATTCTCCCAGGGTGGACACCGTTATGGAATATCTCCGCTATTTATACTGCGCACCGGTTACTTTGCAGTACAACCCGACTGCAGACCGCCAGCCAGATGCTTTCCCGGGGGCACCACTACAAATCCTGGCGGCCTGCTGTATAACGGCGGACGGGGCTTTTTAGGCGCCCTGTTCCGCCGATGAGGCCAGGCACATCTGGCAGCATAAGAAAGTGTTGCATCAGTTATTTTCCGACAGTTCCTGAAAGCAAAACTGATTAGTCCAATAAATACCCTGCCTCATAAGAACATTCCAGGTAACTTGGATTCTGATAGTAAACATCTGTCTGAAAATCGGATATTTTATCGCTGATAAAAGAAGAAAAATTTTTCATTAATTCGTCAACTTCTTTTCCTTCCTGATTTGGTCATATCCACCTGACTTCCTGCATGACTGTTTTGTATGCTGAATATCTATTTATCGGCAATCCGTTTTCTATCGCGAACCTGTCTAACTCATCATCCTCTTTTTTCATCAGATCCACCCATAACACATCTACTGTAATATCAAATAAGCTTTTTATATATTCCATAATATCAACTCTCATAG
This sequence comes from Lachnospiraceae bacterium UBA7188, assembly GCA_002490995.1. Classification (GTDB taxonomy): domain Bacteria; phylum Bacillota; class Clostridia; order Lachnospirales; family Lachnospiraceae; genus Acetatifactor. Next base: position 10,237 of record DKVC01000216.1, read on the forward strand.
AATCGCCATCTATCACAACGTCTATGTCACTGGATATTTTCTCGGTACCATTTACATAAGAACCGGCTATCCCCAGTCTTATATTATCATATCTATTATAAACCTGCCTTAAAACCGCTATAATATCATTCATCTTCATTTTTCTTAGCCTTTTTAATGATACACTTTTCCTTATTCGCTCAGCCTTTCAGCCCTCTTGCCTGCCTGTCCATGTCCTCCACCACGATATCGTAGATTTCCCCCAGGGACGCGCAGTACTCAAGCACCTTCCATGGCTCGTTCGTATGAAAATGAATCTTAATCAATTCTTCATCTCCCACTGCCAACAGACAATCGCCTTTAAAATTCTCAGTAAAATAATCGCTGATCACATCTTCGTCCAAATCCTGTCCCTCGATCAGCAGCTGCGTGTCATACTTATACTCCAACATACTCATTATCTCCTCTTATAATAATTCTTCGGTCTCTCCGACAAACATCTCTGCCAGCCAAAAGCTGAATCCCGAATGCTTCTTTACAATATCATATTTCCACAGTTCTGTAAAGAAATTTGAACCGCAGCATTTTTCCCTAAATCTTTCCAACATATTTTCTTTCCTGCGGGTCATACTAAGATCAAGATAAGTTGCAGCAAACACTTAAACTGAATCTTCAGGATAGGTGCATGCGGCACTTATCTTGAAGATAGATATAAGGATTTGGCCAGAGCCAATTCCCAAGGAGTTGTCCAGGGCAGATTCCTAAAGAGCTGCCTGACGATAATTCCAAACAACAGATAGAATGGAGGTGAAATAAATGTCCGATAGCAGAAGTAACAGAGTAGAGGTACCTGAAGCAAAGGCAGCAATGGATCGTTTTAAGACTGAGGTTGCATCTGAGCTTGGCGTAAACCTGAAGGAGGGTTACAACGGTGACCTGACTTCCCGTGAAGCCGGTTCCATCGGCGGCGAGATGGTTCGTCGTATGATCAAGAAGCAGGAAGAGCAGATGAAATAAGTCCTGACCTGCAGAATTGCTGATAAATAAATTTAGGCAATGAAACTGTAAGCCGCCCCGCCGCTGACCTTCGCGTCAACGGTGGGGTGGCTTTTTTCTTAGGAATTGTCGGAAAATAACTGCTGCAATTGCTTCAGGCAAACGCCCGGAAATACAATAAAAATTGC
>DKVC01000115.1:0-761 GCA_002490995.1 Lachnospiraceae bacterium UBA7188
TCCCTTTTCAAAGCCTTCCAGGTCTGTTCTGGTCTCTTCTTCGTACAGCATGTCGTAGGAAGGGTTGTGCACTACTTCCGTAGTGCCGGTGATGCCATACTTGCTCAAATCAATTACTGCCATCTCGCATTACCTCTTTTCTTTCATAATTTATTTTATAGATTCCTTAGGTTTTAACCATTATAACTTTAACATATGGATTTTAAAAAGTCAATAAAGAGAGAAAACAGGATAAAGTTATAAACTAAAATTTTTATAAAATTGCCCTTTCCAGTAAACTGCGGTCTTTTCCAGAAAGGGAGCTGTGCAATGGGATTGCGGCAGCTCCCTTTTTTCATAATCGGCCAGACATATTTTCGGGACTTGCCTCATATATTGATATAACGGACAGGCTTTTGAAGCGCCGCCGTCCGGTGAGGAAAGGACTGAGGATTATGTATAAAAAGGCAGTGGCATTATTGATATCGTTGGCGGTTACACTGATGGCATGTGTCCTGTGTGTGAGGGAACTGGACGCAGTGGGACTTTACTCAGTGCCCGTACAGAGCCTGAAGCTTAAACTGAAGGAACTGGAAGCCGAGTGGGCAGGGAAGGCGGAAGCTGTAAAAGAGGACGGAGAGATGGGGCTTGGCATCGCCGATGTGGCAGTTTCCGGGCAGCGGACCGTGGCCTTTCTTGTGGTGGAACAGCAGTATATGTATGACCTGCCGGATACGGATTTAGAGGTGCTGCTGCGAATTGTGGAAGCGGAAGCCGGCAAC
>DKVC01000115.1:1081-1466 GCA_002490995.1 Lachnospiraceae bacterium UBA7188
ATTGTGGAAGCGGAAGCCGGCAACGAGGACGAGGACGGAAAGCTTCTGGTGGCGAATGTGGTGCTGAATCGCCTGAACAGTGAAGCCTTTCCTGATACGGTAACCGATGTGGTATTCCAGAGGGAAAAGGGAGTATCTCAGTTTTCGCCGGTATCCAACGGAAGCTACTACAGGGTAAAGGTCAGCGAAGAGACGGTGAACGCGGTGGAGCGGGCGCTGATGGGGGAGGATATCTCCCAGGGCGCGCTGTATTTTGTAGCCAGGAAATATGCGGACAGCCGGAAGGTGGAATGGTTTGACAGGAATCTTACATATCTGTTCGTGCATGGGGGACATGAGTTCTTTAAATGAGAGCCGCAGGCATAATAAGGAAGTGTCTACAAAT
>DKVC01000115.1:1768-18132 GCA_002490995.1 Lachnospiraceae bacterium UBA7188
GCAGCGGTTATTTTCCGACAATTCTTAAGTGGTGTAGATATTTTTTATGGTAAATGGCTTTTAGAAACAGCCCCAATCAACCGTTTTTATATCTTGCAAATCCCCCCATGATGTGTTAAGATAATATCACTTCAAGAAGATCTAATTTTCTGGACGGCACCGGGCCAGGCTGTCAGCAGTCCCCGGGCCATGTAAGCAACGGCTTCCGTAAAGGGCCGGAATCCGGGCGTTTTGCCTGAAAGTATCCATTTATCAAAGAAGACAGGCAGGCGCAGGAGGAGGGGGAGGTATCTCTTATTGCAGTCTGCCACCAGAAAGGGGGCTGCGGTATGAGCCAGAACGACAGAAAAATTGAAAGCAGGGAAAAAAAAGAAGGTTCGGGCTAATGGGACGTGCCGCTGGATTTCAGGAGCCGCATCCGGGAAGGGGAGACCTTTGGGAAATACATTCCTGATTTCGAGTATTACCTGGTTCCGCTGAGGGATTACAGCAATGAGGAACTGATGGGGAAGCCGGATGAAATATCCTTTGTAATGATGATCAACAAGCTCCAGACAGCGGAGGATATCAGGAATTTTCGCCATCTTCCCCGGGAAAGAATTGAGGCCATCCTGAAAGACACGCCAGGGTACCTGATGGATACTATTGCGGATATATTGAAGGCCTTCCTGCTAAAGATGAATGTACCGATACCGGAAGTGGAAAATCTGACTGACAAGGTGAGGGAAAAGAAGATGGACGAATTGTTTGCAGACATGGAGAAAATGGACATACAGGCGGAACGACAGAACACGGCCAATGAAAGGGAACGTGCGGATAAGGCGGAAGAGCGGGCAGACAGGGCGGAAAAACGTGCGGACAAGGCAGAAGAGCGGGCAGGCCAGGAGGCAGAAAATGCCATAAAGTCCATCATAGAGGTCTGCCAGGAATTGGAGGCATCAAAGGAGGCGGCCATACGGAAGCTGATGGAGAAAAAGAGCCTGCCTTATAAAGAGGCACTGGTTAAAACGGAACTTTACTGGAAAGAATGAAATCTTTTCCGGCGGCAGCTTTCTGGAATGCGGAGCAAAGGCTAAAGAATGTGTTCATGAGTATAAAACTGCCGGCGGGCAGGAACGGGATTACAACAGATGAGAGGAAGATATTGCGATGAGATTTGCGGTTATTTCGGATATACACGGAAATTTACCGGCGCTGGATGCTGTCGCGGAGGATGCGAAGAAGAACCATACCGACGGTTTTCTCTTTGCGGGGGATTACTGCCTCGGCAATCTTTATCCGGACGGCTGTATTGCAAGGATGCGGGAGCTTGCGGAGCAGTATGCCTTTTATGCCGTCCGGGGAAACCAGGAGGCGTATTTTGAGAGGATGCCCGAAGATGAGTCTGCCCGGACGGATGGGAATGGTCAGATCATTTACTGGTGCCATAGAAATATCGTTCCCGAAAATCTGGAGTATATCTTAGGGCTTCCAAATCGTCTGTGCTTTCAATGTAATAGCCGTTCTGTCTATATGGCACATTCCTCCGACGATTTTATAGAGGACAGCGAACATCGCAAATGGAGTCCGTCAAAGCTGCTGAAAAGGTACGGAGATTCGTTTGTGGCACCGGAAGAGTTAAAAAGGGATATTGAGGACTATTTTCATACGGACAGACAGTTCCGGGAGAGGCTTGCCGAATTGTCGGAGGGAATCCATATCTTCGGCCATTCGCATATCCAGTGGAATTATATGTCCGAGGATGGCAAAAAAGTACTCATCAATCCGGGTGCCTGCGGTCTGCCTGTGGATTGCGTGAAAGAGGGCATACCATATACAATGATTGAGATTACGGATTCGGGCAGGGTGATTGTGGAAGAAAAAAGGGTTCCCTTCGATATGGACGGGTACCTTGCATTGTTCCGGGAAAGCGTTCAATACCGGGAAGTTCCTGTCTGGAGTCGTTTGATTATGAAACAGCTGGAAACCCGAAGGGAATATATATCACTCTTTTTGCAGTATCTGGAAGAATATGCCGGGAAAATGGGGGAAGCGCGCCGTCCGTTTCCGCTTCCGTTGTGGGAAAAGGGATTTGGACTCTGGTACTGGGCTATATTTGGGGAAGATTCTGTTCTGGAAAATTGAGGGAAAATGAAACGCCAAAATATACAGGTTAAACTTGTAAAGTTACAAAAATGTTACATTTTCTTTTTTCCTATTTTATGGCATAATGGGGTCATGATAAGCCGAATACAGCCAGAAAGAAGCCATTATGTCAAAAAAATCATCCCGCCTTGAGGTACTGCAAGATGTTTTTGCAGAAAATAATATAACAAAAGATACCATAGAATGGAATGACGCACTGATACAGAACATCAAAAAGAATGCCGATGCTGTGAAGGATTACCGTCACCCTTCCTATTGTAAAGCAGCCGCTGGGCGACATTATTATGATTGTATTCTAAGTTTAACCTGTAGAATCTAAAATTTTCTATTGACATTTTTGCTTTGATTGCATATACTGTAAGTGGGGGGATCTTATGATTTCTAAAATTGTGTGCTGTGACCGTATAAATCAGCAACCATAAAAAGAAGGTACGGGTTCAAATTGTTTCCGCTACCCAGTATGCGGCAAATAAAAGGCTGGGGTTTAAATTAATACCCTACTTTAAAGTAGGGTATTTTTTTAGTGCGCCCGGCGGCGCACGTTTCTAAAGAGTGAGAGTCACAAATCCGCCCGACAGTAGGAAGGATACAGCCGAACACCAAGGGTGTCCACCGTGAGGGGAATCTGAAGGAAGGTGTAGGCAAATCTCTGGTCTGACGAACAGAAACCACATCAGGCGATAGCCCAGGGACTGATGCCCATCTACGAAGAACAGTTTTCCGAAAACAGTTTTGGATTTCGACCGGGAAGAGGTGCGCATGGTGGTGTGGAAGGGAGACTAATTATCCCCCAATCCGATATGCAAAGGGAAAATATGGAAACAGGTAAATTATATTTCATTAAAGATTCTTTTTATGATAAGTTTTCAAATTGTGGATTATTAGAGAATAAAGAAACAATAATTGGAAAAGAACACAAGAGGCCTTGTTGTTATGCTTTAAAATTTAATAAAGAAGACAAGGACATTTATTGGATGATTCCAATATCTTCTAAAGTTGAAAAATATAAACAGAAATATCAAAGAACTGTTAAAAAATATGGCGTATGCGATGATGTTAGTTTCGGTTATGTTTTAGGTAAAGAATGTGCTTTTCTGCCACAAAATTTATTTCCGGTAACTGAAAATTACATAAACAACGTATATATTGATAAAAATACATCACTACCTATTACTATATCTAAAGATTTAATGGCAGATCTGAATAAAAAAGCAAGAAAGAAGATCAGATATAATCAACTGGGAAAATTATTCGGTATGACAGATACTATGAAAATATATAATAAATTGCTGAAAGAATTAGAAAAGGAGTGATACAATTTGGGGCAACAGATTCTTCCTTTGTGGGAAAAGGGATTTGGACTCTGGTATTGGGCTGTTTTTGGGAAGATGCTGCCCTGGGAAATTGAGGTGAATTGAGGGTGAAGTGAGACGCTTAAATATAAAATTAGTAATGACTTTTGGCGGGATATCCTGTATAATGGAAACGCCAGGCCAGAGGTTGTAGACGAAATATGGCGGAAACAGGGGGCAATCGGATATGAAGTATAATGTTCCCGACAGGGTTATGAGAGATATTGCCGTATTTGCGAAAGAATGCAGCATCCAAAAAGTAATCCTTTTCGGTTCCCGCGCGAGAGGCTTTCTTCCCGCTTTTGCCGTTCTTGAGGGAACACTGCGGACGAAAGCAGAGGAAGCACAGGATAACTGGGACTGAAGGACACATCACCTGGCCGGTGTGTATATTTTACAGAGAGAAAGGGAGAAAACAGTATGGAAGTATTCTATCACAGTACACGGAGCGGCGAAGTCCAGGTGAGGGCTTCCCAGGCAATTCTGAAAGGGCTTTCGGAGGATGGGGGCCTGTTTGTGCCGGATCATATCCCCGCTCTGGATAAGGATATAAAGGAACTGGCAGAAATGGACTACCGGCAGGTGGCTTATGAGGTGATGAAGCTGTATCTGACGGATTTTACGGAGGAAGAATTGAAGGGCTGTATCGACAGGGCATACGATTCCAAGTTCGATACGGAGGAAATCGTGCCTCTGGCGGAAGCGGCAGGGGCGTATTATCTGGAACTGTTCCATGGTCCTACCATTGCTTTCAAGGACATGGCATTGTCCATATTGCCCCATTTGATGATAACCTCCGCACGGAAAAACGGTGTAAAGAATGAGATAGTCATCCTCACAGCCACTTCCGGCGATACGGGGAAGGCTGCATTGGCCGGTTTTGCGGAGGTGGAGGGAACCAGAATCATCGTTTTCTACCCGAAGAACGGTGTCAGTCCGATTCAGGAGAAGCAGATGGTTACCCAGAAAGGGGCTAACACCCTGGTGGTTGGAATCCACGGTAATTTTGACGATGCCCAGACCAGCGTAAAGAAGCTTTTTTCAGACAGGGAGCTGGCGGCGGAAATGGCAGGGAAGGGCTATCAGTTCTCTTCGGCTAACTCCATTAACATCGGCCGTCTGGTGCCCCAGATCTGCTATTATGTATATGCCTGTGGCAGGCTCCTTGCGGAAGGCAGGATAGCAGAGGGTGAGCAGGTAAACGTAGTTGTGCCTACAGGCAATTTCGGCAATATCCTTGCGGCATTTTATGCGAAGAACATGGGGCTGCCCATCGGAAAGCTGATCTGTGCCTCCAATGAGAATAAGGTGCTGTACGACTTTTTCAGCACCGGTACCTATGACAGGAACAGAGAATTCATACTGACCGCTTCACCGTCAATGGATATCCTGATTTCCAGTAACCTGGAACGTCTGATTTATCGCATCGCAGGCAATGATCCGGAGCAGACTGCAAAGCTGATGGCGGCGCTGAACGGTGAGGGCAGATACGATATTACGGAGGATATGAAGGCTGCACTGGCGGATTTCTATGGGAACTATGCCACGGAAGCGGAGACGGAAGCGGAGATCCGCCGCCTGTATGAGGAATGCGGCTATGTGATCGATACCCATACGGCAGTTGCCTCCGCCGTGTATCAGAAATACAGAAAAGAGACAGGGGATGAGGCCAAAACAATCATCACTTCTACGGCAAGCCCCTATAAATTTACCAGAAGCGTCATGAATGCCATTGACCCGGAGCATGATGCAAAGGGGGATTTTGAACTGGTTGACGAGCTGTCGAAGCTTTCAGGCGTTCAGGTTCCCAATGCCATCGAGGAAATCCGCACTGCACCCGTGCTGCATGACAGACAGTGCGAAGTGGGCGAAATGAAGGATGTGGTGAGAGAATTTCTGCACCTGTAAAGCGTGCGCTCCTGGATGGGCAGCAATGGCGAAGGTATGTGTGACGGGGCATCTGGCTGCGATAAAATGCAGTCCTGGACGGCTGGGAATGGCGGGAGCATGTGTGACAGGATGTCTGGCTGCCATAAAAGCGTAGTCCAGGACGGGCAGGAAGGGCACAGCGTAATATTGATTCCGGCTCATAAATTAAATACCGGAAGAAGCAGGAAAGGACATATAAAAAGGGCATATAATACGACATACATCAAGATGAACAGGACAATAGAAAGGCGAGAAAGGAAATGGAAAACACAATCATTCAGGGCAGGCTTGCGGCGCTGAGGTCGCAGATGAAGGAAAACGGCATCGACTATTACATGATTCCCACCGCGGATTTTCACAACTCCGAATATGTGAATGACTACTTCAAGGTAAGGGAATATTTCAGCGGCTTTACAGGATCCAGCGGGACACTGCTGGTATGGAAAGACGGCGCCGGGCTGTGGACGGATGGCAGATACTTCATCCAGGCGGAGCATGAGCTGGAGGGCACCACGGTCACACTGTTCCGCATGCGCGATGAGGGCGTTCCCACCATCACGGAGTTCCTTGAGAAAAATATGAAGCAGAGCCAGACCCTTGGCTTTGACGGCAGAGTGATTTCCGTGCAGGCGGGAAAGGAATACGAGAAAAAGCTGGCAGATAAGCAGGTTTCTATCGTATATGATAAGGACCTGGCCGACAGCATCTGGACGGACAGACCGGCGTTCCCGGCGGGAAAAGTCACTGTGCTGGACGAGGAGATTGCAGGCAGAAGCTTTGAGGAGAAGCGCGGCGATGTGATGGAGAAACTGGAGAAGGAGGGCGCTGACAGCTTCCTTCTGACGAAGCTGGATGACCTGATGTGGCTTTTCAATATCCGGGGCTGTGATGTGGAATGCAATCCTGTGGCCATTTCCTACGGTTTTCTGACGAAAGACAGTACGGTGCTGTTTATTCAGAAGCGTGCGCTGGATGACGGTGTGAAGAATTATCTGGACAAAAAAGGCATTCAGGTAGAAGAATACGATCATATAGTAACATATCTACAGAATCTTCCCGCAGAGGGAAAGATCCTGGTGGATGACAGATACTGCAGCTACTGCCTGTACAAGACTCTGGCCGAGAGACAGACCCTGGTGGAGAAGAAGAATCCCACAGAGCTTCTGAAGGCAGTTAAAAACCCTGTGGAACTGGCCAATATGGAGAAACTGTACCTTAAGGACTGTGTGGCGCTCACCCGCTTTATTTACTGGCTGAAGAAAAACATCGGCAAAACGGAGATCACGGAGATTACCGCAGCAGATAAGCTGGAGGCTCTGCGCAGGGAGATTCCTGAGTGCCTGGGGCTTTCCTTCCCCACCATTGGCGGCTATAAGGCGAACGCTGCCATGATGCATTATGAAGCCACACCGGAGAGCCATGCTGTGCTTGAACCGGAAGGGCTGTTCCTGGTGGATTCCGGCGGACAGTATCTGGGCGCTACCACGGATGTGACCAGAACCATTGTGCTTGGCCCCGTTTCCGACGAGATCAAGATGCACTACACCGCAGTGGCGGCAGGCATGCTGCAGATGACCAATGCCAGATGGCTTTACGGCTGCACGGGACGGAACCTGGATATCCTGGCACGTCAGCCTGTCTGGAATATCAATCTGGACTATAAATGCGGCACCGGCCATGGTGTAGGCTATATCCTGAATGTACATGAAGGGCCTCAGGGACTTTCCTGGCAGTATACTGAAGGCAGGCCGGAGGCGGTTCTGGAAGCCGGCATGGACATTACCAATGAACCCGGTATCTACATTGAGGGAAGCCACGGCATCCGTATTGAGAATGTGATGGTGGCGGAGAATGACGTGAAAAATGAGTACGGGCAATTCATGCATTTCAGAACGCTGACTTGGGTGCCCATTGATATGGAGGCTATTGACGAGAAGTATATGACGGAGACCCAGAGAGCATATCTTTATGCATATCAGAGGGAAGTATTTGAGAAACTGTCTCCTTATCTGAATGAGGAAGAGAGGGAATGGCTCAGGGCGGAAACGAAAGCGGACAGTACGTTTTTCCTCAGGAAAGGTGAAAATACGGGAACTTTTGCGTAACAGAATTCCTTGATACTGTACATAATAAGGGGCTGTCGGGAAATAGCATTTGTCCACAATATATAGCTGTGATTTCTAACATATTACAGTATATATTGTGGGAATGCAGTTATTTCCCGACAGCCCCTGTTATGTGTCGTTTTATATTCTTTTATATTCGTTTCCATTCGTTTTCTATTTCTGCATTTTGGCAGTCGAATGTTGACTTTTCCAATGCAAAGTGATATGATAAACGACAGGAGTAGTACAGTATGAACGGAAAAGGAACGGTGCGGGATTAGGATGCGGAATGTCAGGAGGAAGGGCTCCTGCATGGGCTGGATGGCGATTGCACTGGCAGGTGTGTGTATGCTGTCCGCAGGCTGCAGCAGGGAGCAGGAGGAAGAAGCGGATGCGGTGCTGATAGACCACGAGGAAGAAACCACAGACTACGCCACGGTAAAGGTGACAAGGGGAAATGTGGAGAAAACCATGACTCTTCGCTGTGTCTATGTCCAGACGGGCGAGGAGGAGATCAGTACGCCGGCATCGGGAAAGAAAGTGGAAGAAGTCTATGTGGAGCCGGGAGACAGCGTGGTGAAGGGACAGCTGCTGGCGCTTTTGAGCGGCGCGGGCCAGGAGGATAAAATCAGGGAGCTGGAGCATCGGATCGCCAGAAACAGGCTGCTGCTTGAATATACGGATACGGATGAGGCCTATGAGCTTTCCCGCAGGTGGTGGGATTACGTATACCGATCTTCCCAGTCGGAGGAGGAGAAAGAGAAGCTGGAGGATTCGCTGGAAGAGATCCGGCAGAGCTACCAATATAAGCGGGAGGACTATCAGGATGCCATAGACCTGGATACCCTGGAGCTTTCGCTGCAGCAGAAAGCGCTGGAAGAGAGCTGTCTGTATGCCGGTATCGACGGTGTCATTACCTATATGTACAATACCAACCTGCCGGTGGGGACAAATGTTGACGGAGGGAATGTGCTGATTCGGGTCGCCGACAATTCCACCTGCCTGTTCGAGGCTGCCAGGGCATCTAATCCGGACTGCTTCCGGGAAGGACAGGTGCTGCAGCTGGAGATGGACGCGGGCAGCAGCCAGACGGAGGTGGATGTTGTTCCCTATGATATGGAGAACTGGGGCGAAAAGATATATTTTGCGGTAGCGGATGAAGAGAATGTGGATATTCAGGCCGGTGCCGGAGGCAGTATGAATGTAACCGTGGACAGCCGCAGCCAGGTACTGACTTTGCCGAAAAAGGCAGTATATACAGCAGGTGTCAAACGTTTTGTCTATGTGCAGGGAGAGGATGGGTTTCCGGAGGTAAGATGGGTCGGGACAGGATTGGAGGACGACAGCCTGATAGAGATTACCGGCGGGCTTTCGGAAGGGGAAGACGTAATCGTGCGATGAAGAAATCGGAAGGGCTATCGTGGATGAGGATGAAATCAAAGTATCTGGTAATGGCAGGAATTGTGGGTATTATGCTTGCAGTGCTTACAGGCTGCGGGAACGGGGCAGAGGATTCCGGGAATGACAGAGAGGAGATTGAGCTGCATGAGCCGAAGGGAACAGCTGTCAACACGGAGCCTGTACGGAGACGGAATCTTTACAATGCGACAGTATATGAGGGAGCGGTATACCCATACGTGGAGGAATACTCCTTTCCGGTGGTGCAGCGTTTCGGTTCTTACGGCGCTCTGATAGGGGATACGGTGCAGAAAGGAGATATTCTGGTTAACGCCGACGAAGAGGCGGCGCTGGAAAAGCTGAAGGACCTGGAAGAAAAACTGCGGGAGACGGAAGAAGAATATACGGAATTTAAAACAAAAAAAGAAGAAGAACTGTACATACAGAATCTGGAGCTGGAGCGGCTGAAGGGTATCGTGGAGAATCTGGAGGAGGATATGCCTGAGGAAACCGTGACGGATAAGGACGGAAAACAGATTCCCAATCCTGACTATGCCGCCTGGCAGAGCGAGTACGTCAGATGGGAGGGGGAGCGAAGCCTGAAAGATTACGATATCCAGGTGAACGAAGAGGCTCTCCGACAGCATAAGGAGCTGTACCAGCTGGATTATGAGTATTACAACAGTCAGATTCAGGAACTCAGGGCACAGAGGAAGGATGCCAGGGTGGTTTCACAGATTTCCGGTGTAGTGGTGAACATGGGGTACTATATAAAAGGACAGATGCTTGCCAGGGGGGAGGCTGTGGCAGCCGTGGCGGATATGGAGCGGAAGTATATCAAGTGCGGCAGTATTGCCAGGCGGCTGTTGGTAAATGCGGCGGACCTCTATGTCTTTGTAAACGGGAAGCGCTATGAGATCCAGTATGAGGGAAGTGACAGGCGCAGTACCACCTTTACCTTTTCGGATGAGGAAAACGAACTGGAGGTGGGAGATTACGCAGTTGTAGTCCTGAAGACGGACTACAGGGAAGATGTGCTGACCGTCCCTTCGGATTCCGTCTACCAGGAGGGGACGGCGCAGGTTGTATATGTGCTGGAAGAGGGACAAAGTATTGCCAGGACGGTGGAAACAGGTATGGATGACGGCATGTACGTGGAGATTCTGTCCGGGCTTTCGGAAGGGGAGCTGGTGGTATCCCAGGGCCGGCGGGCAGGGACAGAGGAAGCAGTGCTGGAGCGGAAAACCAGGCAGCGCGCCTATACCGGCACGGGCTATGCGATTATGCCCGTGACCACAGTGGTGAGTAATCCTGTGGAGAATGGTGTTGTAGTCTCCGAGGGGAATCTTCTGCGGACCAACAATCATGTGTCAAAGGGAGAGGCGCTGATGTCGGTCAGAGTGGAAGCGGATGAGCTGGATATCGCGTCCAGGGAAACCGCCCTGAAGCGGGCAGAAGAACGTCTTGCCGACCTGGAGGCAGAGGGCAGGGAGGAGGATGAAGAAGACATTGCCAAGAGGCGGAAGAGTATCGAAGAGCAGGAGAAGGAGCTGGCAGAGATTCGCAGGGATGCCGGGGTCACGGAAATCTGTTCTCCTGTTGACGGCTTTCTGCAGTATCTTCCCATCGAAACCGGACAGACCATGGAGAAAGGCGCCATGGCAGCCCTGGTGGCAGACGAGGGCTTTGCCTGTCTGATGGTGGACATCTCAGAGAACAGGACGTTGAACTACGGGGATGAGCTGACGATTTCCTATAAAGACCATAACAATGCGGATCAGGTGACACAGTGCAGGGTTCTGACTCTGGGAGCCTGCGGGCAGGACTGTTACATGGGGAGCGACGTCGCGCTGATGTCCGTTCCGGAGGAGGTGCTGGATGAGTTACCTCTCACGGACGGGAATGTCTACGGGAATCAGATCAGACTGTACAGGCCCACCGGCTATGTGAACAGGATGGAAAACGTGATCCTGGTGCCGGCGGAGGCCGTGACGGTACAGTCGGGAAGAACCTATGTGGATGTGATGGGAGAGGACGGAAATGTAATGCCCACGGCTTTTCTGGCCGGAGGCAGTGACAGGGATTATTACTGGGTAGTTGAAGGGCTTACGGAAGGAATGAAGATATGCTGGGAATAATGTTTCAAAAGGTGTTATCCAAAAAGTGGATGTTCCTCTGTCTGCTTCTGGGCAGTGTCCTGCTGGTGGCTACACTGGTCAGCTTTCCCATGTACCAGAGTGCCGTCTTTGACAGGCTTCTTCGGGACAAGTTCCACACCGAATTTGCGGAGTCGGGCGTGTGGCCGGCGGCGCTGAAGCTGGAGACGGAGTCGCAGTTTATGTCACATGAGCCGATTCTGGAAGCGGAGGAGGTTATGTCAGGGCTAAGCGATACTCTGGGGGTGGAGCCAGGGGAAGATATCCGTTTTTATTACTCCAAACAGCCTGTGCGCCTGGATTCCGGAAGGACGGACGCGCGGACATACAATATGAGTGTGGCGTTTCTGTCTGACCTTGCGGAGCATGTGACCATGTTAAACGGCGAGATGTATTCCGGGAGCGGGATCAACTCCGAGGGCAGCCTGGAGGTGGTTGTCAGCCAGAAGCTGATGGTGGAGAGAAATCTGCTGGCAGGAGACGTACTGTCGCTTACGGCAGTCCGGGACGGATTGACCTCCTTTGTCACCGTGACCATTACGGGGATTTTTGAACCCAACGAAAATGACCCTTACTGGGATATCGGCACGGACGAACTCAGCAATGCCATGCTGATGCCGGAGTCTGCGTTCCGCGAGGTATTCATGCAAAAGGCTGAGGGCAATTACAATGTATTTAACTGTATCTACAACTATCAGTTTGGGTATGAGGAACTGGAAGCATCCCAGGCGCCCCATATTCTGGAGGCGCTTAAGGCACTGGAAGAGAAGGGGTGCCAGGGGGAGACTGTCAGGCGGCTGATGGAGGAGTTTCAGACGGAAAAAGCGCTGATCTCCGCGACTCTTTTTGTGCTGGAGATGCCGGTGCTGGTGCTGCTTATGGCTTTTCTGCTCATGGTTTCCCGGCAGATGTACGAGCTGGAGAAGAACGAGATATCCGTTATCAAGAGCAGAGGAAGCTCCGGCAGCCAGATTTTCAGGCTCTATCTCTACCAAAGCATATTTCTGACGGCGGCGGGGGTGCTGCTGGGTTTTCCGCTGGGTATCCTGTTCGTACAGGGACTGGGCTCGGCCAGCAATTTCCTGGAATTCGGCCTGCACAGAAACCTGGAGATAAAGTATTCAGCCACGGTATGGATGTATCTGGCGGCGGCAGTCGTGATCACGGTTGTGATTATGACATTTCCGGCGGTTCAGCACAGCAAAGTATCCATTGTGAATCTGAAGCAGAACAAGGCGGTCAGGAAACATTCCTGGTGGGAGAGATTTTTCCTGGATTTCATATGCCTGGCCGTGGGAATCTACGGTTATTATAATTATTCTCACAACCGGACAGCGCTCGAGGAAAATGTTCTTACCGGGCAGGCGCTGGATCCTCTTCTGTATGTAAGCTCCGCTCTGTTTATTGTGGGGCTGGGACTTTTGTTTTTGCGCCTGCAGCCCCTGATCGTGAAGCTGATTTATACACTGGGGCAGCGCTTCTGGCATCCTGCCAGTTACGCTTCCTTTATAGAGAGCCGGAGGAACGGCAGGAAGCAGCAGTTTATCATGCTGTTTCTGATTCTGACGGTGTCTCTGGGAATTTTTTATGCCACTACGGCACGTACCATACTCCAGAACGCCCGGAACAATATAGCCTATCTGGACGGCGCTGACGTGATTGTAAAAGAGAAGTGGAAGAATAATGCAAAAGCAGTGATCAGCTATCAGCATCAGGGTATGGATCTTCCGTTTTATTATACGGAGCCCGATCCTCTGAAGTATAACAGTCTGGGCGTGAAATCCTATACGAAAGTATTTTACAGCGACGGCGCTGTGGAGGAGGACGGCAGCTGGAGTTCCGCTTATGCGCAGGTGGAGCAGGGAGGCATATCAGTGCTTCTCATGGGGATTCACACCAGGGAATTCGGGGAGAATACCTGGATTGACAGAGAGCTTCTGGGGGAGCATTATTATACTTATCTGAATGCGCTGGCGGACGAGCCCAAAGGATTGCTGATGTCCAGGAATTTCCAGACACAGCAGGGCTGTGAGCTGGGGGATAAGATAAAATACGGTTATGTGTCCACGGTAACCGCTGTTGTGGACGGAAACCGGGACGAAGTGACGAACAGGTACGAGATGGAAGGAATCATCGTGGGATTTGTGGATTACTGGCCTGGGTATAAGCCAGTCAGCACCGGCTTTGACTATTCCGGCGAGGTGTCCAGGGAGGAAAATTATCTGGTGGTGGCGAATACCGCGGCACTTCAGGAGAGCTTCGGCAGGATCAGGGAGCCTTACGAAGTCTGGATAACCCTGGATGAGAATACGGATGCAGGGGCAGTTGCGGATTGGATCGATGAAAATGACGTGAGTGTCACGAAATATGTCAACCGGGAGACGGATCTGCGCAGGGCCGTGGAAGAGCCTTTGCTGCAGGGGACCAACGGAGTGCTGACCATGAGTTTTCTGGTGATGATACTGCTGTGTGCGGTGGGATATCTGATTTACTGGATCATGTCCATTCGTTCCAGAGAGCTGGCATTCGGCACACTGCGGGCCTTCGGCATGCATAAAGGGGAACTGTTCCATATGCTGATATTGGAGCAGATATTCTCCGGGGCGCTGTCTATTTTCGCGGGAATCGGCATCGGAAAGCTGGCGTCGCGGATGTTTGTGCCCATGCTGCAGATGGCATATGCGGCATCCGATCAGGTGCTGCCGCTGCATTTGTATGCGCGCCGGGAGGACATGCTGAGGCTGTACGGGGCAGTGGCGCTGGTGATGGCGGTGTGTCTGATTGTATTGATACTTCTGGTATTTAAGCTGAATGTGACCAAGGCTTTGAAGCTGGGTGAAGAATAGGGAAATGTCTGTTGGGAGAAGAAGGGATGGATTGGATATGGGAGAAGAGGGCATGATCAGGGCGCAGGGAGTAAACAGGATTTTTCCGGTGGCAGGGGGCCGGTTTCAGGCCCTGACGGATATCAGTCTGGAAATTCCTGCGGGAAAACTGACGATTCTCAGAGGGCGTTCCGGATCTGGTAAGACGACTCTCCTGAATATACTGGGGGTGCTGGATAAGGCATCTTCAGGCAGGGTATTCATCAATGGCCAGGATGTGGGAAAGCTGTCGGAGCGCCAGCGGGAGAATCTGCGAAGGAAGCAGATGGGATTTGTGTTCCAGTCGGTTTCCCTGCTGCCGGCTATGAATGTGTTCCAGAACGTGGAATTTACCATGCGTATGGCGGGAATCCGTTCCGGAAGGGAGGAGCGCGTGGAGGAATGCCTGCGTATGGTGGGGCTGGGCGGCCGCCTGAAACACATGCCTTTCGAGCTGTCCGGCGGGGAGCAGCAGAGGGTGGCTGTCGCCAGGGCCATGGCTCACAGGCCCCGTATCATTTTTGCCGATGAGCCCACTGCCGAGCTGGACAGCGCCATGGGGGCGGAGGTGGCCAGGCTGTTCCAGGAGATGTGCAGGAAAGAAGGGATTACCATAGTGATGACCACACATGACGTAGGGCTGATGGGAGCCGGGGACATTGTGATAGAGCTGGACGGCGGGCGGCTGAAGACGGCCTGAATCCCATGGGCGGACGCGGATTCGGGACGACGGCAGAAGACAGGTGAGCATATAGGGCCGGCGGTCTTTTGCTGTAATTTACTGCAAGTTTCATTGACATGCAGTATATATAAGCGCTTAAAAACATTTGCCAGTATAAATGTAGTTTTATGGCAGACTGTGAGGAAAAATGGCAGAGGCGATGATACAGGCGGACGGCCTGGTGAAAATCTACAAATCAAAACAGACGGAGGTCCTGGCACTGCAGGGGCTGGATTTGACTGTGGAGACAGGGGAACTGACTGCCCTGATCGGGAACAGCGGAAGCGGGAAATCCACCTTTCTGAATATGATTGGGGGCCTGGATAAGCCCAGCGCCGGGTCGTTGGTGGTGGGCGGGAAAAATCTCTTCACGATCTCCGAGAAAGAACTGGTGCGTTATAAGAGGGATACGGTGGGGTTTGTATGGCAGAATAATGCCAGGAATCTTTTGCCCTATCTGTCCGTGCTGCAGAATGTGATGCTGCCCATGAGACTGTCGGGAAGCCGGAAGAAAAGGGACAGGGCGCTGGAATTGCTGGAGATGGTGGGCATGTCTTCAAAAAAGAGAAGCCGCCTGAACATGCTGTCCGGCGGGGAGCAGCAGAGGGTGGCAATTGCCATTGCCCTGGCGAATTCCCCGCAGCTTTTGCTGGCGGATGAGCCTACAGGAAGTGTGGATGCGGCTACGTCGGATTACATTTTCGATCTGTTTGCGGAGCTGAACAAAAACGGCCAGACCATACTCATAGTTACCCATGATGTGGCATTGTCCAGGCGGGTACGGCGGGTGGTGGCTATCCGGGACGGCAGGATCAGCAGTGAAAAACTGTTGAAAGAGAGCTATATGGACAGGATCAGGGAATCTTCCGTGGACTGGAGGACAGAGGATACCCAGGACGAGTATGTTATCATGGACAGGGCAGGCCGGATTCAGATTCCGAAGGAAATGACGGGAGTTCTGAAGGAGGGCGGAAATAAGGTAAAAGTGGAGCTCCAGGACGGCAAAGTAATATTGAGCAGCGGGAAAAAGGAAGCGTAAAAAGGGCGTGTGGCTGCAGAATATTGTGGAGAAACAGGTGGGGGAACAGGTTGGGAAATGACAGGAAAAACGACGGGGCTTCAGAAAATTCATGCCCCCGTCGTTTTGGTGTTTTTCGATGCTTTATGAGGCTGTTCAGTGTGAGCGGAAGCATTCCGGACATTTCCGGAACTGTTTTCCGCCGGTTTTTCCATGAGTTTGATGTGTTTTTCCTTCAGGTAATTTACGTAGTTCACGGCTGCGTTTACCGAGTCCGGGTCAAGTGTCAGCAGTGTGTTTATGATATCATGGACGATATAGTCCTTTGTGACATATTTGTCGAGAATTTCCGGCGGACAGCGGTATTCGGTACGTCCAAGGATGTAATCTGTAGTAACGTTAAAATAATCAGCCATTTTGCAGATGGTGTTTAAATCAGGCCAGTATTCATCTTTTTCATAATTGGATATGCTGCTGGGTGACAGGCTTAAAATCGCCGATAAATCCTTTTGCCGGAGGCCCTTTTCCGTGCGCAGTTTCGTAATTGTTTCTCCTATCTTTCTCATAATTACTGTCAGTCCTTTTATCTTGTTTCTCTTTGTTACATAGTATGGATTTTTATTGCAGCTAAATTTATGCTACATAATTTTAATATTATTCTATATAATTTGAATAT
>DKVC01000021.1:0-7205 GCA_002490995.1 Lachnospiraceae bacterium UBA7188
GGTCTTGAACATCAGGTTAAACTGACGGATATCAGTGAAATTATGCTTGCCGCAGCTGGGGCAGGGAATCCTGTGCTCCTCCACAAATTCTTTCATCTGTTCCTGGCTCCAGGCATCCACGCTCTCTTTCAGCTCGATCCCGTTCTCCCCACAGTAGTCCTCAATCAGCTTATCCGCGCGGAAACGCTCATGGCACTCCCTGCAGTCCATCAGAGGGTCAGAGAAGCCGCCCAGATGCCCGCTGGCCACCCAGGTCTGGGGATTCATCAGGATAGCACAGTCCACGCCCACGTTGTAAGGGTTCTCCTGCACGAATTTCTGCCACCATGCCCGCTTTACATTGTTCTTCAGCTCCACGCCCAGATTGCCGTAATCCCAGGTATTGGCAAGCCCGCCGTAAATCTCGGAGCCGGGATAGATAAACCCTCTCGCCTTTGCCAGAGCCACTATTTTTTCCATTGTCTTTTCCATTTTATAACCATCCCTTCTTTTCCTTTAATTATCTTTTACACAGCCCTTGGGAATTGTACAGAAATATCTTTGCAAAAGGTATTCCGTAACACTTCCTTACTTCATTAAAATGTACACAAGCCCTTCCGTCTCAGAGGAACTGATGCTTCCGTCCCCGTTCACCACAGCGCCTTCACTGATGTAAGTCACTTTTCCGGGGCAATAGATATCTGCCTTCATGTCGGTGACCAGCAGATAGTCGCCCTCCGACTGCCCCAGGAGCCCTGCGTCCAAAACGGAGCCGTCTTTCACGCTTTTCATGGCTGCGTCGGTGTAGTATCCGTTCACCGCCGCTTCCTTCACCGTACCGTAAAACAGAGTGTCCTCCCCGAAACCACTGCAGCTTTCCCAGTTGTCAAACCGGTAACACACTACCACCCTGCCGCTGCCGTCTTCCAGGCTTTCCGCCTTCTCCACAGTCACGGCTTCTTTCCCTGCGGCAGAATTGTAGTCCTGTGCCTCCTGAGAAGCCATGTTGCCAAGCTCCGCCAGATTATAGTAGGACTTGTCGAATTCTCCCACCTGCCATACCCTGACCTCTCCCTCTTTGCTGACGGCAACCGTAGGAGCCGTCACTACGTCCGGCACCTTCGCCTCGCCGCATCCCGCCAGGAGCACAATGCAGAACCAGACCGCCAGCGCCGCCTTTCCCAGTTTTTTCATCCCTTTTACCACCCCGGATTCCGGGTTTTGATGCCTTTCTTTTTCATTTTCTCCATCCGCAAATGCCCGCTGTATTTAATGCTGGCACTTGCCCGATGCTTTGCACCCCGTTTCAGAAAACTTCGCGTCTTCGAAACAGTCCTGCTGCACTCATAGAATCCTATTGAACTCTTTGCTATTGTATCAAAAAGAACGCTATTTTTCAACAAAGAGTTTGCAGAACTTCCAGACTTTTAAAATTTCTTCCGATAAAATGTTTCATATACCGGGCGGCCACATCCTGAAGCTGGCCAAGAACCGCTTCCGTCACGGTAAAAGTATACAGCTTTTCCACCGGGCTGGACGCTATGTACTGCAGGGTGTAAGCCGTGGAATCGTCCAGGCTCTCATCACCGGGCAATACCGGCGCTTCCCTGGAAAAGGTCATGGGGAATTCCCCGTTTACCGCCATTGCCCTGCATTCAAAGATACAGCGCACCAGGGGATTTGCCAGAGACGGAGCACAGAGGGCACGGAGGGACTGGTAGAACAGCTTCATCATTTCCCGCTCGTCATTGTTCTCCCTGGTATAATAATCCGCCACCTCCGCAAAGTACATGCCGTAACAGGCTCCGATATAATCCGTCCGCAGCTCCCCGAAGTAATTCCGGATATCGCTTTCCGTCAGCGTGTAAGAGCTTCTGCCCTCATAGAGCCGGAAAGAGCCGAATGCAAAAGGATTGGTGCCCGCCGCCAGACGGCTCCCGGGCCTGCGGGCACCTCTGGCAAAGGCGGACACCTTTCCTCTTTCACTGGTCAAAAGGCTGATGTGCCTGTCATATTCCCCTACCGGGGTCTGTTTCAATACAATTCCTGTCACTGTGATATATTCCTGCATGGCTGTCTTCTCTCACCTGCCCGCCAGTTTTATCCCGAAGAGCATTCTTTCTCCAGAATATGTTATCCGCAGGCTGATACCCGCTCTCAAAAAATATTTACTATTCTTGTCTCATCCAAAGATCCCCCGGAATAAACGCCTTCTGTGGACAATGCGCCTTTCCCGATGCCCGAGTCTTCAGCATGCGCCGCATCTGCCCTGAAAGGGACATCCTCCGTATCACGTCCCGCGCTGTTTACAAAAGAAAGATAATCTTCAATCCTGCCGCTTTTCTCAAATTGCTTCCAGTATTTCTCTTCCATCTTCGCATCCTCCGTACATTACAGATATATGCGCTGCCGTCCCCCGCTTTCAGTAAGGAAGTGTCTGCAAATTCCTAATCAAACAGAAGCGCATCCATGATATACTTAGAGTCTGCATTTTCAATTTTTATATGCGCGGTTTTAAGTACTGGAAATATCTTTCGGATTGTATCCAAAATTCTTCAGGAGGTAATCGCTGTCCCGCCAGTCTTTCTTCACTTTTACGAAAAGCTTCAGATTCACCTGCATTTCCAGCATCTCTTCGATTTCCTTCCGGGCTTCCGTGCCGATCCGTTTCAGCATCTGGCCTCCCCTGCCGATGATGATGCCCTTATGGGAGTCCCGCTCACAGACAATGGAAGCCTCAATATGGCAAATCTTCCCTTTTTCCTTCATGCTTTCAATGCTGACCGCCATGCCATGGGGAACCTCCTCCTCCAACAGACGCAGTGCCTTCTCCCGTATCAGTTCCGCAACAATCTGCCGCATGGGCTGATCCGTAATGGTATCCTCATCAAAAAAGGCATGTCCCTCGGGCAGATACTGGAAAATGCATTCCACCAGCTCGTCCGTATTGTTCCCTTTCAGGGCTGACACGGGCACGATCTCCGCAAAATCCAATTCCCTGCGATAGGTATCGATAGAGGACAGAATCTCCTCTTTCTTCACGGTATCCGTCTTGTTGATCACGAGGATTACCGGTGTCTTTACCGTTTTCAGTTTTTCGATGATGTGGCGTTCTCCCGCGCCGATATAGTTCGTCGGCTCTACCAGCCACAGGATGACATCCGCCTCCTCCAGCGTGTGCTCCGCGGCGTTCACCATATAGTCGCCCAGCTTATTCTTCGCCTTATGAATTCCGGGCGTATCCAGAAAGACAATCTGCCCCTGCTCCGTGGTCAGCACTGTCCTGATCCGGTTGCGGGTGGTCTGGGGCTTGGCGGAGGTAATGGCTATCTTCTGCCCTATCAGGTGATTCATCAAGGTGGATTTTCCCACGTTCGGCCTGCCTATCAGGGTGGCAAAGCCTGCTTTGTACTTTGTACTATCTGTATGCTCCATAATTTTCCTGCCTTTGTGGTTTCTGCTACTTCCATATGATACCATATCCCGGAATAAATTACAATCCGCTCTATTTGCCGGACAGTAGTTGGAAGGCTGATTTTCCAATTCGTATCGTGTTAGTCAATAACTGTGTTGGTTTCGGTTCAAGTCCGTTTTATGGGACTCAAAGAGTTGTAGTATATGGTTATCAAATGTGGCATCTGTTATTCCAGAATAAAATACGCATAAATGACATATTCGTCATAATCTGCCATCTTCCGAAAATCCTGGATGGGTTTTCCGATCCGATATTCCCCGGGCTCCAGCTGCCCGTACAGCCATTCCCAGCTCAGCTCCCTTTCCGTTATCTCTTCCTTTGGAATATTATAGGCAATGTCATGAACGCCATAATCCCCTTTCACCGCCACCGGTACTTCCTCCCAATTTCCGTCCCTGTACCGCTCAAGGATAAAATCATCACCGTCCTGCAGCTCTCCTGTGGGAGCCTCCGCATCAAACTGATTAAAAATAAGGGTTGCCCCTGCAACAGATACATTCTTCAGGGATAAGTACAGTCCGATCTCCTGATTCTCGGATTCCCCTTTGTATACATATGCACCGCCTTCCTTCTTATCCCGATCAAAGGTCAGGGTATCCAGAATCTCTGTCACGGAATCCCCGTATGCATCCCACCAGTCCTCCACTTGATATGTCAAGGCTACCACTCCGTCATTCTGTTCCCTGAAGCTGACAAAATCCCAGTACGGATGGCCGTCATATGTGCCGATGCTTGCAGGACTTCCTGCTATTTCCGCATTTTCCTGCGCCAGCCCCGTCCCGCAGACACCGAAAAAATCAATGTAAACAAGCTCCACAAAGCCTTCCGCCACGCCCTCAGGATAGAAATGAATTCCATAGTCGCCGCTTATCAGTTCCCCGCTGTCCATGGGAAATGTCTCATACTTCCAACCGTCTGGCAACATTATGGAAATCTCGCCGTAGGGGCCGCCCTGTGCCACTCCTGCAGCCGCAGGTTCTTCTGGTTTGCCTGCGGTTTCTTGTCTGACGTTTCCGGCACTTTCTCCGCCATCCCCCGATGCTTCCCTCTCTTTTCCGGAATCTTTCCCGTTTGCAGGCACCCTTTCTTCATCATTCTCTCCCGTCCCGTCTCCTTCAGAATTCTCCCCTGCTGTTCCGGAACCTTCCGAATCTCCTGCATTCCCTCCTGTTTCATTTGATATGCTGTTTTCCTCTCCCGCTCCCCCTGCCGTCTCCATGGCGGCACTGCCATTCCTTCCGCAGCCGCACAACACCGCAGACAACGCCATTACCAGCACCAAACTCCGTTTTTTCATTTTCCACTGCTCCTTTCCGTTCTATTGCATCTCCATACCCAATAGACGCAAAAGATAAGGAAAAGTTTCATCCAGGAGCTCTTCTATTACCCTTTCATGGATTTCTTCCGGAACACCTGCCTGGTCGGAGAAGCCCCTGCCCATAAATCCCGGCAGAAATTCATCCCTGAGACGGATCCTGTAAAAATTGCTCCGCCTGATCAGTTTCTCTGCTTTTTCACTAAACAACGCTTCACAAAACTGATTGGTAAATGGGGCAGAAAGATTCCTCTGCTTGTCTTTAGGCCCTCATCTGTGCTATAATCAGACAAATGGGAGGCAGGGAAGTGTTTCGAAGAGCACATGTGATGCTCCGACGGTTCCTGACAGAATAACATGAAGACAACCATACAGAAAATCGACGCAAAATCCGGCCAGCGCATCATTGCCATGAGTGACATCCACGGCCACACGGATCATATGGTGCAGCTGCTGCGAAAGGTAAATTACAGCAAAGACGATATACTCGTCATCGTCGGGGACCTGATAGACAAAGGCCCTGACAGTCTGCGAATCATACGTTATATCATGGATTTATCTGCATCTAATCAGGTATATGTTTCAATGGGGAATGTGGATGAGCACCGGCTGCAGATCCTCTGCGACACCACGGAGGGAAATGCGGAGCGTTTCTGCGACTTTATACACTGGCTGCAGAAACACTGGGGCTGCGGGCTGATTCTGGATATGCTGGCGGGACTTGGCATCTCCGCGGAGCACCTGACTCTGGAAAATGCGGAAAGCTGTAAAAAGCGCCTCCTGGAACACTACGCCCCGGAAATCGCTTTCCTGCGGCAGCTTCCCACTATCCTGGACATGGGGTCCTATCTTTTCGTACACGGCGGGATTCCCACAGACAACCTGGAAAGCCTGCTTGAAACCGATAGACACAATTGGCTTAAAAATGACAGATTCATGGAAAAAGGCTACCGCTTTACACGCTGTGTGGTGGCAGGGCACTGGCCGGTGAGCCTTTACAGTCATGAAGTGGAACAGCTGAACCCGGTTTTTGACTACAACAATCGAATCATCAGTATGGACGGCGGCTGCGGCTTACAGGCGGCCGGACAGCTGAATGTGCTTATTTTCCCGGACAAAGACACGGATATGCGGGAGATTACATATGAGCATTATGACGGTTTCCCGGTTCTGACCGCCCTGGAGCGGCAGGAGAAAACACCGCATTCTCTCTATATTCAGTACTTCGACAGCGAGGTGGAAAAACTGGAAGAACGGGACGGAATGATACTGTGCCGGCACTTAAGCAGCAAAAAGGAATTGTGGGTGCCCTCCTGTTTTTTCTATCAGGAGGATAACGGAAGCTGGCATGTGGACAATTATAATGATGCGGCACTGGAAGTAAATCCCGGGGACAGAATCTCCGCAGTATATTGCAATGCGTCCGGCTGCTACGGAAAAAGAAACGGGATTCTGGGCTGGTACTACGGGCGCTTCGCCGAAACCCAAATGTCTCCGCCCATGAGATTAATGCCAGGGCGCCCCAAAGAAGAAAAGGAACGTATGACACGTGAAAGAGCGGTTTATGATTTGCTGGACAGACTGGGCATATCCTATTCCCACATCGACCACCAGGAGGCCAGAACGCTGAAGGCATGTGAACAAATCGACGAAATTCTGGATGCGGTGATCTGCAAAAACCTTTTTCTGCGAAATCAGCAGGCAACCCGCTTCTATCTGTTGATGATGCCGGGGGATAAGAAATTCAAGACGAAAGAATTGTCAAAACAGATCGGAAGCGCCAGGCTCTCCTTTGCGGAATCGGAATATATGGAGCGGTTTCTGCATATTTCACCCGGCTCCGTCAGCGTCATGGGGCTGATGAATGACAAGGAGGATCAGGTACAGCTTCTGATTGACAGGGATATACAAGACGGAGAATTTTTCGGATGCCACCCCTGTGTCAATACCAGCAGCATCCGCCTGCGCCTTAAGGATTTGCTGGAACGCATCCTGCCGGCCATACATCACGATGCGATTTGGGTGGAGCTGAAGGGGGAGTGATCTATCATTCCGAAGCGACTTTGCGAAACATTTTTACGAAGTAATTTACAAATATACGTTAAAACATTTAATGACATTCTTCCCTGCTTCTGATATAATACAGTTATCCGGGGCAGGGAGCGGCCGGATGTCTAACCATCGCAAATCATAAATCATTTGAGTCAGGAATTGTCGACGTCAATTTTTCTGCAAGGAGGTGATATCATGACAGACACTGAATTATTGCTTGCCATTTCCAACATGATGGATTCAAAGTTAAAAGCTGAACTGCAGCCATTCAAAAATGAACTGACCAGAGAACTGCAAACCGTGAAAAATGATTTGCAAACCATGAAAGGGGAACTGCAGACCGTGAAGGATGATTTGCAAACCATGAAAGGGGAACTGCAGACC
>DKVC01000021.1:7498-8019 GCA_002490995.1 Lachnospiraceae bacterium UBA7188
ACCATGAAAGGGGAACTGCAGACCATGAAAGATGATTTGCAATTCATGAAAAATGACCAGCAGAGTCTCCGAGCTGAAGTCCACAGTATCAAACTATATCAGGAGAATATCATTTTGCCAAGGCTGGCTACCATTGAATCCTGCTATACTGATACCTACAACCGTTATAAGGATTACACCGACAAAATGGATGCCACCTTTGAAGACATTGCATTATTAAAACAGGTAGTAACAGAACACTCTGAAAAACTTCAAAAACTGGCATAACAGTTTCCAACCGTCCGTTCGGATTCCATCTTTACATAAGATTGCGCTTATGGCTTATGCCCCGCCCCTCTTCTGGAATATGTACAGCCACAGTAGTCCTGCCGGTATAAGCCGTATTGTGCGGACAATTCAATGGAACGTTTATAACCGTCCTTTTTCTTGAAATCGGAGGGGAGCCATGCTATGCCATATTCCTCTGCAAGCTTCTGACCGATTTCATTGAGTTTTTGCGCATTTTTCAGCGGGCTGATAGT
>DKVC01000021.1:8334-8469 GCA_002490995.1 Lachnospiraceae bacterium UBA7188
CGCATTTTTCAGCGGGCTGATAGTCAGCGTAGTGGTAAAATAATCAAATCCTTCCTCTGCCCCCCGCATCGCCGTCTCTCCCAGCCGCAGTTCAAAGCATCTGGAGCACCGTTCGCCGCCCTCGGGACAGTTCTC
>DKVC01000021.1:8788-8988 GCA_002490995.1 Lachnospiraceae bacterium UBA7188
CCCTCGGGACAGTTCTCATATCCTGAAGCCGCCGCAAAAAAACGCCCCGGCTCATAGTCCCCTTCCACCACTGAAATGGGATATCCTCTGCGCTCCTCATTATAGGCGGCAATCAGCCTTTTCTGTTCCGCCGCACGCTTTTGATACTCCTCAGAGGCCGAGATATTGGGATTGAAATAAAACACCGTAATCCGAAAATA
>DKVC01000021.1:9276-9507 GCA_002490995.1 Lachnospiraceae bacterium UBA7188
ATAAAACACCGTAATCCGAAAATATCGGCACAGATATTCCAGTACATAGCTGCTGCAGGGGGCGCAGCAGCTGTGCAGAAACAGAGAGGGCACAGTTCCGTCCACCGTCTCCTGCAGCCCGTTTATGATTTTCTCCAGCTCCTTCTGGTAGTTCACCTGATTCATCTTTTCTCCCTGCGTGACCACCCTTCATGGCTCCACGCCTCGTTTTTATACTCGTGAACGCATTTA
>DKVC01000023.1:0-2341 GCA_002490995.1 Lachnospiraceae bacterium UBA7188
TATTTGTAGACACTTCCTTAGGAATTGTCGGAAAATAACTGATACAACTTCTTTAGGAAAAAGCCCGGAAATATAAGGGAAACGGCTCTAAACTCGTATCAGTTATTTGTAGACACTTCCTTAATACCTGAGGGTAATCCCGCACAAAAGTGTGTGTCAATGAATGGAGCGAAAATGCATATTCTTTCAGAGCGGCGGCAAAAACAGTTGTATCTGCTTCTTATCGTTTTGAGCGTCCTGACCTCTTTTAAAATGATCTTCTTTGCGGTGGGTTTGGACGAAGAGTACCAGCTTGTGATGGCCTACAGAAATGTCCGAGGGGACAGGCTTTTTCTGGATATGTGGGAGCCTCATCAGTCCTCCGCTTTTTTGTGCGCTCTGCTGATGAAACCCTGGCTGGCGCTGTTCGGCACTACCGGCGTCGTGCTGTACCTGCGCATCTGCGGGACTCTGCTGCATCTGGGCATCAGCATTTACCTGTACAAAGTGCTGAAACCTACTATGGATACGGCATATGCCAGGTTCCTCGCCCTGATTTATTATAATACCATTCCCAAGCAGATTATCCTGCCGGAATTCGGCATCATGCAGGTATGGTGCTATACTCTGATGGCTTTGTTTCTGGCTCGGTATTATACCCTGTGCACAGCAACGCATACGGTACAATGGCCATCCGACCGCTTCAGGCCGGGAGCCGGGTCACATTATGCCGGCGGGCGGAAGCGGAAATACCTGGTTCTTGCCGCCTTTTCCCTGGTGCTCAACGTGCTGTCATACCCTTCCTGCCTGATTCTGTTTCCCTTTCTGCTGATTTTGCTCGCCAGATTCTCCGGAAGCGGCAAATGGCGGGATATGGGGATTGTAACCCTGGTGTGCGCTCTGTGCGGCCTGGGATACCTCGGCATGCTTTTTACTTACACGACACCGGCGGAACTGCTGGAAACCCTTTCCCATATTCTGGACGGGGATGTAACCCATTCCCTTACTATCGGCAAAAAACTGCTGTCCCTTCTGACAAATGTCCTTTTCATGGCAGCGCTGTGGGCGGCATGTCTGGCGTTGTCATTGTTAATTGCATACCGAAAGAAACTGAACCGGGGGCAGATCTGCTGCCTGACCGCTGTTTTCGCCTGTATTGCGGAACTTTTCTACTGGGTCGTACTGGGGGCGGGTTATGAAACCATGCACATCCACCTGGTGGCTTTTGCATTGGCGGGGTTATGCGCATACAGCAGAGACACCGCATCCCCTATCGCTGCAGATGCATGCAACGCAAGCTCCCAGCACGGTTTCCTTACCGGGATATCCGGCACTGAAGGCCATGGAGAGTTTGATTTGGATGACACATGTGGTACGAATTCTCCCGCTGAAACAACTGCATTCATCCCCGGAAAAGATACTTCCGGAAAAGATTCTGCGCAAAAAAGTTTCCTGCGCTTCATCATGGCAGGCGCTGTCCTGTCCCTTCTGGCAGTGACCTACCTGACAGACCTCTCTTTTGCGGAATCCATCCCCCACGCCATGCCCGCGGCATTCTGTGGAGCCATTCTACTCATATTCTCCTTAAAAAAGGAAGCCACGACAAAGGAAAATCTGACGGAAGAATCTCTGACGAAGGAAACCTTGACAAAAGAATCTCTGGCAAAGGAAACCTTGACGAAAGAATCCCTGACGAAGGAAATCTTTGCAAAGGAGTCCTTGAAAAGAGAGCGCAACGGCACAAACAACATATGGATATATGCCACGCTGACCGTCTGGTGCCTGACTGCGGTTTTCGGCAAGGGCTACACCCTGCGTTCGGGCACAGGATATAACAACGTGCTCCAAAGCGGAGGCATCCTGCGGGAAGGACCGGCTGCCGGAACAATTTCCAATTATATCGGAGCCTATATCTATAACTGCGATTATGAAGACTGGCAGTCTTATGTGCAGGATGGAGACAGGGTTCTAATCATGGTAGACCAGGTCATGAACCTGGGCACCATCCAGTACCTGTTCAAAGATGTGGAAATCTCCCACTTTTCCATCGTCAATCCCACTGCTTACGATGAGCGGCTTCTGGAATACTGGGAACTGTATCCGGAAAAATATCCAAATGTCATTATCGTGGACTGTTGGTACGGCCAGCTGATGACAGCCCCCGACGGGTGGCTGATGCAGTATATTGAAAATGATTTCGGGTACACACAGGTGAATGATGGGCGGTATATACGGGTTTACCGCAGATAAACCGCAATGGTGTTAGTCAATAATCGTGTCGGTTTCCAGATTTTATACTGCACACCGGTTAAATTTGCAGTACAGCCCGACTAAGTCACTGCCTTAAGCAGTGACTTTTAGA
>DKVC01000023.1:2585-7962 GCA_002490995.1 Lachnospiraceae bacterium UBA7188
AGCAGTGACTTTTAGACCGCCAGCCAGGTACTTTCCCCGGGGACACCACTGTAAATCCTCTCTAGTAGGTATGGGGATTACTCCCCATACCCCTAGTCAAAACCGTACGTGCGCTATTAACGCATACGGCTTTTCACTTTATATTTGATACTACCTGTAAAACAAACTGACCCTGATTCTCGGTTCTAGTAACGGAAATGTCCTGAGCAACCCATTATTATAGGATTCCCACGTGTAACTTCGCCGCTGGCTCCTTCGGTTTAGCCATAGGAACAGTAATTTCTTAGTGGCACGAAGGTATGCTTCTATCTCCCTCGTGTTGTCAGTCACTCCATAGTATTGGTAATGTCCCCTCAGCTTCGCGTTGACAGTCTTGAAAATCCACTCCAACGGCATCGTTCTGTGAATCATAATCCATTCTTTCATTGCCTTTATCTTACTGCGTAGTTTCTTCTTGCTCGTCTTCACTTTGCACCGGAAGAATCGTTTCTTTCCGTCCCTTCCGCAGTAAAACGTAAAGCCCAGGAAGTCAAAGGTTTCTGGTTTCCCAGCTCCCCGTCTTTCCCTGTCCTGCCTGGCAAATCTCCCAAATTCTAATATTTTCGTCTTTTCTCCCGCAAGTTCCAGTCCATACTTGGCGAAGCGTTCCTCCAATCTTTCCCGGAATACTTTTGCTTCATGTTCATACTGGAAGCAGCATACAAAGTCGTCGGCGTAACGTATCAGATAGCACTCTCCGTTACATTGCCTTTTTTACAACCACATCAAACCAGTTGTCCAGTACATAATGCAGATATATGTTTGCAAGTACAGGACTGGCTCCGTTTCCCTGTGGTGTGCCCCGTTCGCTGTCGAGATACTTTCCGTTCTCCATGATTCCTGCCTTCAGAAATTTCTCTACAAGTTCAAGAAATCTCTTGTCCGCTATATCATGCTTTAGCATCTTCATCAGCCACTCATGGTCTACGTTATCAAAGAAGCCTCTGATATCCGCTTCCACCACATAATTCGTTTTGCGATATTGTATCATTTCTATGATTTCCCTTACCGCCTGATGGCAGTTCCTGTTGGGTCTGAATCCAAAGCTTTCATTGTAGAATTTTGGCTCATAAATCTGTTCCAATATCTGTGCGATTGCATTCTCCACCAGCTTATCCTCATAACTGGATATGCCCAGCGGTCTCATTTTGCCTTTTGTCTCTTTCGGAATATAGACTCTTCTTGTGGGATTCGGGCGGTAGCTGCCATTCTTCATCCTTTTCACAAGATTCTCAAGGTTTTCCTCCAGGTTCTGTTCGTATTCCTCTTTTGTCACTTTATCAATCCCGCTTGCCTTGTTCTTATCCATTGTTCTGTGGATAGCTTTCAGGCTGTTAGCATTGATGTATGACGCCAGGTTCTGGACTTTCCTGTCGGTCGCATTTGCTTTCGCAATGTTGTATCGTATTCCAAGCAACTCATTTACCATGGTATCAGCTCTCCTTTGTCTGCATGATTCAGTTTTACTTGGAGCTATAAAGTGTACGCCCCTTCCCTCCACTGTGGTTGGCAGTTTCTTCGGTACTATGGGCATATCGGACTTCCTGCCGCCCATTTGGATTTCTATCGCATTTCTTTGGTTTGATTTCCATACCCCTTCCGGGGAGACGTCAGGACCTCAGCTGTCCTGTATTGCATATTTGTCAGCAACCTCGCCAAGCTCTCAGACTGGGGGATGCCCCTGCCCCCTTGCCATAGCGGGTACAGGGATGTTGTCTGCTGTGGACACCATCACATCGACCATTTCCAACCTTATACTGATTTCCCAGCTCAATCACTTCACTTTCGTTTCGGCTCTATTGCTCCCTGTCCTACGCTTAAACCTAACGTTACCGCTTCGGCTCCAAGGACTCGGTACAGGCGGTTGGCTAGACCTTACCTGACAGGATTTTCCTGCTATATACAATCAGTTTACAAAAGCAAGCGGTACATTTCTCCGCTCACTAGAGGAAGTCATCCATGTTGACTTCTCAGCTCATACGGCGGTCTGCAGTATAGTTATATCAGAATGCTGTGTTTATGGCACTTTCGGTCCCTCAGCACATATGTTGGCTAACGCTTCTGCAATGTATACTCACAATCCGCTTTTATACGTCTTTACGTAACCAGCTTTTTTATACTGTTTCAGTCCTGCTGTGCGTTTCTATCTGGCAGGTGTGCTTTTTCGTCTTCTCATCATATGTGATTGCCACCAGCAGTATATCTGTGTCCATGCCCTCCAACGCCTGCGGATAGTTTCTGTCCATGATCTGCTGAATCGCGCTGCCGGTCTTTTTGTTCCACTTTAATTCAATAACGATTACGGGCATAGCGGAACCTTTTTTCGGAAGATACACAATATCTGCATACCCGGTGCCTGATGGCAGCTCCTGTATCTCCTGAAATACTTCCACCGCGCTGATATAGGCAAATTTGATAACACTTCGCAAAGCCTGTTCATTATTGTAGAAGAGCGGCGCAGTTCCGGCGCTGTGAGCCTTCTCAATGGCTTTCGCCACACGTTCCGCCTTTCCGTCCAGAGTATCCTGCAGCAGCTGGTCTGAATTCCGAATCAATTTTGCCAGTTCTTTGCGCTTCCCGCCTTTTACTGCGCGGACAAATTCCTGCCTGATCTCTTCATTGGGAATGGAGACGGACCCCCTGGTTTCATCATAAGCCAGATATCCCAGATGAACCAGCAGCGTCAGAACATCATCTCTACATTTTATGCTGGTCATATCATTCTGGAAGGAGCCGATGTCAATGACACAGTTTCCCCCTCCAAGCATCTGGACCAGCGTTTCTTTCAGTCCGTCCTCGTCAAGGTCAATATAAAACTGCAGTGCCTCATACGTCTCCGTTCCGGTCCAATAATTACCGAATGCCTCTCTTCTCATAGCTTCTGTAACGGAATTGGGGCTGTATACGGATGCCGCTTTGGGAAAAGCGTAGCCGTCGTACCAACGTTTTGCTTCCGCAAAATCCATATGATACTTCCTGCAGAGCTTCTTCACTTCCGGTTCTGTAAACCCCACATATTTTGCCAGCATAGCTGGCCTGGCCATGGTATATTCGTCAAAATTGTTCAGTGCAGACTGGGTCCCGTATTTTTTGATCGGCAGTATTCCGGTCATATATGCCAGTTTCACATAGCTTTCCGCCGGTCCGCCCTTGAACATCCCCCGCAGGAAATGCAGGTAAGCCTCCTGCAGCTCCCGGTTCTGCCTGTCTTCCCGAAACAGGCAGTCCCATTCATCCAAAAGCACAACAAACTGTTCCCCTGTGCGGGAATGAATCCGCAGCAGTACCTCCGGCAGGGAAATATCCCCTTCCCTTACCACATCAGGATACTGCTGCCCCAGTTCCCGGATTACTTCCTCCTGCATGTAGGACACAATCCGGTCCGCATCTCCCCTTGTTCCTGCAACGCTCCTGAACCACTGGACATCCAGGCTGATGACGTTGCTTTTGTTCAATTCCTTTTCATAAGCGGGACTTTTGGCTATTTTAAGCGCCTGGAAAATTTCACCGGAATCACAGCCTCTGCTGTAGTAGGCTGCCAGCATTTTGACTGTTATGGACTTGCCGAAACGCCGCGGGCGGCTGACACATATAAAACGCTGTTCCGTCCCTATGGCACTGTTTGTAAACTGGATCAGGTCAGACTTATCCACGTATATTTGAGAACGGACAGCCGACAAAAAACCGGAATTCCCCGGATTAAAAAACATTCCCATATCGGCACCTCCATGTCAATTATGGTTTTATCATACTGAATTGAGGGCGGGTTGTCAACATAAGGATTACGATAAGGAGTAGGAGTAGGAAAAAAAAACAGTTGCAAAATCC
The DNA here is from genome assembly GCA_002490995.1 of Lachnospiraceae bacterium UBA7188. Taxonomy (GTDB): domain Bacteria; phylum Bacillota; class Clostridia; order Lachnospirales; family Lachnospiraceae; genus Acetatifactor. The sequence continues at coordinate 6,453 of DKVC01000023.1, forward strand.
CTCCCCATATGTTAAGCTGACAGCAGAGCAGATTTTCATCATAAAGCATTCTGTAATCAGCCCTACTCTTCCTACAGATCAGAAAATTCCTGCTTTAATTTCAAAATAACCGGCGGGAGTTTTCGGAAAAGCTCCCAAATCACAACATAATGGGAGGTATCCGAAATGGCAGAGAAAGACATTACCGAAAAGATTCTGATGCTGTACGCTGATGTATTCGCGGACTGCATAAACGTGCTGCAGTACAATGGGGAACAGCGGCTGACAGAAGAAAATACGAGACCGGCACCTACAGAAAGCTTTTACAAAGGGCAAAAAGCGCATAACCAGCTATGCGATGCCAGCCGGTACCTGCAGGATGACAAAAACATTATTGCGCAGTACATCATAGAGAATGCAACCCGGCTGAGCGAACGGCAGATTTTACGGAAGGTATCCTATGAGGGCGGCGCATACAGGCAGCAGCTGGAAAGCAGCATGCCGGTACATGCGGTAATCTGCATCGTCATAGCCTGGACCGGAAAGAGGAATCGCATCCCTCTGAGTCTCCGCAGGCTTCTTGCGAAGAACGGTGTCCCGGCAAAGGAGCTGGAACAGGTGAATGATGCCAAACTGGCTGTTTACCATATGCGCAGCCTGTCTCCGGAGGTCAGGAAACGCTTTGTCAGCGACATGGGCTTCGTGGTTGACTATCTGAACGAAGGAAATTTCGAGGGGCGGAAGAACCAGAGAATCATCCATCTGGAAGCCCTGTGCGACATGATGGAGGCACTTACCGGCGACACACGGTTTACGGAACAGGCGGCAAAATTATTGGAAAAAGAACAGAAGGAGGGACCTGTTATGATGTGTGAATATATCAATACGCTTGAAGCACGCGGCGAAGCAAGAGGCGAAAAGAATGGCGAGAAAAAGGGAGAAGAAAAGCTCGCTTCCCTGCTGCAACAGCTGTACGCCCTTGGACGGGACGACGATGCGAAGCTGGCCGTACAGGCTTTAGATGTCAGAGCCAGACTGTACGAAGAATTTTCCATCCCAAACTATGTATATGAAAATAAACAGGACAATGCAGGTGAGCACGCATAGGAACAAGGACCGGCATGGACAGCTCAGATTCCGGATACTTTTCTTTTCACGCTCCCGTTTCAAAAGCAGAAAACCCAGGAAACCTGCTGTTATGATACAGGTTTTCTGGATTTTTTCACATAATATACCTATATATTTCCCCTGTTTTTCAAAAGGCTTATTGAGGCAGTTCAGGACAATAACCTCATCCAATCAACACCTTCTTCCCCTCAAACGCAAATCCATAGCAGCGGATGCGCTCCGCAGGAATGCCCCGGGCCAAGAGCTGCGCGGCATACTGTTTTTCCTTAATCTGCTGCAGCGTAGACTGCACCGTATCCTTCAGAGTCTCCTCATCCTCCGGATCATGGACCTTGAACTCTAAAATAATGGCATCTTCCAGATTCCGGGCCTCCAGCACCACGTCATATCTGCCAAACCCGCT
>DKVC01000023.1:8292-18293 GCA_002490995.1 Lachnospiraceae bacterium UBA7188
ACAAAGCCATGGTAAAAACGCTCCGGCTCTGCCCCCGATGGTTTCTTTCCGGAGTCAAAATAGCTGAACACATTCAGCGCGATACGGTTCATGTAGACATTCATCGCCTTTTTGTCCCCGTGGAGCAGGGCCTTGATGAAATCATTGTAATCCGTCTCCGTCTCCCGAAACCAGTCGCGAACCATGTTCTGGAACATCAGTTTCACCTCCAGATTCGTGATAGTCAGATCATATTCCGGCTGTGCCCCCTCTGGGATATCCTCATAGCTCTCATAGGAAAGCACCTTCAGGTATCCGCTGGCCAGCAGCAGACTCCAGACCGCGCTTTCGTTTCCCTTTAGCTGGTTATACACAATCTGCTCATCAATGGGCGACTGGAGTGTCCCCCCCTTGAGAAGTACCTCAAACTTCTCTTTCACTGTCCGGCTTCCCTCCCGAATCAGCTTTCCCACCAGACTGTTGGAGCTTGTGTTTGCCCAATAAGTCGCATATTTTCCTTTATCCAAAAAATTTATGATTGACCAGGGGTTATAGATATCCTTATGCCCCCCGAAGATAAATCCGTCATACCAGTGCCTTACGTTCTCTTTCTCCGTTGAAAGCCCGCACTCCTCCAAAGCCTGAAACACTTCTTCCTCCGTAAAGCCAAAGGATGTGGCATATTTATGCGAAGTAGATGTCACTACCTCAAGGTTATTGAGGTCAGAGAAGATCGACTCTTTGCTGACTCTCGTAATCCCCGTCATGACACCTCTCTCCAACCAGGGATTGGTCTTAAAAGACGAATTAAACAGGCTTCTGGTAAAGGATACCATGTCATCCCAGTATCCTCCCACATAAGCCTCCTGCATAGGCGTATCATATTCATCCAGGAGGATAATGACCTTTTTCCCATAATAGCGGTACAGGTAATCGGACAGCTGGTACAGCGCCAGAGTGGCATCGCTGTCGCCGATTTCCACTGCCAGGATACGATCGAAAAAAGCCCTGTCCGTATCCGTCAGAACACTGCTGTCTTTTAAAAACGAGTATTTCACATACAAATTATTCAGGATTCGGTTGATTTTCTCCCTCGTGGTCTTATAATCCTTTTCTTTCATATTGGCAAAAGAAAGGCCTATCACCGGATATGTCCCCTGAAGCTTTCTGTACTTCTCATCTTTCCATATGGAAAGCCCCTCAAACAGATCTCCGCGCCCGGCATAATCCACAGAAAAAAACTGCTCCAGCATGCTCATGTTCAGGGTCTTGCCAAAGCGCCGGGGGCGGGTGATCAGCGTCACATCATCCATGCTCTCCCACCACTCACGGATAAAATCTGTCTTATCCACGTAAAAGCATCTATTTGTAATCATTTTTTCATAGTCCTGTATGCCGATTCCCACTCTGCGTGGAATGCTTTTCTTCCATGCCATAAGCACCTCCTGTTCCAATCACAATACATACTGTGGGAATGCCGTTATTTCCCGACAGCCCCTTTCTGGCCGACTGGCTGACTCATTTTTTCCCAAACAGATGAAATTTCTTCTTCATTTCCACCCCTGGCACCAATACGGCAAAGTTCATCTCCTGGTCGCGCTTCACTGTCTTACCAATCATATTTTCAATAAACCGGAAATAGCCGTCCGGTCCCCATTCCCTGCTCCAGAGTTCCACAGATTCCTTAATTTTGAGCAGGCAGCGGACAGGTTCCCCGTACAGTTCTTTCAAAGCCTCCGTGCTTTCCAAATCAACAGAAGCCTCCTCCAACGCTTCTCTTATATCCCTGTTCGTAAAAGGGTCAAATGTCATCAACAGCGCCTGTACCAGCCTTTCATTTTCTGCCGAGCGGAAGCTGTCCAGATTATATTCATTATCCGACAGATAACTCTGTATCTCAAACAAGGCAATCACAATTGCCTCTATCGCCCTGCGGCCGTTGGATTCCGGATGTGCCCGGTGCACCTTCAGCATATTTCCCTCCATGGGAAACAGCATCATCATATGGGCATTCTCTTCTCCTTTTCTGATTTTGCCAAATTCCCGTTCCATCTGGCTGCCAATTCTGTCAAACTGATACTGGTTAACCTTCACTGCCATCTTTCGTCTCCCTTCTTCTAAGCAGGTCCCCACATTCCGCGTTTTCCGAAAGCCTTACCCACAATACCTGCCTGGCATGGGGGCAGCTTTCCACTGCTTCGCCGTCCTCTGTATACAGTGCCTCCACCGTCACCGTCACATTCCTTCCGTCCGGTTTCATAATTTCAATGGATTCACCCACTGTAAATTTATTGCGCTGTTCGAACCGCGCCAACCTGTTCTTTTCTGATGCATCCCCCTCCTGGACTCCCCTGTTCGGTTCTACTGCTTCTGCCTCCTGACCGCATTCATCCGTTTCTGCTTCCGGCTCACGGTCCCTTTCAGCCGTTTCTGCTTCCGGCTCACGGTCCCTTTCAGCCATTGCTGTTTCCGGCTTCCGGTCCCTTTCAGCCATTACTGCTTCCGTCTCCCGGCCGTCTTCAGCCATTACCGTCCCCCGGCGCTCCTCATCCTGCCATGCCCGGGGCTCTTTTTCCATCTCCTCAATCATCCCCAGATAAGTATACTCATTCACATAAGTGCTGCTATCATAAATCTGGCTCTCCGAACCGGGCTTCCCGAAATAAAATCCCGTGGAAAAATGCCGGTGGGTGCACTTGGAGATCTCTTCCCTGTACCACGCCATCCCGGAGGCATACTTATCCGGTGAATCAAAATAGTCGTCAATTGCCCTGCGGTAAGTCCTGGTCACCGTGGCCACATAGAGCGCCGTCTTCATGCGCCCCTCAATCTTAAAGCTGTCAATCCCGGCCTCCACCAGTTCGGGGATATGCTCTATCATACATAAATCTTTGGAATTAAAGATATAAGTCCCCCGCTCATTCTCATATACCGGCAGGTACTCTCCCGGCCTGGTTTCCTCCACCACAGCATATTTCCAGCGGCAGGGATGAGTACAGGAGCCCCGGTTGGCATCCCTTCCCGTGAAATAATTGCTCAGAAGGCACCGCCCTGAATAGGAAATGCACATGGAACCCTGGACGAAGCTCTCAATCTCCATCTCCTCCGGAATATGCTCCCGGATGAAATGTATCTCTTCCAGGGACAGCTCTCTCGCGGATACCACCCGTTTTGCCCCCAGCCGCCACCAGAATAAATAAGTCTGGTAATTGGTATTATTCGCCTGGGTGGAAATATGAATTTCCGCTTCAGGCCACACCGCTTTGGCTATGGCGAATAGTCCCGGGTCCGAGATAATCAGCGCGTCACAGGGCTCCGGCTTCATATCCCGCAGTTCCCCGAAGTAGCGCTCCGCGCCCTCCAGGTCCTCATTGTGCGCAAGAATATTCGCCGTCACATACACTTTTACACCGCGGGCATGGGCAAAGGAAATCCCCTCCGCCATCTCTTCCATGGTGAAATTTTTCGCCCTGGCCCGCAGCCCGAAAGCTTCACCGCCTATATATACGGCATCCGCCCCAAATATGACCGCTGTCTTCAGCACCTCCAGGCTGGCTGCCGGAATCAGCAGTTCCGGTTTCTTTCTGTCCTCCATAATCCAGAGTATCCTTTCCATAAGAAACATATAACAGGTAAACGCTCCGACAACCCGGAACAAAAATGCAGGGGAGCAAAACGGTCCCCTACAACAATTTCGTACTCAGTGTCACTCCGTCCCCCACCGGCAGCACCACAGTCTCCAGTTTTGGGTGATGCTTCAGCTCATAGAGATATTCCCGCATCCTGGCATGAATTGTGCGGTTCCGTCTGGTCACCGCAAAGCGGGATTCTATGACGTCGCCATCCTGAAGTACATTATCCGACACCAGCAGGCCGCCGGGCGCCAGCAGCCGCAGCACATCCGGAAGGAAATGGAGATACTGTCCCTTGGCGGCATCCATGAAAATCATATCATATGTGCCTGGCAGCTCACTCAAAATCTCCGCCGCATCCCCTTCCAGAAGTGTAATCCTGTCCTCTTTTCCCGCCCGTCTGAAATTCTCCCTGGCAACCGGAATCCGTTTTTCGTAATTTTCAATGGTGGTAATATGGCTGTCTTCCGGTCCGTACTCGCTCATCAGCAATGCGGAAAAGCCCACTGCAGTACCTACCTCCAGAATCGTGTGCGGCTTTTTGAGCGCAAGAAGAAACTTCAGCAGGCTCTGCATGGATTTTCGTATAACCGGAATCCGGTTTTCCAGCGCATCCTTTTCCAGCGCATCCAGAAACGGCGTATTGCCTCTGTCCAGCGAGTCGATGAAAACAGCCATTCTTTCGTCTATAATCATATCGTATGAAGCCCCTGTATCCTCCGGCTTTGCCCTGTTCTACTCACCCTGCCCGGCCGCATCCCCGTCTTCTTCCCCGTCTTTCTCAACCACCATGGCAGCCATCATTTCCTCTGCCGTCATGGCTGTGCTCAGCTCGAAGGTTCCGGCCCCTACATCCTTTCTGTACTCGGAAAGGTAATATTGCAAAGTGAAAAGCTTCGCATCCCTCACCAGTCCTCTGCTCTCAAACAGCTCTCCAATTTCCATGGGAGTCATGCTTTCAGTGATGGTCACAGTCACCGTCCGTCCTTCCCCGCTGGACACCGCCGGCTCCGTAAAAATACGGTATCCATAGTCATAGCAGATCCCGGCTCCCTGATAAATAAAATAAACCACTGCTATGGCGACTGCCAGCCTGAAAATTGCTCCTGCTACAGCTCCTGCTATATTTAAAGCCTTCATACAAACCTCCCATACCGCCAGCTAGACTTCCATGATAATCGGCAATATCATAGGCCGCCTCTTGGTCTTCTTCCAGACATAATCGCTGAGAGTATCCTTTGTGGTATTCTTCAGGCGCCCCCAGTCCGTAATGCCTCTGTCCAGACATCTCTGCAGAGCTTCATCTACGGTCTGTCGTGCTTCTTCTATCAGTTCGTCGGATTCCTTCACATACACAAATCCTCTTGACACAATATCAGGCCCGGCTACCAGCTGACCTCCCATTCTGTCAAGACTCATAACCACTACCATAATGCCGTCTTCGGCCAGATGCTGGCGGTCACGGAGCACCACATTTCCCACGTCCCCCACGCCCAGACCGTCCACCAGAATCGCGCCCACGGGCACACGTCCCGTCACTTCGGCGCCGTCCTCATCCATTTCCAGCACATCCCCGGAGGACAGCACAAAGATATTGTCCTTCTCTATCCCCAGGCTCTGGGCAATCTTCGCCTGAGCCTTCAGATGCTTGATTTCACCGTGCACGGGCACTGCGTATTTGGGTCGGATCAGGGAATAAATCAGTTTAATTTCCTCCTGGCAGGCATGTCCTGACACATGGGCATCCTGGAAAATAACATCCGCTCCCTTCCGTATCAGTTCATTGATCACCTTTGTGACGGATTTCTCGTTGCCCGGAATGGGATTGGAAGAGAAAATCACCGTATCCCCTGCGCCGATGGTAATCTTCCGGTGCATTCCTCCCGCCATGCGGCTCAGCGCAGCCATGCTCTCCCCCTGGCTTCCCGTAGTGATGATTACCTGCTTCTCGTTGGGATAGTCCTTCATCTGCTCAATCTCAATCAGCGTGTTCTCCGGAATACTGATACACTCCAGATTTCTGGCCGTCTCAATGATGCTGACCATGCTGCGGCCTTCCACGCATACCTTGCGCCCGAATTTATAAGCGGAATTGATAATCTGCTGGACCCTGTCCACATTGGAGGCAAAAGTTGCCACAAAAATCCTGGTATTCTTATGCTCCTCAAACAGAGTGTCAAAAGTCGTTCCCACCGTCCTTTCAGACGGTGTAAAGCCCGGACGCTCCGCATTGGTAGAATCGCACATCAGCGCAAGTACGCCCTTTTTGCCCAGTTCCGCAAAACGCTGAAGGTCAATGGCGTCTCCGAAGACAGGTGTGTAGTCAACCTTGAAATCTCCCGTATGCACCACAATGCCTGCGGGGGAATAAATCGCCAGCGCCGCGGCATCCACGATACTGTGATTTGTCTTGATAAATTCCACCCTGAACTGTCCCATGTTGATGGACTGCCCGAATTTTACCACCTTTCTCTTGGTGGTTTTGGTCAGCTCATGCTCCTTCAGCTTATTTTCAATGATACCCATGGTCAGCCTGGTGGCATAAATCGGGACATTCAGCTCCCGGAGCACATAGGGAAGCGCTCCGATGTGGTCCTCATGGCCATGCGTAATCACAAACCCCTTTACTTTCTCAATGTTATCCTTCAGATAGGTCACATCCGGAATGACAAGGTCGATTCCCAGCATGTCATCTGCCGGAAACGACAGACCGCAGTCTACCACAACAATACTGTCCCCATATTCGAAGGCAGTAATGTTCATACCAATCTGTTCCAGTCCCCCCAGAGGGATTACCTTTAATCTGGAACCGCTCTTATTCTCTTTTTTCTTCAATCAAATCTCCTCCACATTCTACACAAAAACCGCAGAGCCTGATCTCATGATTCACGACTCAAAATCCGGCAGTCCCGGCTTTTCTTCCCTTCCAGCCCCTCCGACAAGTCATCCTGAAAGGAAATCACCTTACCGCATTTGATACAGATCAATTGATAATGGCGATGCTTTCATCCGCTTTTCAGAGCACTCCCCATCTCACAGCGTACAAAACCGTCATCAAAATTAACCCGGTCAATCAGATTCATCCCGTCCGGCAATTGTATTGTTTTATAAAGAATGAAAATGCTACGTAAATTCCACATCCTCAAGCATATTCTCAAACACGCCTGCCACTGCGGCAAGCTCGTCCTCATCAGACACAACCGTATAGATGCCTTCTTCGTCCCCGTCTTCGGATGTATCTTTTAAAATCATGGCCTCCCCGTCACCCTCTTCGCAGTCCGTGACAAGAATGTAATCAACACCTCCGAGCCTGGTCTGCTCCAGCACATAAAAACTTTCCGTCTCACCCTGATCCAGCTGAAACGTTACCTTTTCCGCCTTTTCCATTTTCTCTCACTCCAAAACACACATGCTCCGCCAACCGATACCACATTTCCTCAGAAACTGCCGGGACTGTGCGCCAAATCACAACGGCGTGCAGTACAAATACAGGGCTGATACATGAGCTAAAGAGCATTGGCAGCTTTTTCCCTCTCCAGGTTTAAACGGCGATTGTCCAGATACCCCTGCAAAATCAGTGTCGCCGCAATCTTATCTACATATTCCCTGCGTTTTTCTCTCCTGACGCCGCTCTCCATCATCGTCTTATCCGCCGCCACCGTAGTCAGGCGCTCGTCCCATAAAACTACCGGCAGGCCTGTCCTGCGCTCCAGCTTCTCCTGAAATTCCTTCGTAATCTCTGCGCGGGCGCCCTCCGTAGCGTTCATGTTCTTCGGCAGCCCCAGAACGATTTCTTCTACCTCGTATTCCTCGATCAGCTCTTCTATCCTGGCTAAAGTCCGGCGCAGCTTATTTTCCTCCCCGCGGCGGATAATTTCCAGGCCCTGGGCCGTTATGAGCATACTGTCACTCACTGCCACGCCCACTGTCCTGGAACCATAATCAAGTCCCATAATCCGCATCAAAGATTCCTCCCGTTTCTGTCCCGCAGTTTCTCTCCCACAGCAGCTTTCTAGTGCCAGCCCTTATTGCGGATATACTCCTTCAGCAGCTCTTCCACCAGCTCATCCCGCTCCACCTTCATGATCGTGCTGCGCGCATTCTTGTGGCTGGTGATATAAGTAGGGTCACCGCTCATGATGTATCCCACAATCTGGTTTACCGGGTTATAACCTTTTTCCGTTAATGCCTCATAGACGGTAGATAAGACAAGCCTGGCCCCCTCTTCGGGTTCTGATTCTACCTTGAAGTATTGTGTATTTTCCAAATTCTGCATACCCTTACCTCCATACCGACGGGAGAGCATTCCCCATAGGAATTGTACAGATATAACTTTTAACTGCAATGAGCAAAAAGCTGAATCCTGCGCTGATAACCCACTGAAAACTCATAAGTTATTTATACTCGTTAACGAAAATATCTGCCCCAACCTGCATGTATAACGAGTGAGCACTCCTGTAATGCAGGCCAGAAAAACGGCAGTTAAATGCGCTCATGAGTATATACCAGTAACGAAACTGCATACTTATAATTAATATACCTCATTTGTATGTAAAATTCAAGTCTTGCCGGATATCCAGTATGTAATTTTGTGTTTTTTGCATATATTTTGCATCATCTGCACCGGAAATTCTGACTGATTGCCATCTTTCTGTCCGTAAAAACGGTATATAAGCACTCAGATCAGAATCTCATCCGTCAGAAATCCCTTCACCGGCACAGTTACAATCCTGTTTTCCCTCAATGAACTGTCGGCCGCATCCACCGCTATTTTTACATAATCCTTCGTATGGCCCGTCAGCAGTACGCGTCCTTCTATCTGCCGTCTCTCTTCCAGAAGCACTTCTGCTTTTCTTCCTATGTAATGTTCCCGAAAGGCCCTGGCCTGGCTCTTTGTCAGCTCCAGGAGTTCCCCGCTGCGCTGTGCCTTCACTTTCTCCGGTACCTGCTCCCTCATGGCTGCTGCCGCCGTTCCCGTGCGCCTGGAGTATTTGAAGACATGTATCTGATAGAAATTCACTTTTTTCAAAAAAGCTTTGGTCAGGGCGAATTCTTCTTCCGTCTCCCCGGGAAAACCCACAATCACATCCGTTGTAATGGCAGGATTGTCAAAAAAGCGCCTCAGCGTCTCCACACAGATATAGTATTCCCCGGAAGTGTAATGTCTATTCATCCTTTTCAGGGTAGCATCGCATCCGCTCTGGAGGGAAAGGTGAAAATGGGGACAAAGCTTCGGCATAGCCGCCAGCCGCCTGGCTGTTTCCTCATTCATGATTCTCGGTTCCAGGGAGCCCAGGCGTATCCTGTCCAGCCCCGGTATCTCATGAATCAGCTCTATCAGCTCTATCAGATTACCGGAAAAATCAATCCCATAGGAGCTGATATGAATCCCCGTGAGCACCACTTCCCGGCAGCCCGCATCCACCAGCCCGCGGATTTCCTGCAAAATGTCGTCCGCCCGGCGGCTGCGCACCCGTCCTCTGGCGTAGGGAATCACGCAGTATGAGCAGAACTGGTTGCAGCCGTCCTGAATCTTGATATATGCCCTGGTGTGCTCTGTAGTCTGCCGCAGCTGCATTTCCTCATATTCGCAGCTCCCGTCCATATCCGTTACGGCAGCCCCGTGGAGCGTTTTGGACACCTGCCCCTCCTGCCCGCAGCCTGTGCCCCGGCGTTCCTCCAGATATTTTTCCAGAAGCTCCACAATGTCTTTTTTATGGTTATTGCCAACGGCCAGGTCAATACCGGCATCCTTCTCCACATTCGTAAGCCCTGTCTGTACATAACAGCCCACCGCCACCACCACCGCGTCCGGGTTCAGCTGTTTGGCACGGTGGAGCATCTGGCGGCTCTTTCTATCCGCAATATTGGTAACCGTGCAGGTATTCACGATATAAATATCGGCTTTTTCCTCAAAAGACACAATTTTATAGCCCTTTTCCCGCAGCTTCTGTCCCATACCCTCCGTTTCGTAGGAATTTACTTTACAGCCAAGATTGTATAATGCCACAGTTTTCATAATGTTTCCTCACTTTTTTTGTACGGTTTTCGCCTTGACTTTTCTTATCCCAGCCATTAATATTACTTATAAGAAACTGAATATAATCAAGGAGGTATGGTCCATTGAAAACAGTACAGATTTTTTTAAACTCCATCGACAAAGTAAAGTCCTTCGTAAATGACATATCCAAGTTCGATTACGATTTTGACCTGGTATCCGGCAGATACGTTGTGGATGCAAAGTCCATTATGGGAATCTTCAGTCTGGATCTGTCAAAGCCCATCGACCTGAACATCCACACGGAAGAAGGCGCTGATGAAGTACTGGAATTATTAAATCCTTATATTGTAAAATAAACATCCGGCACTTTAGGAATTGTCGGAAAATAA
>DKVC01000033.1 GCA_002490995.1 Lachnospiraceae bacterium UBA7188
TAACATATCCACAGACGAGCTGCTGGGGAAAAGGGAGCCGGGACAATGAAGAATGTCCTGCAGGCTCCCTTTCCCTTACCCCTTGAACGCCTCCAGTGATGACATGATGCCGTTCAGGGCATCCTTGTCAAATCCAAAAGAAGCATCCTCCCTTTCCTCTGCAGCATCCGGCCTGGCCGGCTCTTCCACCATATCTGCGTGAGGCGTCTCCTGCCTTTCATGCTCCCTGAGCACCTGCAGCACAAACTGCCGTATCCTCTCATAGTCCACCGCCTGCCCTGCATGGGGCATATCCCCGGCCTGTGCCCCGTTCTGGTATGCCAGCACCGCATTGACGATGTACTGCGCCTTCCCCCGCTCCATGCTGTTCAAAAACTCCGCCACCTGCACATGGGCGGGGTCGTTTTTGTTGAACCCTATGGTGGTCACAAATGCGTTCTTTTTCCCCATGGCAGTTACCTGCCTTTCCTCTGTATCTGGTAGAGCAGGCCGTAGCCCTTCGCATTAGCGCAGATGTCCTCCACGAAGATGCTGCGTCCGATCTTGTCCGAGCTTTCCAGGTATTTCCTGAGCAGCATCGCCCCGCCGCCGATGAACACCATGCAGCTGGTCTTCAGGTCGAGCCCCCGCTCCCTGAGCGTCCCCAGGATGTCGTCCACGAAGGTCCTGGTCATGTCCCCCACGATGCGCAGGACCTCCCCGTCATAGTCCGTCCGCTCTCCCCTGATGATCCGGTCGATGTCCGTGTCATCCAGCAGGATGTCCTTCTCGGAGTTGATGCGGGAGGCCACGTCATTGTAGAGCTTGATGACGCCCTTCTCCAGTGAGTCGCATACCCCCAGGTCCGGCCTGCCGCTCCGGATCAGGAGGTAGTCCAGCGTGAAGCCCCCGATGTCCACCGTGATGACCTTGTTGAACTCCGCTATCCTCTGATAGACGGTCATGGCTGCGGCATAATCCTGCGGGAAGGCAGCCGCATCGGTAATCTCCACCTTATAGGGAATGCCCTTGTAGGTGAACTTCTGGACGCCCCTGCCCCTGAAATAGTCCTCGAACTTCCGGTACAGTGCGCCGTAATGCTTCGGGGGCAGCCCCACCGGCAGCACTGCCTGGAGGATGGTATCCTGCGTATCAAGCATCTGCTTCTCCGCCTCCATCGCCACCGCGAACAGCGACAGGATGAAGAAACGGTCATCCACAGTCTTGTCCCGCATATAGGGTATCCGCTGCTCCGCAAGGGCATAATAGCGCCCGTCATAATGCAGGTACTCGCCCAGCGCGGGCCTGCAGTCCCCCTCCACGAATCCGGAAGTGAATACTTTGTGCTCGGTCTTCATGTTCCTGTTCCCATGGTCTATGGGCACGATAATCTTCTGGTACATAGCTGTCAGCTCCTTTATCTTTTATTTACTGTTTTATACGCATGGTGTAAGTAAAAGCCAACAGCGTTATGTAAAAAACAGGGGATTTTACATATTGTATACATAAAAAACCGGGGCAGCGCCTTCTGGCACCACTCCGGTAATATCATTCCTGCTGTTTTTTCTGCTCCAGCCCATGAAGGTAGTCATCCACGCCCTTCACATACTCCGCCCAGTCCCCGTCTGTCGGACGGCGAATTGAGGGAGATGCAAACAGCGAATTATTTTTCCAACCTTTATCCAATTGACTGCGCAGTGCCGTCTGTGAATGCATGATCCTACTGAAAATAAGGAACGCAGGCGGGAAGCCGGGGTGGGGGCCTCTTGCCTGCGTCTCCTGTGTGGCGGGGCCGCATAGGTGTGCCCGCCGGTGTATGGATTATCACGATATCCATTCTAACATATGGGATTTGCGCTGTAAATCGCAATGATGTGCCAGTTTGGGAAAGTTTAGTGCCAATGTTGTGCCAGTGGTGCGGATGGGGAAGAAATGGTGTTTTTCCCAGAATTGGAAAGCCTTTGGGAAGCAGGGGCAGAAATTTAACAAATTTGTTCCTTGTATTAAGGGGTGTTTTTGGTTATACTAAAGATACATTTAAAGGAAAGAGGTGGGTTGTATGAGTCCAGCACAGCAGGTTTTGGATTATCGGAGAGAGATAGATGAAAGCCAGAAGCAGATACGGGAAATGGTAATGGAAAGCTACCGGGACATTGCCGCAGGAAAAGGCCGCGACTGTAACGAGTTTTTTGACGAACTGGAAAAAAGGTATACCAATGAAAGAGTATAAGGTGGTTACCCTGCCACTGGCGGAGGAGGACATTGCAGACCAGACGGACTACATCGCCTTTGAACTGAAGTCTCCGGAAACGGCGGTCAGTATGGTAAAAGGTTTCCGGAAGGTGATAAACAGTCTCAGCCTGTTTCCGCAGAGCCACGAACTGGATGAAGACGAGGAGCTGGCAAGGTACGGAATCAGGAAGATCTATTATAAAAACTATAAAATCTATTTCCTGATTGATGAAAGGGAGCAGACTGTGTACATATTAAGGGTCTTCCATATGCTGGTGGACAGCAGGGAAAAGATTTTGAGGATTTTCAGGGAATGAAGATGGGAAAAAGCCTTTAAGTTAAAAGCGACTTGAAGGCTTAAATTATGGGAGGCTGTGCAACAGATGGAATTTGCAGAACAGATTATGGTGGATCTGATTAACCAGGGATACAGAGGCAACCTGCGTGAGCATTTTAGGGATGAGGTAAATCAGGCACGTCAGGCTATAGGGGAGGTGCTTAAGGAAGCTGCGAGGGTTGCTGCTTCAAAATCAGGATATGCTTCCTATGGGGATGTCTTCGATAAACTGGATGCTTCTCAAGGGCTGTTGGCCGCATTGGCAGAAGGAGAGGATTCAGCAGAGGAAAGAGGGTGGATAACGGCAGATGAAGTGGAGGCGGGATTAGGGCATGACTAAGAAGCAGCATTATGTCCCTCAGTTCTATCTTAGGAACTTTACATCTGACGATAATAAATTATGGGTTTATGACAGGGTAAAAGGAGAATATTATTTCCAGGCCCCAAAGGAAGTCTGTTATGAGAAATACCTATATGAGACGCCCTGGAAGGAAGAAGACCCCAAATTGGGAAAGTTTGTGCTGGAAAACCAGATTGAAGACTATTTTGCAGGCAGGGAGGGAGAATATAGCCTACTGCTTAAACGCATAGTTGATATATGCAGGAATCCCCAAAACAGGAATGCGCTGATATGCGGCCACAAAGAAAAGGAGCTGCTTGCAAGCTTTGTCGCAAATATATTTGTCAGGAATCCCTGGTCATTAAAGCGGCTTGAGTCAGGCCTGCCCCTTGAAGAGCTGAAAATGAATGATGAGATACAGGCGATAGAGCAGATCATACAGATAATGGGTCTGGGCGATATTGATTCCTTAGTAAAGGCGGCAGATAAAAAAGTATGGCTCACAGAGGAATTCAACGGCTCAAGGCTTGCACCTCGAATTTTAGAGATGAACTATGCTTTTCTGGTTTCTGATGGGGAGCCATTTATCACAAGCAGTTTTCCGGCGATATATAGCTTATGTGATACAGAGGAGCGCGGGCTTATGCCGAACAACATATATCTGCCAATTCATCCCCAAATTGCTGTATTGTACAATGAAGCCATTCCCAAGACGAAAAGCAATCGGCTTAAGATAATTGATGGGGAAATGGTCCATGAGTTGAATGGTAAATATCTGAAGAACGATGTGGATCAGATGCGGTTTTTAATTGCGAAAGACAGGGAGTCGTTAAGAAGTGTTATTAAAGGTATCCTGTAGACAGGGAGGTAGTGTAAAAAAGTTTGGATCTCTGGTAAAAAAAGATTCCTTTTTGGTAAGAATCAAGATAATGGGAAACATAGATTATATAAAGCAAAAATGTGTGGACAGAAGGAAATTAAGACATTTTTTTACTGAGCAAGAGCTTGAAAAGTATATTCTTTTTATAAAATAATCAGTAGGGGGAATTAGCATGT
>DKVC01000175.1 GCA_002490995.1 Lachnospiraceae bacterium UBA7188
CTTACCGTTTGGCGATAGCCCTATGTCACATCACTTGACATATTATACACGAAGTATTTCCATTTTGCAATACCCTAATTCAAAAAAATTATTTTTTTTGCCGAAAATTTTCGGTAACTCCGGAGCTGACCTTTAAATTTCAAACGTCAGCTCCCCATAGGAAGGCACCGGCCATACATCCTTATCCACAATTCTCTCCAGCTCGTCTACAGGCGCCCTCAGCTCTTCCATGGCTTTCCTGACCGTATCCTTGTAGAAAAAGGCCTGCTCCCTGGCATTTTTCATCGCTGCGGCTTCCCCGGCAGCCTTTTCCAGGCGGGCAAGCGCATTCTTCGTCTCTGTCAGCTTCTCGTTCACCTGAAGCAGCACCTCCCGCTGTGCCGCCGGCTCTGCGCCCGCCTCCTTCACAGCAATTACCGCATCCGCCAGGGACTTTGTATACCTGATAACTGCCGGTATGTATTTCTTCCCTGCCATATCAATCATGGTGTTGGCTTCAATCCGGATTGTCTTCGCATAAGTCTCGTAGATAATCTCCTCCCGTGACTCCAGCTCCACTCTTGTGAAAATACCGAATTTCTCAAACAGGCGCACCGCCTTCTCCGTAGTCAGAGTACATGCGGCTTCTATCGTGGATTTGATATTGGGCAGTCCCCGCCTTGCCGCTTCCTCCACCCATTCCTCGGAATAGCCGTCTCCATTGAAAATAATCCTCTGATGCTTTGTCATATATTCCTTGATCAGGTCATGCACAGCCAGTTCGAAATCTTCCGCCTGCTCCAGCACATCCGCCGCCTCGCAGAATGCTTCCGCCACAATGGCATTCAATGTGGTATTGGGACTGGCCACGGAATCCGAGCTGCCCACCATGCGAAATTCGAATTTGTTTCCGGTGAAGGCAAACGGTGATGTCCTGTTCCTGTCGGTGGCATCCTTTTCGAATTCCGGAATGGTGGACACACCGGTCTCCAGCTTGCCTCCCTCCAGACAGTGGGCGGCCTCACCGGTTTCCACCAGCTGTTTTACCACATCCTCCAGCTGCTCTCCAAGGAAAATGGAAATGATAGCCGGCGGCGCCTCGTCGGCTCCCAGTCTGTGGTCATTTCCCACATCGGAAGCGCTCTGGCGCAGCAGATCCGCATGGGTGTCCACTGCCTTCATGATACATGCCAGAACCAGCAGAAACTGAATATTTGCATTAGGTGTATCGCCGGGATCCAACATATTGACACCATTGTCAGTTCCAAGGGACCAGTTATTGTGCTTTCCGGAACCGTTGACTCCCGCGAAGGGCTTCTCATGAAGCAGGCAGGTAAGCCCGTGTCTTCCCGCAACCTTTTTCATGGTTTCCATCACCAGCTGATTGTGATCCACCGCAATATTTGCCGTCTCGTACACCGGGGCCAGCTCGTGCTGTGCGGGCGCCACCTCGTTGTGCTGTGTCCTGGCCGTCACGCCCAGCTTCCACAGCTCTACATTCAGGTCTTTCATATAAGCTCCCACCCGTTCCCGAATAGTGCCGAAATAGTGGTCCTCCAGCTCCTGCCCTTTCGGAGCCGGCGCTCCGAACAGCGTACGTCCGGCGAAAATCAGATCATCCCGCTGCAGATACTTCGCCCTGTCCACCAGAAAATATTCCTGTTCCGGCCCCACGCTGGGCACTACCTTTCTCGCGGAAATATTGCCGAAAAGGCGCACAATCCGCAGCGCCTGCTGGCTCAGCGCCTCCATGGAACGCAGCAGCGGCGTTTTCTTATCCAGGGCCTCCCCTGTATAGGAGCAGAATGCCGTGGGAATACAGAGGATGACGCCGGTGGCATCTTCTTTCAAAAAGGCCGGGGAAGTGATGTCCCATGCCGTATACCCTCTGGCCTCAAAGGTAGCCCGCAGGCCTCCGGAAGGAAACGAAGATGCATCCGGCTCTCCCTTGATCAGCTCCCTGCCGGAAAACTCCATAATCATCCTGCCGTCCTCGTCAGGATGCGTGACAAAAGCGTCATGTTTCTCCGCAGTGATGCCTGTCAGCGGCTGGAACCAGTGGGTATAATGGGTCGCCCCGTTTTCCACCGCCCAGTCCTTCATGGCCTTTGCGATCACATCGGCCGTGGCAAGCGACAGCTCCCCGCCCTCATCCATCAGTCTCTGTACTTCTTTATAAATGCTTCTGGGAAGCCTTTCTTTCATTTTGCCAAAGGTAAATACCTTGCTGGCAAAGATTTCTTCCACATTTAATACTTCACCCATCTATTTTCTCCTCCCTGTTCCTTATGGCTGGATATTACCTCAGGAACTGCCTTTGTGCCCTCATTCTCCAGCAGAATCCTGTAAATTTATTTTTTAATACTTCCTTAAAGATTGTTTTTTCAAAGTCCCGCCGTCACTGCACGTTCTGGCCATATTTGTCGCTAACATGTTGCTAACGGGAAAAAATTAATGAAAACTATATCAAATTATTTTTAACATTTCGCCTGTAAAAATTGTATCAGAAATATCGGGAGGATTCAATACCATCCCCGATATTTTATGCTGCAAAAGCAGGGACTTAACAGCCCATCTGCCCACTTTATTATGCCGCCAGCGCCGCCCAGGTCTTAGCCCCTACAATGCCATCAACTGTAAGCCTGTGTTCTTTCTGGAAGGCTTTGACTGCTGCCAAAGTTTTA
>DKVC01000265.1:0-3250 GCA_002490995.1 Lachnospiraceae bacterium UBA7188
ATCCGCATGAATAATTCAGGCTAAATTTAAGCGAATCTAAAAATATCTTCCCAAATATTTCCCATACTTTTCTCTGCTTATATTTTGAACGAAACAAAAAATAAACATTATACAGATCTCGTCTAACCTACTGAGGACTACAGGCAGCCAGTTCCTCTGTTTCCATACAAAACCACAAACTTTCTCACACATCCCAGAACAGCATTTTGTAAGCCCCTGCTACCAGTATGAATGGGCTCCCTTTAAATAAGGATTTTCATCTTCCTGTCCCTGTCTAAAGGGAGCCACTCTTACCACAACTCAGATTTTAACTAGGCTTAATGCTGCCATCCTCAGCACGGCATGTGCCCCGCCTGTCTGCCGCCCGTCCTCCCAGCTCCCCTGACCGGTCCAGGCTGCTTACCAGCATCCGCAACACATATCTTTAACCTTCCCATATACAGGTGTATCAGCGCAGCCCCAAATGACAGGCGTATCTTTCGTACATTCAATATCCTTTATATACATTTCTTATATGCCTTCCTTCTGTTTCCCTGCTGTTTCTCCATCTACCATCTCCCTGTACCTGCTGTAGCTGCAGCCGGACTCAGTTTCACATATCTTCGGAATAATCTGGTCTCCATAATCAGCCCGCCATTCTTCCAATTCCCTGACCGTATAGTAATCAAGCAAAACCTCATAATCATCCCTGATATTTTCCGGTACAGTCTTTAAGAAATCCCGCTCTTCCGCCAGGGATAACTGCCACGGCACCTTTCCTGCACCCCAGCTCTTCCCTGTTTTTTGTCCCCAACGCCCATAGCCAGGAAATCCCTCCACGTACTCATACTTCGGGAAGCCCGGATTCACGGTTTCAGCAACAATCCCTGTAACCTTCCGCACGACAGCATCAAGTTGCTTCCGGTTAATATATTCATGAAGTGTATGGGCATTATAATAGCCGGACGAAAGGTTGGCTGCCGCCACGCCAAGCTCCGGCGCAATAACGGAGATATCACTGAACGAACCCATTTCTGTCTTAAATCCTTTCCCCGCAATATAATCTTCAAACTCAGGATTATCACAGTTATAATAAACGGCATCCTCCTTCCCTTTCCGGTCAATCTCCAGAAGAATTTTTAATGTATCTAATCCATCCGCCAGCTTTCCTTTTCTGTGCATCTCTGCAAACTTACGCGCGCCAGTACATCCTGTTTCCTCATCACAGGTAAACAGGAGCCATGGCTTTACTTTTGACTTTTCATAAACCGTTACCAGCGCATAAACACCACAGCGGTCATCGCCCCCAATCCCCTGCGGCGACATCAGCACATTCCCATCCTGTGATATACATATCTCCCGGACCGGGCTGCTGTGAACCGTGTCCAGATGTGCCACCAGCAGAACCGGAGCTGCACCCCGGACAAGAATATAATACCTTTTACAAACTGCCGCACAGCCCTTATACATCTTACACAGCATATCAAAAAGCTCTTTCTGTGTCGGCTTCAGGAAATCTTCCAGCTTTCTCATGCAGGCACCCTCCCTTCAAACACCGCCTCACAGGCAGGGCACATTGTCCCCCTGAATAACGGCCTGATTTTTACATATTCCCTGCACTCCGGGCATTCTTCATATCCCTCATGGCATTTCCGGCAGACATAAACGCTTTCGCCATCTTCATTTACCACAGAATATACATCTTCATCACGGTAGTAATCACCGCATTCCTCACAGCAGGCATAGCCGTCACCCTCCATACAGCCGGTACAGACATATTCTCCGCTTCCAAGTTCCCTTATACAGTCATTATGGCAGTATTCACCACAGTCCTCACAGCGGGTATAGAATCTGCCCAGGCAGTCCTCACAGACGAAGCATGACCTCCCATCCCTTCCATAAGCTTCAATCCTTTCGCAGCAAATCTCACCGCAGCTGTCGCATCGGCGTATACCTTCTTCACAGACTTTCTCTTCCCCGCCGCAATACAGATACTCACTGGTTTCCTTCCCGCAGCAGATACACAGCCCCGCAGCACCTACCGTCAAAGGCCTGTAATCATGCCCATGGTCCGCCCGGATGCTGACCTTCCCGTCGAATTCCGCATGTGTCCAGTCCGTATATCCCCCAAAGCCCCCGGCTGTCTTAACGCAGCCCTCATGCCCGCCACAGTATGGGTATGTCTTCCACAGGTTCGGCTCCCCTTCCAGCATGGAAATCTCACGCTGGATCAGGTCGCGGTAAAGCCTGGAATCGCCCTGCGCCTCGTGCGTCCCGCCGGAAGTGTTATACATCCTGCTCTGCAGAAGCAGCCCATTGCCGGGCTTATACGCAAAAACCTGGCGTGTGGTCTTGCGGTTATTCAGCAGTTCAGGGTTATCAGGATCATCAACAGTAAAGGCAATAAAGCTTACATTATCCCTTGCATACCCGGAACAGCCATTGTTATACTGGTAATCCGTCGAGTTAAAGGAATGGCAGCTTATCAGGGTACAACCGCGGCTGTCTGCTTTGGGGTTGCTCATTGTCAGGAAATGTGCCGGGTTTATGGAGACATACAGTTTAAAGCCAATCTGCTTCGCCGACAGTTCATCCGCAAACTGCGCATACAGCCTCTGGAATTCGCTCCCTGCGGTTTCATCCGCCACCCCAAGGGATACACAGAGCGCCTTAAATACCCTGCTCCGCTTTTTGCCCGGCTCATAGGCTTTCGGCGCAAGCTCCCTGATAGCCTGGATACCCGCCTCCTGCAGGCAGCCGTTATATGGATATGAAAAAAAGTCAATCGCATTATAAATCCGATAATATTTATCTCTGTCATTTTCTGCCCTCTCAATCGCAGGATACAGGATTTCAATTGCCAGGCTCCGTACCCTGTCGTAATCCGGGTCATGCGTCCTCGTCCCGTTGATAACCAGGGCATCCAGCTTTCCATCCCATACAGGCGACCTGCTGAAAAGCTCCCTGAGTCCCTGCTTTGCAAAAGAGCTGTCCCTGGCAAGGTTCCTGATAAATGTATCCGACACGTCATCCAGTACCTCTGTCCGTGTGGTGTATCTCCTGTAATCCTGAAGCGCCTGGCGGATATTCTGTTCCGCCTGCCCAATAATCTGCTGCATATCCATGCCTTTTCCTCCTTCAAAATCAAATCATTTCATCACAATTACCTGTATTCCATCATTGATAAACAACCACATCTGCCTGTACCAGGAACGGGCAGGCAGAGTAAGGAAGTGTCTACAAATAACCGCTACAAGTTTGCAGCAATTTT
>DKVC01000265.1:3484-16115 GCA_002490995.1 Lachnospiraceae bacterium UBA7188
TTATTTTCCGACAATTCCTAAGCCATCAAGATAAACAGCCGCATTTGCCTGTACCTGACACAGGCAGATAAAACAGGCTGCCAGAATAATCTGCTAAATTTTTGTAGCAGTGCTCTTTGAAAAAAATCCATTTTGCTGCAAATTTGCACCAAATTACTTCAAACTACTTTCTGCTGCTAAATTTTTGCAGCAAAACCTTTCCCTGTAACTCACCTTTCCCTGTAACGTAAAAGAGGCATACCCCACTCCGGTATGCCTCAATTACTTTACATGAACTTCTCCAATATACTGTCAAATCCTTCCGGGAAGCTGTCACTGTAACCCGGCAGGATTTCATCCCCTTCCGACAGCCCGCCTGTCTTCCCTGCCCTTCCTGCCCCTTCCGGGAACCCCTCCGCTATCTTTTCAAGCATCCCGGCAATAACATCACTCTGGGAAGCCAGCTCACCATGCACGATTTCCCGCAGCCGTTCCATGCATGCATCCATTCCCGCATCAGTTCCCATTCCATGCTCCCCGCCGTCAAAATGCTGCCGGAGAATGCCTTTTACATAAACAGGCATTGAAAGTCCCATTCCTTTCCTGCCCTCTTCCAGCATCCGGTACATCTCCATGTCCACAACTTTTCGCTCCTGGAACCGGAGCGTAATAACCCGGTCTTTAGCCATGTCATGCCGCCCCCTGCTTCCTGAGTATCTGGTAAGCAAGGTACTCATAGCCTTTTGCATTGGCATGGATGTCACAATCGTAAGCGACATTTGGCCTGTGTCCGGAAAAATTCTTCACCGCCACCGCGCCACCGCGCCACCGCCGACATAGATGACGTTCATATAGTCCAGCCTGTAGCCCCGCTCTTCCAGTTCCAGCTCCAGCATATGTACCTGCTCCCGGATGCCTTTCCGCACCAGGTCGGCATATGCCCTGGGAAGAAAACTTTCCTTTTTCAGGATAACTTTCAGGACCTCATCCTCTGGAATGTCCCTTCCATACTGCACCTGCAGATTTCCCTGTATCTGCCGCACCCACTTCACCATAGCCCTCTCAATGGTGATGCATCTCCGCTCCACCGGGATCCCACGCTCCAGGCATACCACATCCGTTGTCTTGCTCCCCACATCCACAACCAGGTAATCGTCCTTCATGTTCCCCAGGCGCGGGGCGACTGCGGAATAGCACTGGGGGAATACAAATGTGCGGCTTATTTCCACATCATACCGGACTCCCTCAAACTCAAACCGCAGTGCAGGCTTCTGGCTGTAATATTCCAGCAGCTGCCCCTTCTCACGCCCATAATCGGAAAAGGGCAGCCCCACCGCAAGGATAATCTCCGCTTTCCGTATCCCCTCCACGGAAAGCTCTTTTGCCGCCGCTGCCATTGTCAGCAGCCTCGCATCCTCATCTGAGACTTTATCCTCCGTGATCGCTGCCCTCCCTTCGCCGACTTTATAATACCTTCTGCCGTACTTCAGCGAGTGTTCCATGACTGACGGCTCCACCTTTCCCATGGCGTGGACCCCGTTATCAAACAGGGTCCGCGCTGTCTTCCCGAACTGGTAGCCGTTATCAAAACCGATAATGTACTTCCCACTGGCCAGCTTAATCATAATCCAGCCCTCCTTTGCATATTTTCAGCTCACCGCGCCATAATAACCCTGGCTCCAATGCCTGTACCAGTCTCTTTCCAATACGGACAGATTCCATAATTCCACCATTTCCACCGGATAATCCATTCGTAAGACTGGAAGTATCCATAGCCTTACCATGTGGTGGAACAGATGGAAAGATGGAAAAATACCGTAATGGCCTTCCATAATCCTACACTGATGATATATACCTGGCACTGCTTCCTCCCTCCTCCCCTTCCTCTTCCCCATACTTCGCCAGCACCAGCAGGAGGCTGCTGCCGGCCTTCCTCTGCCGCCTGTGCTGCCTGAATGCATCCGCCTGCAGCTTAAGGTCTGTCCACGCCGCTTCTTCCTCCCTGCCAATGCTGTCTGCCCATTTGTCTGCCGCCTCTTCCATCTGCCGTGCTTCCAGTTCCATCTTTTCCTCAATGATATTTATGAGCTGCCTGTATATCTCCTGCGGCATCTTCCGCTTCTCCGCCAGCCTGGATGCTTCCGCCATATCATTGTACAGTATTTCCAGTTCTTCCTCCTGCTTCTTTACCACTTCCTCCAGCCCTGCTGCTTTCTCCACCTGCGCTTCCATCTCCCTTTCCAGCATTATCTTCTGCTCTTTTAAGCTGAATGCGGTATCCAGGTCAATATTCTGCTCTGCCACTTCCCATACACCGTCCATGGCAGTTCCAACGCAGCTCCCTTCCCCAAGGCTGTCCACAATCTCCCTGATCTTTTCCAGGGCTTTCTTCTCCTGTTCTTTTGTTGCCATGGCTTCCACCTCTTTCCATCTTTCCACTGTGCAGGATGACGTTATGTCCGGGTCAGGCTTATACATCGTAGGAAACCGTAAGAATATCCTGATATCCCTTTTCAGCTGCTTTATGTGCTTCTGCACGGCTTCTTCCATCCCCGGCAGCGCTTTCATTCCCTGCATGTCATTCAATATACCATATGCCGCTTTCAGCTGGCTGCTGTCCCTTATTTCCATCAGACTTTCTGCCCAATGGTTCTGATTTCCTTCCATGCCCTTTCCTTTATAAAGCCCCGTCATGGTCAGCTCCCATCAGTGCCAGGGCTGCCATCCAGCAGATTGTCTTCCATAAAACTGTAATAAGCCCCATTCCTGCCGATTATGATATGGTCGGTCAGTTCTATTTCCAGCAGCTCACCCGCTTCCCTGACCTTCCTTGTGAACTCCCTGTCCACCCGGGACGGCGCGGGGTCACCTCCCGGGTGGTTATGGAATATGAAGATACGCGTGGCATTGCTCATAATTGCAGCCTTAAATATCTCCGGTATGGCGCCGGGGCAGTAGTCAACAGACCCTCTCCCAACCTCGTCTATGTACGTTGCCCGGCCACCGGCATCACACCCGACCACTATTACATGCTCCCTGTTTGAATGCCGGATTATATTTCTCTCTATCCACTCTGCAGCCTTCCCGGATGAGGACAGCGGATCCCGCAGGTATTCGGCATACCCGTCCACCACCATCTCCAGCCTGACAATCGGCACCCTCATGGCTCATCCCCTCCTGCCTCCGGTTCCATCATGCTGACGGATACTTCATAGGCCACCCGGGATTCCGGCTTTCCCTCCGGGAGCCATTTCACGTACTCCCTGCTCTGTATCCTTCCCTGCATCTTTACGGCCATCCCTACTTCAAGCCGCCCTGCAAGCCTTGCGTTCCTTCCCCAGGCAATACAGGGGATGTAATCCGATTTTCCATAGGCCCTATTTACCGCCAGGAGGATGTCCGCAATCTCCCTCCCCAGGGGTGTTTTCCTGTACACTGGTTCCTTACAGACAAAGCCTTCCAGGGAAATCCGGTTGTTTTCCCTGTCCTTCCCAGGCTCTTCCTCCAGGAATTCAGCCTCCTGCACAAATACGGAAAGCACCAGCCTGCTCTTCCCCTCTTCATGCCGGTTATACGAACGGAACTGCCCTGTTACATTTACCATGGATCCGGTATAATCCTGCCTTACATCCAGAATCCTGTCCGAAAGCATGAGCGGTATGATATCCGCATACCCGCTCTCCCTGCTGATGCTGATATCTGCCATGTAAAACTTTTCCCCAAAAACCTGGTGGCTGTACCTGAACCCTGAACAAATCTTCCCTGTTACATTTACCCTGTTATTTTCCATCCTGTTGTCTGACACTGGTATCTCCTCTCTGTATTTTCCGGCAGGTATTTTCTGCCTTTATTGTCTTCCAGTCTCCTGCGCCTTCAGATATAACCCGTGAACCTGCACATTTACTGCTTTCTGTACTATACTCAGGACCGCCAGAATTGACCAGACTGCTTATGGCATGATTACAGCTGGCGGTCTAAAGGTCACTTTCACAGCAGTGACCTTGTTATACATTTACGGTGGAAAATGTTTCTAACCGTGAGTATACATTGCAGAAATATGCATGTTATGCATTTCCACCGACAGACATTTACGGTATTCCATATAAAAAGGAGAACCCTCCACAGGTTCTCCCCATAAAAAACAGGGAGCATCCCCTGCACAGAAATGCTCCCTTTCCTATAAGATTCTTTTCAATTATCTGACGGTCTCTTTTAGGAACTGTCGGAAAATAACCGCTGCAACTTCTTTAGGCAAAAGCCTGGAAATACAATAAAAATTGCTATAAACTTGCAGCAGTTATTTGTAGACATTTCCTTACTGCCTCATTACAAATACTGGATTGCCTCTTCCGGCGTAAGCTCATAATTTTTCACCAATATTTCCTGGATTCGCTTATCATCTGCGCCCAGGTCGCGGAAACTTCTCACAGCGTTTATAATGGATTTTTGAACTTTGGATTCAACTATTTTATTAATCTCCGGTTCCATAATCTCCAACAATGCTTTGCACATACTGTCATCTCCTCTCAGCTCTTCCACTATCTTCCAGTTTGCCCCAATGCTTACTTCCAGTACGGAATCTGCCAGTTCCCTGTCAAGTTTCTGCTTAAGGCTGTGTACGCGTTCCAGTAATTCCCGCATCTCCTGCTTTTGTACCCGGTCAGACAGAGCTTTGATCCATGTATGCTCTTTTTGACTCAATTCTCTTCCCACAACAATCTGCGTCTGGAACAGAACTGCATCCAGGACATAATAAATGCCTGCATACGGATTTTCTACTCGGATATTATGTTCCTTAAAATACCGGAACAGCCCCTCCGGTTTCGCATCCCGGATAATGGATATGGTAATATCATCCGCCGGGCGCTCATTTACGGACTCGCCATAAGCCTTATACAGGCAGCCATATGCATTTGCCTTATAAAAAGCATCAATATCCATATGGTCCTCCGGTGACTTGTACTCTACAATATTGTGCCCACGGAACAGCTTCCCTATCTCATTGACCATCTGGACACCCGGTTCCTTTTTAATCACCAGGAGGTCAATTTCCAGCGGCCTTGTGTTCAGGTTATACTCTTTTTCAAAAATGAGAGCGCCCCTGTTATCTTCAAATTCCAGGTTCATTGCCGCCACAAAACCAGGATGCCATTGTATTTTCGTATCGCCCATTTGCCATTCCTTTCCCTGTTCCTCTTCATTATAACACATTTTTTCCGTTTCTCAACTATATGGCATAATTTTTCCTGCTGTGAATTTCCCTGCCGGATTCAAAGTGTATATTGCCTTTTGAATCTTTCCATATTGGAAAGGCATTATATGTCCCTGTAGCGCTGTCAGGTCTTTTGATGACGTCCAAACACCGACCACAAACCAGCAGCACCACTGTGCCGGTACATTATACCCATGCACCAGCGGGGCCTGCAGCAGCTTCCCCCTGTTTTACAGCAGCCTGGTTTCCTTCATTTCTGCATCGTAATAATACAGGCTGTCGGAAAGCACCTCTTCCGGCTCCACCTGCGACCTGTTTATATCGTATATCATCTCTTTCAGGGCTTCCTCTGGGCGCATCCTGTCATGCGGCATAAATATTACTTCATGGACAGAACTGGGAAGGATGTAAAAACTTCCTCCCATCCTTTGCGCCACTTCCTCCAGAACCCCGGGATACAGGATGCATGCCGCCCCATAGTTCCTTTTGCTGTTGGTCAGTATCCTCATGGGTATGACATCAGGGACAGATGCCTGCAGGGCAGCTTCTTCCCCGTCTTCTTCCTGTCCTGCCTGTATATCCTCTCTCACTATCTCCCACAGTGTACCATATTTCCATGGAAAAAGCACAGGCGTATTCACCCGGGCCAGCCGGAACAGTTCTTCCGTGCAGGTATGCCACATCTCCATATGGGAATTATGTATAAGGATGCTCCCTTCCCCCACCCTATCACTGTAGTAGGCATAAAAAAAGCATATGGCCAGGTCAAGGTAATCCGTATGTGGTATCCCTTCCAGAAGGGTTTCATTTCCCTTCTTTCCCACCAGCCTGTAGCAGATCCTGTCCTGTAATTTCCCGAAGTCCCGGAAAAATTCCAGGTCAATATTCCCTTTTACCGGGTTCTCCCTGTAGATACGCACTATGCTGCCGGCAATCCTTCCAACGGGCATCCCATTTTTATAAGCCTCATAGAAACTTTCCAGATAAACTGTGGGAGCTGTATTCCCATCTTTTTCCAGAACCAGAAGCCCTGTCCGGCAGATGCCGTTATTCTTCCGCACCTGCTGTACTTTAACCTCGTAATCCTTTCCGAGCTCCTTACCTACTGCTTTGCATATCCTGTCCGCAAAATAATTCATTTCCATCCTTCCATTCTCCTCACTTTTTTCATAATGGTGTCAGCGGCATATGTGCTGGCGCAGCCTGGAAGTGCCATAAATACAGCAGCCAGATATAGCCAAAATCCAGGAACAGCACCCTTATTGTCTAACGCCTTCATCATAAAAGGGGAGCCTACAGAAAATTTCCCCAGCTCCCTTATCATCCACAGTATTAATTTTTAGGCGCCAGTCAACATATGTGTTGGCACGGCCCGGAAGTACCATAAACACGGCATCTTGATATAACCAAAACCCGGAAACCAACACAGTTATTGACTATCACCAATTTTTACGTTTCCCCCTGCCCTGCATCCTTTACGCAGCCTTCACTTCAAACCGCCTGTAACTGGAAGGCTTCGCATAATCTGCATACAGCCCGGGGCATTCAGCTTTTATGCGGGCTGTGTCGAGCTTCGTAGTGCTGACGTTGCTCCATGTGACGTGGTACTTCTCACTGTCCGCACGCTCATTGTCCCGCATGAACAGCTTTATCTCCTGCTCAATCTGCTTCTGCTCTTCCTGCAGCTCCTTAATGAACCCAAGGATTTCTTCCCGGCGGTCCAGCTTTTCATCAAACCCTGCCAGCCTCACTGTACTGTGTTTCCCTGCCGTGGGGAAATACTGCCGGAGCACATCATCGCACGCTTTGCTCCCATCCGGCGGCGGCATGATGCCTTTCGCCACATGGTTCACCCAGAAATCCGTCTCTATTTCTGTCAGGCGGCTGACCAGCCCGTCATCCCATTCCAGCTTCCGGTAAGTGAATTCCCGCCCAAGAATAACTGCGGCAATATACCAGGTGCGCCTCCCAGTCACTGCCATATAATGGTAGCACTGCATAATGTAATGGAGCGGGATATTCCCATCCGCCCATTTGTCTGCATTATAGGCGCTTGCCGTCTTGCATTCCAGCCCCGCATCCCCGCCCACAACCAGGCGGTCGACATCCGCAATCATAAAGGGATGCTCCTTACTCCTGTACATAAAGTTGGATTTCCTGACCTTCAGCCCTGTTGCCTCCATGAAGCGCGCCGCCACATAATCCTCCAGGTCATGCCCAATGCGGATTGCCTCGTTATTGAGTTCTTCTACTTCCATACTGGTCTTGTCCCGGAATACCTTCATTGCGCTGCTGTAGGGATTGACACCGCAGATTGCACCGGCATCAGAGCCGCCGATTCCCGACTTCCTCAGCCGGAGCCATTCCTGGCTGCTGACTCCTGCCAATGATATTTTTTCAAACATAAGATTCTCCTTTCCATGTCCTGTTATAATTGTTGATTTTTCATAAACCATTCTACATCACTACGTTCCCCTGCCTTTGATGCTTTTCATTTTTTCTCACCTCCCTCCGGGCATGAATAAAGGGAGAACCCGCAATGAGTCCTCCCACTTCTGCTCAAACTTCCCCATATTCACTTTTGCACGTATTTCGTAATTCTATTTTTCCTAAACCAGAG
Organism: Lachnospiraceae bacterium UBA7188; assembly: GCA_002490995.1. Lineage (GTDB taxonomy): Bacteria > Bacillota > Clostridia > Lachnospirales > Lachnospiraceae > Acetatifactor. The sequence continues at coordinate 11,296 of DKVC01000265.1, forward strand.
ATTGTCTGTTCTGTACCTTTTTTGTACTTTTTCCGTTGCACATCATGGATAATGACAAAATAGTTTTCCCGGCAAATACTCTGAAAAACCTTGATTTTAAGCCATTCATACGCAATTACAAAATCAGATAAGAATAGCTGTCCAAAAACGTAGCAATTATGTAAGAATTGGTACCGTCATGCTTCATACCAGCAGCTTTGCGCTTTAAACAGACGCGTATATTCGCCATTCCTGCAAAACAATTCCTCATGCGTCCCTGTTTCTGTGACTGTGCCTTCCTTCATAACAATTATTTTGTCAACTCTTGTACATATACTCATTCGATGTGAAATAATAATTGCCGTCCGCCCTTTGACCATATTCATGATTTGGGACAGTATTTCCGCTTCCTGAACCGGGTCTATCGCCGAGGTTGGCTCGTCCAGAATAACGAGACTGCCTGCCTTATAGATAGCACGCGCGATTGCAAGACGCTGGGCCTGTCCTCCGGACAATTCTATCCCGCCAAATTCCTTGCCAAAATATACCTGACTGATATCCCCACATGCAGCAGCAATATCATCCAGACCGATTTCACTCACGATTCGTTTTATATCTTCTGCGGCATTTTCAGGCATATCCGCCAACACAACATTTTCCTGCAACGACATTTTGTATACCATATAATCCTGGGACAGATATGCAATCTTTTTATACAAATCTTTCTGATCAATGCTGTTTATCGGGATATCATTTATAGCTACACTCCCTCCTGTGGCTGCATAGATGCCCAGCAATACTTTTGTCAAGGTCGTCTTGCCGCTGCCGTTTTCACCCACAACAGCAACCGTCTCCCCCTCATGAATCTCCAGGTCTATATTATTTAATGTGAAGCCGTCTGCATTCGGATAGCGGAAAAAGACTTTCCTGAAAGAAATTTTCTGAATCTTTTCTCCTATATTGACAGCTCCTTCCTGTTCCCCGGGAAGTTCTATAAAATCAAAATAGTCTTTCGCATATTCTAAAAATACCGGAATGCGCCCGATTGACGTGATATGATTTTTTATCACAGCCTGTACATTCACAAACGCAGTCAGCACTGCGCCGAACACCCCCGCCTCTATCCGGCCGGCTGTCAACAGCAGGAAAGAAAAGGCAATTCCCAGGATATACCCGGCTATCCTGATAAATTCGCAATACATCGTATTCCTGTGAGCAGATAATTCTTCCCTCCAGAACTTCCGGTTTATCTTATCCCTTGACTTTTTCCATTGATCCGCCAGATAATCTGCAAAACCCATGACGCGCATTTCTTTTATGGACTTTTCATCCGTAAATAGTGACCACAGATAGTCCTGCTGTCTTTTTTCTGTTGTCAGCTCCTGGCTGAGCTGATACTTCTTCTTTTCCTGAAAATAAGCCGCCGCATAAAATTGGGCGACACTCACTATCGCAATCACCGCAAGGAATCCATGCCAGGATCCGAGCGTAATAATGAGCGCTCCCGTGCCGAGAACCGAAGTGGACAGAACAACTGACAGCATAAAGATACTTGGAATCCTGTCATTATGGACGCACTCCTGGGCCTTTTCCTTTTTATTCATGATTTCTGCGTTCTCATATGCTATCAGGGGCAGCTCCGAAGCTTTTTCGGAAAGCCTTTCATTTAAGATATATAAAGTTTTCTCGTAAATTCCCGCATTTGTCGATATGCTGGCAATTAACTGTAAGATTTGTTTCACAATAAGATAAACGATAAACGCAGCGCCATATGTAATCAGTCCATAACCGCTGCGCATCTCTCCGCTCAGCACCCGATATACTTCCTGATAAAAACCGGCCAGGATCAGGGTGGAAACAGCCGGCGAAAAGTTTTCCAGTATATAATAGAATGGCGCTATAATGGAATCAATGCGTCTGTATTTCCAGAAAAAATGATATACTTTCATCAATGTCCTGACTTTTATTTTTTTCTCCTGCTTTCTGTTATCTTCCATCTCTACCCATCCTTTTCACGATACCACTGGCTCTGTGCATGAAACATTTCCTGATACAATCCTTTCTCCGCAAGCAGCTCATCATGGGAACCCTTCTGTACGATTTGTCCCTTATCCAATACGATGATCTGATCGCATTGCTTCGCAATTGCAAGGCGATGCGATACCACAATACAGGTATGGCTCTGCATCATTTTTAAAAAGGATGCATATAGCTCGCTTTCTGCCTTCGGATCCATGGATGCAGTGGGTTCGTCCAGTATCAGCAGCTGCCCCTTTTTAAAATACGCTCTTGCCAGGGCGAGTTTCTGCCATTGGCCTCCGGAGAGATTGATTCCGTCCTCCTCTATCATACCAAGCGGTTTATCAATGATTTTCCGTAAGTCAGAAGCCTGCGCATGCTCCATGGCCTGAAATACTTCACTGTCGTTCCCCATTCTCTCCACAGAACCGATGGCCACATTATGGCGGACAGTAAACTGATATCTGGAAAAATCCTGAAATGCCGCGCCATATATTTTTACCGCATCTTCAGAGGGCAGCCTGCAGATATCCATATCATTCAGCGTAATTCTTCCCTGTGCAGGCTGGTACAAGCCGCATATCAATTTCACAATTGTCGTCTTTCCCGAGCCGTTTTCCCCTACCAGCGCAACCTTCTGAAACGGTTCTATGGAAAAGGAGACATCCCTCAGCACCTCTTTTGGAGCATCCGGATACCGAAAGGAAACATGATGGAACTGCAGACTGCCCTGTCCATCCATCGTCCCGCTGTTCTCCGTTTTCTCCGCTGTCTCTGCTTTCTCCACTTTCCCCAGTTTCTTTGCTTTCTCCACTTTCCCCGGTTTCTTTGCTTTCCCCACTTTCTCCGTTTTCTCTGCCTTCACCTCTTTCTCCGTTTTCTCTGCCTTCACCTCTTTCTCCGTTTTCTCTGCTTTCTCCACTTTCTCCGTTTTCTTCCCTTCCGGAAGCTCCATAAACTCTTCGAGATACCGGATGTTGACCCCTGATTTTAAAATCGATGCAAAATCATTTGCCAGGCACTCCGAGCATCCATAGATTGACTGTACGGCACTGAGCAGGGCAACCACGACGCCGTAAGATAATTTACCATGTGTTATCCCATATATCACGTAGAAAACAACAAGACCTGTCCACAGAACCATGCTCATATCCCCGAACATATATACGAACTGCGACTGCAGTGTTCTCAGCAATCTTTCCTTCCATATTGCGCGCAAAAGAGTTTCCCGCTTATGGTGCACAAAGTCTATGGCATTATTTAGTTTTAAATCCAGCAGAGTTGTCTTCGTACACAGCAGTTTATCCAGATAAAGCATTTTTCTTTCATCCTCTGTCTGTTCATCATAGAGCTTTGCCATCATATCGACACGTTTGAAATTCAGGCACAGCAATATTCCAAGACATCCGGTTCCCAATAATCCAAACAGGGGCGAAAGGCTGAAAAATACAATTACATATCCAAATATCTCTATGAAATCCCCGGCAAGTGAAAAAAACGTCATAAAATATTCCAACAGGGATTCCTGGGGAGCGCTTCCCACATGATGAATGATATTCCTGGAGCGTTCCTCTTCAAAGCAGGAGAATTCCACAGATACATACTTTTCCAAAAGCTTATCGGAAAATCCGCAATACAGCTCTTCCTTTAATCTCTGCTCCCGGTATGAATTAGAATACTTTGTGATCTGTACCAGTAATTCCGCCACGAACAGCAAACCGACCCCAAAAAAGAATTTGATGTAAGGCTGTCCGCCCTGCGCCAGCTCCATTACATAATTGACCATATTTTTTATCAGTAAAACGGAACAGACCGGAAATATCGCAAGCAGGATCATTCCTGCCAGGTAACAGATCGTGTGCTTTTTTGTGCCGCGTGCTATCCCGCCAATGACCTTTATCGTAGTTTTGATCATGCCGTCCTCCTCTCGCTGTTCTTCACATTTCCTTAGGATATACTGCCGGAAAATAACCTACTCCTTATTAAACGTCTGGAAGTATTATAGAAAAAGCAGAACTGGTATACAAGTAACGAAAACAATTATAAGAAATGTCACCACACCGGAAATCGGAAACTGCCGGAAAACAGCTACTGATATTATAAATCGGGAAGCAAAAAAGGACGCCTGCTGTTCCCCGGCAGGCGTCCCTGTTTATGTATATACGATTTTTCGGATTGTACTGTACGCCAGGCCATACTGCCGCGCCAGTGTCTCCATGGAACAGCCCTCTCTGTAAAGCCTTTGTATCTCCCTGTTGCGCTCTCTGTAGAAAGCCCGGGAGCCGCTGACGGTTCCCCATTCTTTTTTTGACATTTTTCTGGGAATGTAGAGCACATCCCCTTCAATATAGGTCTGAAGTTCTCCTAATAATCTCTCCGGCAATATTTCTGCTGCATTTACATATTTCATCGGAATGCCACTCCTCCGTTTTTCTGCCACTTTTTATTGTGCCCACTGCCGTCCGTCTCCATTTGCAGGCAGACAAACCAAAAGATTTTCTCCCCTTGCAAATGTATCCGGGGCATTTTCTGGTTTTTGCCTAAAGAAATGGCAGCAGTTATTTTCCGACAATTTCTAAATAAAGTGCAGAAACAGCAGAACATATAGTTTTATAAGCCCATGCAGATTTCTATATGCCCGCTATTTCTGCATGGGCATAGAAATTTCTGAGGCCGCTTACGAACCACGCCTTCCGTACTTGACGTTTCATCATTCCTCCCTCCTCTCTTCTTCTTACTTCGATTGGTCAGGAATTGTAAAAAAATTTCTTGCAAATCCATTGCCGATATGTTATTCTGAAAAAGGGAAAGCCATAGAAGCG
>DKVC01000265.1:16431-48849 GCA_002490995.1 Lachnospiraceae bacterium UBA7188
CCATAGAAGCGGCTCTACCCTCAAATAGTTTAGCATTTACCGCGCTAAAGCGGTCAGCCGTCACTATTGGTGGTAGTGGCGGCTATTTTCTGCCCTGAAAGATTGTATAGCACAAACCGATCAGCGCTACAATGAAGATACCTGTCTGAATCAGATCTGAGTATGTGATCATTGGCATCGCCCATGTTATGGGCGTGCCCTCCTTTCGTCTGGAGGGTTGCCCCTCCGAAATGGAGGGTAAAGCCGCCTTGGCTCTATGGTTTCCCGTAAAGAAACAATATCTGAAGAAATAATACCATACCTCCACCGGATTTGCAACGCTTATTTTTACCCCAGTTGAACAATCAAGGTAAAGGTAAATCAAGGTAAACAATCAACTTTTTCTCTAAAAACGTAGCAATTATACAAAGATTGTTGTAAACTATAAGGGATAACACTGCAAGCTTCCCCGGCCGGCATCCCCCAGCCGCGCCGCGGTCAGGCTTTGACACGGAAAGGACAGAACATGAAAGAGCAATTATACACTATCCCCTTAAACGACGCCATAAATGCCAACGACGAATGTCCCTTCTGCTTCATCGAGAGAAGCGTGGAACAGGACCTGCTGGACTTTGTGCTGGGCAGCGGCTCCTCCTACATGGAAGCCGACATCCGGGAGATGACGGACAAAGCCGGTTTCTGCAGACAGCATTTCCAGAAAATGTTCGACTATGGCAACACTTTGGGCAATGCCTGGATTCTGAAGACCCATTACCAGAAGGTCATCGGCGAAATGAAAGAACAGTTCGCCCACTTCAAGCCCGCCAAAACTACCCTGAAGGACAAGTTCCGCAAAACCGCCGAATCTTCCAACACAATTGGCATGTGGGTGAAGAAAAAGGAAGCTTCCTGTTATGTATGTGACCATTTTAAGGATACTTATGAACGGTATATGGATACTTTTTTCTATCTCTGGAAACAGGATGCGGAGTTTTGCAGAAAAATAAAGGAGGGCAAGGGCTTCTGCCTGCATCACTTCGGAGACCTCTGTGAGGCGGCAGACAGCAGGCTCGCGGGCAGTGAGAAGGATACTTTCTACGAGACCATGTTCCCGCTGATGGAGCGCAATATGCAGCGTCTGGCAGAGGATGTGGCATGGATGGTGGAAAAGTTCGACTACCGCAACAAGGATGCCGACTGGAAGGATTCCAAAGACGCCATCCAGCGCGGTATGCAGAAATTAAAGGGCGGCTATCCGGCAGACGGACCATATAAAATGAACAAATAGGTGTCCCGGGGACAGCTCCGATTCAGCGGTATACGGTTTTCCGCAAAATGAACAGGCAGGCATCCCGGGGACAGCCCTGATTCAGTGATATACGATTCTCCGCAAAACGAACAGGCAGGCATCCCGGGAACAGCCCCGGTTCAGCGGTCAGCGGTATACGATTTTCCGCATCATGTCCAGATAGTCACATATCTCCTCATACAGCATCTCCGGCTGGAAGGAGGCATTCTGAAACCGCTCCGTCATCAGCCCCTTGATTGTGAAATCCAGCATCTTCCGCAGCTTTTCACCATCGATTCCAGCCGGGAGGGCAGTGTAATCAATCTGGGCATCCACGGCCGCACAGGTTTCTTCCAGTGCATTTCTCTTTTCCTCCACAGCCAGGAGCGCCTCGTAGGAATCCTCCGACATGGAGCGGTTCAGGAACTGCTGCATATAGGGGTACCCCCGCATGGCATGCATCCTGGCACGCTCCACCTGCTTGATTACCGTAAACATATCTCTTTCTTTTGCATCCACGGTGGCACGCAGCTCCAGTGTCATATATTTGACACTGTAGTCATAAATGAACTGGTATACCCCCAGTTTACTGCCGAAATAGTGGAACAACAGCCCCTTGCTGACAGCGGCTTCCTGAACGATTGTCTCCGTGCTGCCGTGGCGGTAGCCCTGGATTGCAAATACCTTTAACGCGGCATTGATCATCCTGTCCTGTTTCTCTTTTTTCAGATCAAAAAATTTGCTGTTCATAAATATACTCCTGTATGGGCCCTGGCCCTCATAAGTCTTTCTGAGAAACTGTGTAAAACGGCCTGGGAAATCATAAATTTCTATAAAAATTACACATATTCCCTTTTCAAATCCGCAAAATAGTATTAATATCTAATTGGTACAAATACCAGTAAAACCCATTTGAAAGGAGTTGCCTATGTCTAAAAAATTTCGAAAACTTTTACTCTTCTCCGCTGCCGCTGCCTCCGCTGCTGCCGCCGTCTGTTACTTTGTGCAGAAAAAGGATTCCGCAGCAAACGAGCCTGATGAAGACGACTACGATGATTTCAGCGATGACACGGAAAAGGCTTCCGACAATTCCAGCAACTATGTACCTCTGAATTCCGATACGGCAGATGAAGCATCAGATACTTCCGGCCCGAAGGAAAATGCACCGGAGGAACCTGCCGCCGCAGAAAGCGCTTCCGGTGATACCACTTCCGAAGAAAACGCTTCCGGTGATACCGCCTCCGAAGAAAACACTTCCGGTGATACCACTTCCGAAAAAAGTGCTTCCTCGGAAAAGAAACCCGAGTCCGATTCCTTTACTCCTCTTGCAGAACAGGTAGCCCAAAATGCTGAAAAGGCTGAGGAATCCGTGGAAGAATTTTTCGATGAAGAAGACGGTTCCAACGAAGAACCTCCCATCTCCAACTCTTAACACTACAGTTTTTCCTTAAAAAGCCGCTGCCACCAAAGCGGCTTTTTGGGACTCCTTCACCAGACCTGCCTCAAAAGCTCCGTCCCTTCTCTGATTTTCTCCTGGGAAAGCCCGCCAAAGCCAAGCAATACCGCAGCGCTGCCGGAATCCTCCTCCACCATGCTTTCAGACAGCCCATACACCCTGACCTGTCGGGATGCAGCCGCCTGAACCAGCTCACGTTCTGCCGCTCTGCCTTTGGCTGTCAGCAGCAGATGCAGCCCCGCATTCTCCCCGGATATGATAAATCTGTCCCGAAACGGCTGCAGGCACTCCAGCAGCAGCTCATGCTTCGCCCGGTACAGCTTCCTCATTTTATTCAGATGCCGTTCAAAATAACCGTCCCTGACAAATTCGTTCAGAATGCTCTGATCTATCCTGGATACCGTACAGGAATAAAAAGAGCAGGTTTTCAGATACTTTTCCAGAAGTCTGTCCGGAAGCACCATAAAGCTGATGCGGATAGCCGGCGCTATAGCCTTGGAAAAGGTTCCCATATAAATCACTTTTCCATAACGGTCCGAAGCCTGAAGCGCCGGAATGGGCTTGCCACGAAAACGGAATTCACTGTCGTAATCATCCTCTATCAGATATCTGTCTGCCCCGCCTGCCGCCCATTTCAGAAGTTCCATTCTCCGCCCGATAGGCATCACGGTTCCCGTGGGAAACTGATGTGACGGCATCACATACGCCGTGCTCACATCCGCCTGTTCCAGCTTATCCGAACGCATCCCGGACTCATCCATATCCACAGTGGTAATCTGATAGGCAAAGGAGCGGAAGATCTGATAGGATCTCCTGTAGGTGGGATTCTCCATAGCAATGCGCACATGGCGGCCCAGTATCTTCTCCAACAGCATCAGCAGGTAATCATTTCCCGCTCCCACAATAATCTGCTCCGGCCTGCAGTTCACCCCCCGGGAAGAGTGCAGGTATTTCGAGATGGTACAGCGCAGTGTGTAATCCCCCTGGGCTTCCCCCTTTGCAAACAGATCGCTGTTGGCAAAGGTGAGGATGTTTTTCGTGATTTTCTTCCAGACGCTGAACGGAAAACCGGACATGTCTATCTCATAGGGTGAAAAGTCTACAAGAAAGCTGCCCGCATTTCCCCCTGTGTGATCCCCAAACAGGCTCTCTCCTGCCTCGTCAATATCGCCCAGCTGAAGCAGCTCCTCCATGGGACACACAAAATATCCTTTACAGGGCCTGGATTCGATATATCCCTCGCTGAGCAGCTGGCCGTAAGCGTAATCCACCGTACTTCTCGCCACCTGCAGATATTCCGCCAGAAAACGTGTAGAGGGAAGCTTCTCCCCCGAAAGAAGCTTCCCAGCTTTGATTTCCCTTTTAATATGCTCATATATCTGCTCATACAGACATTCCCTTCCGTCCGTACTGAGCTGAAATGTCATTTCGTTCAAAACTGTCTCCCGTGGGCTATTTTGTCTTCAGCTCCCTCATTACCTGATCTTTCATGTCACGCGCCCGATCCTTGATCCGCATATTGGCTCCGGGTGCAGTGATGACTGCGCTCAAAAGCTTCGTAGCCACACCGTAATCCTTAAACCGGACAGCCAGTACCGCCACCAGATAATCCACAGTGACCGTAGTCATACCGCATATGGGAAACATTTCAGACTGCCTTGCCTCCGAAAATCCCTTGTAGGCATTCTCCAGAAATTCGTTTTCCTGGTTGGCCAATGTCGCCACCAGCTTCTCGTCATAGTCTTCCTTCTCCCGCAGGCTTTCTCCATACCCTCTGAGCAGCCAGGCGCTCTTCAGACAGATATACGCTTTTTCGCTCGCTTTAGAACGTTTTACTACAGCATTCACTAATGCCATCTTGTACCGTTCCATGGCCTGTTCATATCCGTAGATTTCATCGATATATGTGGTAAGCTTCACCGTCTGGCTGATTTTTTCCCTGATCAGCTTGGCCTGCGATGATGTCACGTTGGTAAAAAACCGTATCAATGCCGCATAGCCGCAAATCGGACACATCACCACATCATACTTGACGGCGTCTATTCCCTCATATCTTGCGCGCAGATCCTGATCCGTCCCCAACAGTCTGGCTTTGTTGGACTTCATGATCTTCGCGGTAAAGTGGCTGTCACAAACCGGACATACAAATGACCTGTCATAGATCAGATCCTTCTCCTGAGGTTTGGGAGGCGCAGCAATAGGAGCCTTTTTCTTAGCCTCCTCCGGTTTCGCTTCCTCAAAGAGATCCATCTCTTCCATATTCCCCAGGCCCAGATTTTTTAAACCTGAAAAAATCCCCATGCTCTCCTCCATCCTGGAAAGGGCTATTCCTCATTTACTGTTTCCGGCCTGCAGCACCGCTGTTTCTGACTCCCCCGGATACCGGTCACAGGCTGTACCGGAAGGCAGTCACCTTACCGCGTCTGCCCTGTTTTAACCGGCTGCATTTTGCGGCTGGCTAAGCTGTCACATACAGCTTCCCTACCCCTGCCTCGGCAGGACATAAGAACTCTTCAGGGAGACGATACGGTTAAAGACAAGCGCTCCCGGCTTCGAATCCTTTGAGTCCACACAGAAGAATCCCTGTCTCACAAACTGGAACCTGTCAGGACTCACAGCCGTCTCAAAAGCGGGTTCCAGACGGCAGTCTTTTAATACGGTCAGGGAGTTGGGATTCAGATTCAGGCTTCCGTCCTCATTATACACACCCTTCTCCTCGTCAATGATATTTTCATACAGACGAACTTCGGCAGGAACGGCCGTCTCTGCTGCAACCCAATGAATGGTTCCCTTGACTTTCCTCCCGTCCGGGCTGTTGCCGCCCCGGGAATCCGGGTCATAAGTGCCATGCACCTCAACAATCCTGCCTGTCTCATCCTTCACACAGCCCGTGCACTTCACAAAATAGGCACTCATCAGGCGGACTTCATTTCCGGGAAACATGCGGAAATATTTCTTTGGCGGCTCCTCCATAAAATCCTCACGTTCAATATAAAGCTCTCTTCCAAAGGGAACCTCCCGGCTTCCCAGGGCTTCATTCTCCGGATTGTTTCCCACAGGCAGCATTTCCGTCTGCCCTTCCGGATAATTATCAATGATCAGCTTCACGGGATCCAGAACAGCCATCAGCCTGGGAGCCTTCGCTTTCAGATCCTCCCTGATACAGTACTCCAACATTGCATAATCCGCGATGGAATTTGCCTTGGAAACTCCGCAGAGCTCCACGAACATCTTAATGGATTCCGGCGTAAAGCCCCTGCGCCGCAGCGCCGCGATGGACACCAGCCTGGGATCGTCCCAGCCATCCACGATTCTTTCTTCCACCAGCTTCTTGATATAGCGTTTTCCGGTGACTACATTTTTCAGATACAGCTTGGCAAATTCAATCTGCCTGGGCGGAACGGGATACTCCAGCTCTCTCACCACCCAGTCGTAAAGAGGCCTGTGATCCTCAAACTCCAGCGTACAGATGGAATGGGTAATTCCCTCTATGGCGTCCTCTATGGGATGCGCGAAATCATACATGGGATAAATGCACCATGCATCCCCGGTGTTGTGATGAGTCATATGGGCCACCCTGTAGATAACGGGATCACGCATATTGATATTCGGCGAAGCCATATCAATCCGGGCGCGGAGCACCTTTTCCCCGTCGGCATACTTTCCTTCCTTCATCTCCTGGAAAAGCTGAAGATTTTCCTCCACGGTACGGGTATTGTACGGGTCCTCCTTACCGGGTTCGGTCAGGGTTCCGCGGTACTCCCTGATCTGGTCCGCAGTCAGGTCCGACACATAAGCCTTTCCCTTTTTGATCAGCTTCACGGCTGCCTCATACATCTGCCCGAAATAATCGGACGCAAAGAACAGACGATCCTCCCAGTCTGCCCCCAGCCACTGGATGTCCGCCTTGATGGACTCCACAAACTCCACATCCTCCTTGGTGGGGTTGGTATCGTCAAATCGCATATTAAATTTCCCATGGTACTTCTGTGCAAGGCCATAATTCAAAAGGATGGACTTGGCATGCCCGATATGCAGATAGCCGTTGGGTTCCGGTGGGAAGCGGGTGTGCACATGGTCGTATACGCCCTCCTCCAGATCCCTGTCAATCAACAGCTCTATAAAATTTTTGGATTCCGTCTCACTCATCTGTTCTTGTCCTTACCTTTCTCTGCCGCACGGGAATCACACTGACTCCATGGAAACATCCCCAAACCAAAATTCCCTCACGGCCCCTGAATGCTTCCGAAATGAAAAGCTTCCGATAATGAAAATTTCCCGCTCTCCCTGAATTTCTGAGATTCCGGCATTTCGCCGCCGGTTCCCGCAAAATCTGCCCGAAACACCCTTCGGTGCTTCAGGCGTGCAGCATGGACTTATTGTATCATATACACATACCCTTTTTCAACTGTTTTTATCCCATTTGACGGTTTATTTGCCATCTGTTAATGGTGGAACAGACGGATTCCGGTAAATGCCATAACCATGCCATATTTGTCACAGCATTCGATCACCGCGTCGTCACGGACGGAGCCGCCAGGCTGGGCAATATATTTCACACCGCTCTTATGGGCTCTCTCGATGTTGTCAGAGAACGGGAAAAAGGCGTCAGAACCCAGGGTAACCTCCTGCATCCCGTCAAGCCATGCCCGTTTCTCCTCTCTGGTGAACACAGGGGGCTTTACCTTGAAAACCTTCTCCCATGCGCCGTCCGCCAGCACATCCATATACTCGTCGCCGATATAGACATCTATGGCGTTGTCCCTGTCCGCTCTGCCCAGCTTATCCACAAACTTAAGCCCCAGTACCTGGGGAGCCTGGCGCAGGAACCAGTTGTCCGCCTTGGTACCTGCCAGCCTGGTGCAGTGAATGCGGGACTGCTGGCCTGCTCCGATGCCGATGGCCTGGCCGCCCTTTACATAGCAGACGGAATTGGACTGGGTATATTTTAAGGTGATCAGGGCGATCTTCATATCAATCAGGGCCTTCTCGGGAATCTCCTGATTCACTGTCACAATGTTGGAGAGAAGATCCCCGTTTACATCCAGTTCGTTCCTTCCCTGCTCAAACGTAATTCCGTACACCTGTTTCTTCTCCACCGGTGCGGGCACATAGGAGGCATCGATCTGAATGACATTGTAATTGCCGCCCTTCTTTGCCTTCAGCATGGCAAGAGCCTCCTCCGTATACCCCGGCGCGATACAGCCGTCGGACACTTCACGCTTGATCAGCCTGGCCGTATCCGCGTCACACACATCGGACAATGCTATAAAATCGCCGAATGACGACATTCTGTCTGCGCCTCTCGCCCTCGCATAGGCACATGCCAGGGGCGAAAGCTCTCCCAGGTCGCTGACCCAGTAAATCTTCGCAAGCGTTTCGTCCAGGGGCAGTCCCACTGCGGCACCTGCTGGAGATACATGCTTGAAGGAAGTGGCGGCGGGAAGCCCGGTTGCTTCCTTCAGCTCTTTCACCAGCTGCCAGCCGTTAAAGGCATCCAGGAAATTGATATACCCGGGTCTGCCGTTCAGCACGGTAACAGGCAGCTCGCCGCCGTTTTCCATGTAAATTCTGGAAGGCTTCTGATTCGGGTTGCATCCGTATTTTAATTCGATTTCTTTCATGGCTAAATTTGTCCTTTCCTTTTACTTGTCTGTTTTTTGTTTCCCTGCTCTCCCTTGTCCGGAAAACGCCCTCCTGCCGGGCCAGCCAGCTTACTCGTCGGAAGGGTGCCCGTGGCCCTGTGTATCTTAATGGTTCTTATTCAGGATACGGGTCTCATATTTTCCGGTTTCCAGGTCAATGTATCTGACGAACAGCGATACTTTGTTCTCCTCGTTCAGGCTCTCCCACAGCATGCCGGCAAAGCTGTCGATATCGCCTTCCACCGCTGCCTTCTTCGGCTCGCCCTGAAAGCTGGGCAGTGGATTGCCGTCGTGCATATAGGTATGGATGAAACGTCCCTCCCCCGGAGCCGGATTGTCATAATGGAAGGTGTATCTGTTGCAGCAGGACGGGTCGCCGTCGTTGCTCTTCAGTATGGACATGGTAATATCAAATTTGCCACCTTCCAAGTGTACAAGCCCGGAAATCCTGGGGGTGTAATTGGGGCCGTCCGGCTCGTATTCCCGGCTTCTCAGGGACTGCTCGAAGGTCAGGCCCTTTTCCAGTCCCTCGTAGACGGTATCTGTCTGGTCTCCATTTGTGACAATTGTGTCGTTTCCATATACCCGCACCGGCGCATAGATGACCAGGCTGGGGTCTGACAGTTTGGACGGGTCAAAAGCTTCCGTGCGGATTCCTTCGCCCTCTGTCACGAAGATACGGTTGCGGCTGTTCACGCTCCTCCCCATGATAAAATACGCGATGACGGCGTTCTTCCCGTCCGCGGAACGCCCGATAACGATGCCCCTTCCGGGGTAAGCATTGCCTTTCAGTTCCTGTTCCAGTTGTACCATAGTTTCCTCCTATTTTTAGTTCCGCAGCAGCCCCGCCCAGTACCAGGCATGGGCGGTGTACATGCTGTTTTTCATTCCTGTATCCATGTTCCCGAATATAAAGAGACCGGCCGTCCGGCACTGCTCTACAATATCCTGTTCAATGAAATGTGCTGTACATGCCCTCCTGCCACAGCAGCAAAATGCGTAGCTTCCATTGTCATGAATAACAGTGCCCAGACGGTCGGCTTATATCTTCCGCACTCCCTGTGGGTGCTCCCACTTCCGTCAGTCATGCGGCTTATGTTTTTATCTTACACAATCCATTTTCATTTTGCAAGCGTTTTCAAAAAAGTTTGTCACAATACTTCGGATTTCGGCTTCAAAGCATCTCATTCTTTCTTATGAAATCTACCATGTTTACATGTATGATCCCATCGCGTTTTTGCAGTAAAGTATCTGTGGTGAACAAGTATTTGGGATAATTGTCCCTTATTTTTGTAAAAGGCCTGTATTCCCGTTCTTCTGTAGCTTCCTCTGCAATTGTCATCGCCACCTGAATATAAAAATAATCATCCACATTTTTCCTTACTATAAAGTCACATTCCAGATTGCCGATTTTCCCAACACTCAGCCTGTATCCTTTCGCTTTTAGATAACAATATAGTACATTTTCAAGAACCGGCCCGTAATTGATCCTGCCATCCACATTCTTAGAATAATAAATGCTCAGATCAGCCAAATAATATTTTTGTTCTGTTTTTAACGATTTTTTTGACTTTAAATCAAATCTGGGGCATTTATATATTATTTTTGCGCTTTCAAGCATCTGGATATATTGGTGAATTGTATTTTCTTTTACAGCAATTTTTTCTTTTTTTAAATATTCTGCAATATTGGCAACACTTACTGTAGAGCCGAAATTGTTAATAACATATGTCTGGACCTTCTCAAATGCCGCACGGTTTCTGATTTTCTTATTTGCAGAGATATCTTTTTCAAAAATTTGCGCAATAACGCTTTGTACATAGAGATTTCGGTCTTCGGCATGATCAAATTCCAGTGATTTGGGAAAACCACCGTCACGAATGTAAGTTGTAAATTCCTTTGACACATTTTGAGCGGTCTCCTTACCCAGGAATTTTTTCATTTCCAGATATTCATAAAAAGTCAGTGTAAACATTTCTATTTCAACATACCTGCCTGTCAGCTTTGTGACCAGTTCACCGCTTAACAGATAAGAATTGGAACCTGTAATGAAAACCGAATGTCCGTCTTCCCGATATCCATTGATTACTTCCTCAAAATTCTTAACATTCTGGATCTCGTCTATAAATATATATTTTTGTGCATGATCCGTAATGTAGCTGTCAATTACTTCTTCCAATTGATCTGCCGTTTTCACTTTTCTGAATTCTCTTTTATCAAGGTTAATGTTGATGATGTCACTTTCAGGGATACCGTTTTTCTTTAAATCCACCATTACAGAAAGCAAAAAGAAAGATTTACCGCAGCGCCTGATGCCCGTGACAACTTTAATCATGTCACTGTGATAAAAACCTCTGATTTTATCTAAATACTCTTCTCTCATAAAAATTTTAGTCATCTTATCAGCCTGCCTCCTTTGCACTCCGCTACAGGAACCGCTTTGCGAACCTTATCAATAAGTTCCATTATATAAGCTCCATTATATCGCACTTTGAAGGAAAAGCAAGTTAAGGGGACAAAATTTTCAAAATCACAAAATTTCATCCCCTTATTTTTGCCAACCTGAATCTTTTAAGCATCATACTGTGCCTGGGTATTTGATTTCCCCAAACAAATAGACTTTGCCGCCTTTCTATGATATAATAGCCCAAACGTCACCGGATATACTGCAGACCGCCAGGATTTACAGTGGTGTCCCTGGGAAAGTACCTGGCTGGCGGGTAGCGGTTATTTTCCGACGATTCCTAAAAGCGTAAAATCTGAAAACGGAGGAAATACCCATGGCCTTTGACGGCGTAACCATAGCAAATGTAGTATCCGAATTAAAGAAAGAACTGATCGGCGGACGGCTGTACAAAATCGCCCAGCCGGAAGAAGACGAACTGCTTCTGACCATCCGGCAGCCCAAGGGACAGGCGCGTCTGTTGATTTCCGCAGAGGCCTCCCTGCCCCTGCTCTATCTCACCGAATCCAACAAACCCAGCCCCATGACGGCTCCCAATTTCTGTATGCTTCTGCGCAAGCACCTGCAGAACGGAAGGATTACGGATATATCACAGCCAGGCTTAGAGCGCATCGTCCATATCGAAATCGAACATCTGGACGAGATGGGTGATTTACGTCACAAGACTCTGGTAGTGGAAATCATGGGAAAACACAGCAATATCATCTTCTGTGATGACGACGGCATGATTCTGGACAGCATCAAGCATGTCACCGCCGCAGTCAGCTCACTTCGGGAAGTGCTGCCGGGACGCCCCTATTTTGTGGCCCATACCCAGGACAAACTGGACGCGCTGTCCGCCGATTATGACAGTTTTAAAAATGCCCTTTCCGCCAGACCACAGCCTGTGTTTAAAGCAATATACGGCAGTTTCACCGGAATCTCCCCCATTCTGGCACAGGAGCTTTGTTATGAGTCAGCGGTGGACGGAGAACAACCCACTGCCGCTCTGTCTGAAGCCGATTACAGACGGCTGTATACGGCATTTTCCGATATGGCAGCCGCCATCCGGGAAGAACGCTTTACACCGAATATCGCATATTCCGGCGGCAGCCCTGTGGAATTCTGCGCCATTCCGCTGACCATGTACGGTTGCGGAAAAGACTACACGGTTTCGTATTCCTCCATGTCCGCCCTGTTGGAACACTACTATGCGGAGAAAAATACCCTGACCCGCATCCGGCAGAAGTCAGCCGACCTTCGTCGTATCGTACAGACGGCCCTGGAGCGGAATGTGAAAAAATACGACTTACAGCAGCGCCAGATGAAAGACACGGAAAAGCGGGAAACCTACCGTATCTACGGAGAACTGCTGAACACCTACGGCTACGATGCACAACCCGGCGCAAAGTCTCTGGAAGCCCTGAATTATTATACCAATGAAACGGTGACGATTCCCCTGGACCCTACTTTAAGCGCCACCGAGAACGCCAAAAAATATTTTGATAAATACGGTAAGCTGAAACGAACCTCTGAGGCGCTCTCCTCTTTAACCGAAGAGGTCAAGGCCGAAATCGATCATCTGGAATCCGTTTCCACGGCGCTGGACATCGCTCTTCATGAGGAAGACCTGGCGCAAATCAAGGAAGAGCTGACGGAAAGCGGCTATATCCGCAGGAAAGGCAATACGAAAAAGCAGAAGATTACCAGCAGGCCCTACCACTATATCAGCAGTGACGGCTTCCATATGTATGTTGGAAAAAACAATTACCAGAACGACGAACTGACCTTCAAATTTGCCACGGGCAACGACTGGTGGTTCCACGCCAAGCAGATGCCCGGCTCTCATGTCATCGTAAAGATGGAAAATGCTGAGGAACTGCCCGACAGGACCTTCGAGGAAGCCGCACGGCTTGCCGCATACTATTCCAGGGGCAGAGGCCACGACAAAGTGGAGATTGACTATATCCAGAAAAAGCATGTCAAGAAGCCCGGCGGCGCCAGGCCCGGATTTGTGGTTTATTACACCAACTTTTCCATGGCAATCGACAGTGATATTTCAGGGATACAGCTTGTGAGCGAATGAACAGTACGTCTCTTTTTCAGACACTTCCTTAGAAGCTGGCGGAAAATAACCTGTGCTCTGCGCAATACACCCTGTAATAAGCTTCTTCTGAAAATGCTTCAGGGCTGTCGCATGAAAAGCTTTATGCGACAGCCTCTTCTATCCATACAAAGCATTCCCTCCCCCCTGAAGCCTTCATAATTCCGGCCTACTGCATCAGCCTGCACTTCTTCGCTAACCGCACCAGCAGATGCCCCTTGGGAAAGCTCCTCAGCTCCTCCTCTGTAATCCCCCGCAACAGCAGAAGCATGGCAAAGTAAATCACAACCGCTGTCAGGATAGCAATGACAACCGATATCTTCGGAGAGGATGTCATCATCAGAAAGCTTTCATATACTGCCCAGGCTGCGCCACCCATACAGAGCGACGCCAGCGACGGAATCAGAAATGTCTTAACGACTTCCTGCCTGTATCCCACTGCCTTCCGCACCGCATATTGATTCAGCACACACATTATACCGGAATAGAGCGTATTTGCAATCGCAATACTATACAGATCCAGCTCTGTAAACAAAAGCAGTACCACAGCTGTAACCGTCTGTACCACCAGTGCAATTCCCGCATTGATGATGGGAGTATTCACTTTTCCCATCCCCTGAAGGATAGAACTGTTCAGGGTAGACAGCGCATAAAATACCACCGAAAGAGCCAGCGCCATCAAAAGCCTGGTCACCAGATCCTCCGTCTCTCTCGTATTGCTGAACAGCAGTCCCGTTATGGGCCGTGCCAGCGCAAACAGCCCTGCGGCACAGGGTATGGAGATCAGCATAATCGTCTTCACCGCAAGGGCAATTTTCTCCCTGGCTCCTTCCCTGTTATTGGACGCGGTCAGCTTTGCGATGGACGGCAGCATGGCTGAGGCCATGGCACTGGCAAAAGCAATGGGAATATTGGAAAGTGTCAGCGCCTGCCCGGAAAACGCCCCCCATTTGGTGTAAACTGCCACCTCATCCAATTCCTTCAAAGCAGGGAACCACTGGGTATACACTGTATTGTTGACCGTAGCGCTCAGATTATAAACAGCCGTACTTAAGATGAACGGTGTCACTACCATGACGATCATCTTCATGATTGACTTATAGGAATCCGTGCCGACATGCCTGTCATTCCCGATCCTCTTGTTTATCATCTCCCGGTTCAGCATGTAAACCGCTGCCATAAAAAGCAGCGCCACCAGCACACCTGCTCCGGCTCCCATGGCACTGCCCACCGCTCCTCTGGCCGCCCGGGTAACCTGTCCCGCCTCATCCGCCGGAATCTCCATGGTTCCCAACGAAAGCTCTATCAGCAGACACGCCGCGCCTACACTGACCACAGCATTGGCTATCTGCTCCAGGATCTGAGACACGGAAGTCTGTACCATGCTGCCATGGGCCTGAAAATATCCCCGCAGCACCCCGAGAATTCCGTAAATAAAAATAGTCGGCGCAAATGCCCTCAACACAGAAGCCTCCTCCGCCGACAAAATCTCCGTTTTGCTTAATACACCTGCCCCAAAAAACAAAGCTAAGCTGGCAGCACCGCCCACCGCAAGGACATACCCCAGGGCGCATTTGAATATCCGGTGGGCATTCCTGTATTCCCGCATCGCCAGCTTCTGGGCGATCACCTTGGATATGGCAGAAGGGATACTGTACGAAGAAATCAGCAGGATGATGGTATAGTAATTATGGGCAGACTGGTAGTATCCCAACCCCAGATCTCCAATGACACTGTGCAGGGGCCCCCTGTAAAGGAGGCCTATCATCCTGCTGATAATCCCGGCTGCGGCCAGAATCCCAGCCTGCATTATAAAGCTGTTTTTTCTGCTACCGTTCTCCGCCATTGTCTTATCCTATCAGCCAGTCATACATTTCCTGATATTTCGCCGCAGACACATGCCAGGAGAAATCCGCCGCCATAGCTCTGTCTACCATCTTGTTCCACTCCCGCTTCTTATCATAGTAAATCCGTTCCGCATAGCGGATTGCATTCAGCATCTCGTGGGCATTGTAATTGGTAAAGCTGAAGCCGGTTCCCGTACTCTCGTACTCATTGTAGGGCTCTACGGTATCCTTCAGGCCGCCTGTCTCCCTCACGATGGGAATGGTTCCGTAGCGCAGGGCCATCAGCTGGCTCAGGCCGCAGGGCTCAAATAAAGAAGGCATGAGGAATGCGTCACAGGATGCATAAATCTTATGGGACAGAGCATCTGAATAGAAAATATTTGCAGATACTTTCTCGTTGTACTTCCAGGCAAAGTGACGGAACATGTTCTCATAGCGCTCCTCGCCGGTCCCCAGAACCACCAGCTGGATATCATCCCGGCACAGTTCATCCATCACATAGGCAATCAGGTCGAATCCCTTCTGGTCCGTCAGCCTGGATACCACGCCGATCATCATCTTCCTGTCGTCCTCTTTCAATCCAAGCTCCTGCTGAAGGGCGCGCTTATTCTTCACCTTCTCCTTGCGGAAGTTGACGGCGTCGTAAGGATTTACAATCTGTTTATCCGTCGTGGGATTGAACTCATCATAATCGATACCGTTTACGATACCTCTCAAGTCCCCGCTTCTGGCGCGGAGCAGCCCGTCCAGGCCCTCCCCGTAAAACGGCGTCTTGATCTCCTCCGCATAGGTGTCGCTGACCGTAGTCACCGCATCGGCATAGACGATACCGCCCTTGAGCAGGTTGGCGTCCTTATAAGCCTCCAGCTTGTCAGGCGTAAAGAAATAATCCGACAGACCTGTAATGCTCCGCACGGTTTTGGTATCCCATTTGCCCTGGAATTTCAGATTATGGATCGTGATGACCGACTTCATTCCTCTGTAGAAGTCCCCTCCACGGAAACGTTCCTTCATGTAAACGGGAATTAATCCTGTCTGCCAGTCATGGCAATGGATTATATCCGGCTGGAACCCGATGGTGGGCAGCACGGAGAGCACTGCCTTGGAGAAATACGCGTAACGCTCAATCTCCCATTTCTGGTCATCGCTGTAAACCTTGTTGCCGCTGAAATAATGTTCATTGTCAATAAAGTAATAGTGTACGCCCTCTTCCTCTGCTTCCAGGACGCCCACATACGCGCTTGTCCAGTTAAAATCCATGTAAAAGTGAGTCACATATCTCATCTTATCCTTCATTTCCTGTTTCATGCAGGCATATTTCGGGATAATAACCCTTACATCAAAATACTGCTTGTCCACACATTTCGGCAGGGAGCCCACTACATCCGCCAAACCGCCTGTCTTGATAAATGGCACTCCCTCTGATGCCGCAAAAAGAATTTTTTTCATCGAAAACCTCCACTGACCACTGGTTCAATATGTTATCACTTCCATTATACAACATTTATGGTTCAGTGGAAAGTACTTCTTTTGCCTGAATCCAAAACTTTTCCCAACTTTTCTCAATTTTTTCTAACTTTTACCTGAAAAATCACTGCGCGCGGTAGGAAAGCCGGATTCTGTCCGCAATCAGTGCGATGAACTCCGAGTTGGTGGGCTTCCCCTTCCCCGTGTCGATGGTATAGCCGAACAGTGCGTCCAGCGTCTCCATTCT
This sequence comes from Lachnospiraceae bacterium UBA7188, assembly GCA_002490995.1. Lineage (GTDB taxonomy): Bacteria > Bacillota > Clostridia > Lachnospirales > Lachnospiraceae > Acetatifactor. Next base: position 32,908 of record DKVC01000265.1, read on the forward strand.
GCCTCTGCTCCATGCCACCTCTATGGCATGTCGGATTGCCCGTTCCACCCGGCTGGAAGTAGTCTGAAAACGTTTCGCTATAGTCGGATAGAGAATCTTGGTGATGGAACTGATCATTCCCGGGTCATCCACAGCCATCATAATGGCTTCCCTTAAGTACTGATACCCCTTAATATGTGCAGGAACACCGATCTCATGTATCATATCCGTGACATCCTTCTCCAGGTCCCGCTCCACCGCGGGTTTGGGCTGTTCCTGTATGGCCTTCTGTTTCTTCTCGTTTTTTCCCGAAGGTACCGTGATCATAATCTGGAATTCTTTATCTCCATTCATCAAATCACCCAGAATCTTGTATATTTTCTCATTATCCTTCGTAGCTGTAATGTTCAGCTGTTCCATCAAACTACCTCCATCTGGCTTTTTTGCACATACCCCTCCGGCACCTGACTGTTCCATCCATCTAAGCAGTCTCTGCAACAGACTTATTTCGGCCCTTGAAATCACGGCCGCTGTTTCTGTTTCTTCCGGTATGGCATGCACTCACATATACTCATATTACCCTGGCAAATGCTTTGGGCTATGAGTATAAATTGTCTAAATTCGTCCTTTCCTATTATAAAAGAGATATATCTGATACAGCAACTCCAACCCATCGCGATATCCGTGCCGATTTGCCAAAAAGATACTTATATTGGGGCAGTTCGCCGTATTCTGGCAATATTCTCATAAATATTTTTAAATTATAACATTAATTTCCAAAATTCTCCATGCACTTATGGTACAAAAGGCCTGAACAGATGTTCCTGTTTTTAATATCATTCACAATTTCCTTATATTCAGAACACATTACAAAAGTGTTTCAGAAAACAATCACAAACCACTTGACAATTAACGTCGATAAAGGGCACAATAAGCATGTGGAAGAACTTTATCAGCAATCAGCCGGTTCATCCGGCATAAGGAACTCGTTCCTAAGGAAATCGTTTCTAAGGAAGGTTCCTAAACGGGGTACAGGAAATGAAACAGATTCATGATGATATAAAACAGGGAAAATTAAGGCAGGTTTATCTTCTTTACGGAGAGGAACGCTACCTGCGCAGGCAGTACAGGGAAAAACTGCAGAAAGCGCTCTGCGACGAGGGCGATACCATGAATACCCATTTCTTCCAGGGACGCAATATAGAGGTTGCCCAAATCATAGACCTGGCAGAGACAATGCCTTTTTTTGCGGAGCGTCGCGTCATTTTTATATCAGACAGCGGCCTTTTCAAATCCGGCGGCGAAAAACTGGCGGAATATCTGGTCAATCCCAGCGAAACTGCCTTTTTCGTCTTCACAGAAAACGAGGTGGACAAGCGCAGCAGGCTGTACAAAACCGTCCAGGCAAAAGGGTACGCCGCCGAATTCACCGTCCAGGATGAAAATACTCTGAAGCGCTGGGTGGCTGGAATTCTGGCCAGAGAAGGAAAGAAAATCGCGGAAAGCACCGTCCAGCTGTTCCTGTCCAAAACGGGCACCGATATGGAGAATATCCAGATGGAGCTGGAAAAGCTGATCTGCTACTGTCTGGATCGGGATGTGGTCACTGCGGAAGATGTGGAAGCCATCTGTGCCACCCGCGTCACCAACCATATTTTCGACATGATTAACGCCATTGCCCTCAGGCAGCCCAGACAGGCGCTGGAGCTGTATTATGATCTGCTGGCTCTGAAAGAACCGCCCATGCGCATCCTGTTCCTGATTGCAAGGCAGTGCAACATGCTGCTGCAGGTAAAAGAACTGAAAAACAAGGGCTTCGACAACCGCATTATCGGCTCCAAAATCGGGGTTGCTCCTTTTATTGCCGGAAAATATCTGAACCAGGCAGCCAGATTCAAAACTACCACGCTGCGCAGCGCTGTGGAGAAGTGCGTGGAAGCGGAGGAAGCGGTAAAAGGCGGACGGATGAATGATATGATGAGCGTGGAAATCTTGATTTTGTCTGTTCTATCATAGGGATTTTTCCTTTCAATCTCACCAGGAGGGCGCTTTTAACGGAGGAAAGGCTTTTATTTTAACCGAATGCGGTATTTTCCTTACTGAATTTATATGTTTGCACACATATCGTACAAAATCCGCAGGATATCCTGCATCCTGGTGCGCTGCTTTGGCTCCACCGTTTCCAGGACGCACATTATCTTTTCCATGCCCTGGTGCTCCTTCTCTTCTCCGGACATAATATAATCGCAGCTTACAGACAGGGCCTTCGATAAACGGCATAAAACATCTGCCGAAAAGCCTTTCCTGCCTGTCTCTATTTCATACAGAAATTTATCAGAGATACCAACTATTTCAGCCAGAGCTTCTCTGGTATAATTTTGTGCTTCGCGTATTTCCCGGATCCGCTGCCCTATAAGTAGTTTACTCGACATAATATCCCTCCAACTAATAAAATTATACACCATTCGACAGCCAGTCTGAAACCTTCTATTGTTCCTTGCAGCCGTACTTAAGGTGCATGTCCTGTCTCTACTATAGTAAGAATACGGTTTATACTCGAATTTTTGACTGGAATATCGGATTTTTCTTCCAGATTTAATCTGCCATTTTTTGCTTCCAATTAGTCAGACATTTCTCATACAGGCGGGGAAATGCGCGGTTCGGTAAAAAAAGAGTCCTTATCTGTATTATCGTGTATACTGGTTTTGAAGGGAGCAAAATGCACTATGATCAAAAAGTACTTAAGAGAAAAACACCATTTAAGCAATTATGAAATTGCCCAGCTTGAATTTCTGTTTAAAACAATATCTTCCGAACTCAGTAAAATGATAATTATGGGGATTCTGTTCCATAAATATTTGGGTCTGTACCTGTTTGCCCTGTGCGTCATGCTCTACCTGAGAAGCACAACGGGCGGGGTGCATTTTTATACCTACATCAAGTGCCTGACTGGTTCCGTGTTATATGTAGGGTCAGCAGTCATCCTTCTTCCATATGTAAAACTGCCACCTTATCTGCAGCTGGGAGTCCTGATTATATGCATCTTAATTTGTTACCGGACTGGCCCGGTGGTATCCAAATATCGACAGGAACCATCAGCGCAAAAATTTCAGCATTGCAGAAACATTACCTGTACCGGTATTTTTATCTATGCCCTGATTACATATATTATGCCGGAAAATCAATACATCATTGTTGGTTTCTGGATTATAATATTACATTCGCTGCAATTGCAAATAGCGAAAATACGGAAGAAAGGAGAACATGTAGCATGATCGATTACATCATTGACCGAATCAAAAACTATTCCTGGACCCTGGAATCGCACCTCATCAGCATAGTGCTTTTTGGGGAGTATCCTTATCCTTCAGAAGAAGACTATCCTGACGATCCTGCCTGACAACGTTTTTTATGGAAAAGGCGGACATCTCTATCTCTTGTCCGCCTTTTCCACAATCACCTCAAACTCTATCCAATTTCTGTAGCCTTCCTCAACATTTCTATATGAAATGTAGCAACCGTCCTCCTGACACAGACAGCGGACACGATATAGCCCTAAACCACGACCCTGCCCCTTTGTACTTCTTCCCATCAGAAACCACGCCTCCATTTCATCATGGCTTACACGCGAAAATGGATTGGATATTCTGAAATAAAAATGTTCTGCATCCTCTGCAAACTCAAACTTTACTATCCTGCCACCTTCTTTAACCTGTACAGCCTGAGACGCATTATCCAAGAGAATCCCCATCATTTCAACCAAATGGTGTACCGGAATATGGTTTTCTTTGAGTCTGCCTCTTATTACAAATCTCACTTCGATGCCGTTCTTTTCTATCTCGCAAATCTTCTCATACAAAAATCCAACTAACACAATATCACCAAGCGTTAATAACTCATTATACCTGTTCTCCTGTATCAATCCATTACAGTATTTCTCCTGTGCTGTCACAAGCCTGTCATATGACTTGTATGTATAATGCGTCGCAAGAATCGCAGCCAGATGATTCTTAAACTCGTGCTGACGTACTCTGACAGTTTTTATCAGTTCATCATACTGTTCCTGCATGCTCCTGGTAACCTGCAGTTCTTTTTGCGTATCATATTTCTCATTCTGTTCCCTGATCCATCTCCCCATTAACACCAGAAAAAGAATTACCATCGGCATTGCAAAAATGAATAAGAGCAATTGAATTTCTCCGAATTTTCTCTGCTGATACTGCATATAAAAAATCATACATACCGGAAAAACCAGCAAAAGCAGGAGAAAACGATTCCGTTTCTTAGTGAACCTCAGCCTGTATATTCCGCATTTCGGCAAGACTGTAATACAGGCTCCCAATACAGATGCCGTTGTCAACAACCCTCTTTCCGATTCACTTATATCAAAAAGCAAATCAAGCATCAACGAAAAAAAGAATTGCATGATTGCCATAATCATCATCATTAAAAATACACTGGAAAGTGCTTCAATCAGTGAAACATGAAAGTTCCGAATACAATACAATATCAGCATGCAATAGACAGCCATGGTATAAAAAAATCCAATTCCGCACATAGCAGCCAGTTCATATATAAAAATACAGCTTAGTACAAATAAGATTGTGAAAATATCAAGCCTCAGCCTGCAATGATACAGACAATGAATGCAGACAATAACTGACATGATTTCCAGCAGGATCGATAACCTCGCAGTCACTTCAGGAAAACATTTCCTTTACCTGATTTTTGTATGTAACACCGATGTACACCCTTCCCATTCCTTTTTGAAACTGGATAACCCTGTTCGTCAAATCCACATTATGCACAAATCTCCTGTTTATCACTGTGCTTCTGCTGCATTGTATAAAATCACCGCTGTCGGCTTCCTCTAAAAATTCTTTGATTGTCTTGTACGGAATATGCATCACATCATCATAAGCTGTATGAATATGCAGGACATGGCTGATACTTTCAACATATACAATATGTTCACGCTCGACAGCCAGGATAATGCCGTCTTTCTGAAACTTCATCAATTTCACCCTGTTATCAGTTCCCGGAAACGCCAGAGCCTCATCTATCAGCCGCCTCAGCCTGCCTTTTTCAAAGGGCTTTTCTATAAAGCCATAGCAGTGGAGTTCCTCGTACGTCACAAGCTTTTCATCGTACAGGGAAGTAACAATGATAACTGGTGTAAATCCATATCTTTTAATCCCCCGGATATCCTCAACAAAACTCAGGCCGGATGTGTCGCCGGGCCTGTGAGTATCAAGTATGATATCGACGATAAACAAATCAATTGTATGCCTCCGGGCACACTGGCCTGCGTCCTTTGTGTTGTCAAACGCAAAAACCGTTGTCTTTATATCACTCTCCCGCACAATATCAGAAAGGTACCGCAGCATGTCCTCATTATCTTCCAAAACGAGTACTTTTTTCACTGAACATTTTCCCCTTTATCTTTTCGTATCTATTTTTGAAAAATCTTTATGACCTCCATAAACGTCTGCTTTCCAACGGAATCCATCTGCTCTATAAGACGGCTCATTTCACCTGTCAATCCTTTTTCATCTTTCAATATAACTGCCGGAGGAATATGAAATCTGTCATACATGAACCACAGAAGCTCGCTGTCCGGCAGGCATTTTCCTTTTTCCAGATCCCGAAGCTTCTTAATATCAACTTCCAGCAGTTCCGCCATCTGAGGCTGTAAATATCTTAAGTCCTGCCTGACCAGCAGAAAAATGTTCTGTTGGTCTATGCAGTCAATGTCTATCAGATGCATAAATTTAACTTCCTGGTATATACTTTTCCAAAAATCTGTCCCTTCCACTCCCCAGTAATATGTTAGTACCGATGCGATAACGCTGAACAGGGCCAATGCTTCCCGGTAATTACAGGTCCTTAAAAATTCCCGGTAATAATAATTACTCCGCCGTCCTGAAAAGATATAATTTACATCCATGTCCGATTTGCATAGTTCTTTTATCTCATAATAACTGAAACGCCGCTTCCCATTCTCAATTTTGCAGTAATTACCCTGGTTTATATGTACATACCTGCTAATATCATCCTGCGACCATGATAATCTTTTTCTCTCCGCTTTTAACCTTATCAACACATCACCATAACAAGCACACATGTGTAATATTCCTCGAATTGTAATCCTGTTTTTTCTTATTTTATTATATATTATCCTCCCTTCTCACACCGAATTTGACATAATAATATTTTAAGTCATATTTTTACCCGAATACCATATCCGCCTGGTGTACAGCCCCATCATATTCAGGATAATATTCTTCATAATCTGTGACACCAGGAGGAATATATCAGCCAACATAAAAAGGTGCCCCAAGCAACAGTATGCTCAGTGTGCACCTTTCTATCAGCAGTTTATATAAATATGCTTCTTATTACTTATACGATATTTGCCACAGCCAGACTCATTCCGCGGCGATCTTTCCCTCTTCAATCGCCCTGTGAAGCCCCGTATAAAGCTCGTCATACCGGAGTTTGCTCAGTTCCAGCCTGACAGCCGTGGTATGCAGAATCAGCGGAACATCCTTTCCCTCTCCTGAGAAGGTCTCCCCGTTCTTCGCCCGGATGGCCTGCGCGACTCCTTCCGCATAGGCTTTCTCCCTGCTGTCCGTCAGGATACAGAACTCGTCCCCGCCAATGCGGAATAACACATCTCCTTCTCCCGCTGCGGCACTCATGCGCTCCATGGCCTCGATGATGGCCAAATCCCCCACTTTATGGGAAATCTCATTGATGCGCATCATTTCTTTGATATCGCAGCAGACAAAATAACAGTCCTTCCTCTCCTTGAACAAATCATAAAGCTCACTGATATCCACATGTCTTCTACCCATGATAAATTGCCCTCCATTCTCCAAAGGTATCCGGATTTTCGGGTACAGCTCATACTTCATCTCCCGAAATTCAGATGGTTTACAGTTCCATACCTGCCTGAACGCGCGCGCAAAGGATTCGTGTGTGCTGTATCCGTATTCCAGGGCGATGTCCAGAATCGTCTTTTCCGGGCTGCCGGCCAGAAGCTTTGCCGCCTGCATCATTCTCCTGCGGATGATGTAATCGTGGACGGATATCCGGTTCACACAGCGAAACATTTTTTCCAGGGTTGATTTGGAGCAATAGCAGGCTGCCGCCACGTCGTCCGTCCGGATGTCGTCCCGAAGATGGTTTTCTATATATTCCAGAGAAATCAGCAGCAGTTCCACACGTCGCATCCCAAATCACATTCCTTTCCGATATCGTGAGTATATTTTATCAGAAATTCCGGGGAGTGACTTGACTTTTTGAATCATATTCAGAAAAAGATCGGGCCAGCAGAATGAGGCTCAATGCATGAGCGCATCGGCAATCCAAAATTAAAAGCGGCGATGAAATGCGTTCACGAGTATAGCAGAGTGTGGGAAATCGTACCTGCAGGAATGAAAAAGTAGGACACAGGTACATTGACAAACAATGGGCAATATATTACAATCAAAACAGCAAATACAGCTTCCGGCAAAGCATTGCATAAGGAAATCAAATTTTGTCAGCATGGTATACAATCAGTTAAAAACAGTGCCTGTCAAATCTGCCAGGATAATGTGCAGCACAGATGGAAAGTGCTGAAAGAAATTGAGGCACAAAAAGGATGGTTGGTATGAATCAGACAGTAAAACTTCCCATTGGCATAGAGAATTTTGAGGAAATCAGAACAGAGGGCTTCTATTATGTAGATAAGACAGGGCTGATCAAAGAACTGCTGGACAATTGGGGAAAAGTAAACCTCTTCACCCGTCCCCGGCGGTTCGGGAAGTCCCTGAATATGAATATGCTCCGTTATTTCTTCGAATATGGCTGCAACAGCGCTCTGTTCGAGGGATTGGAAATCAACAGGGAAACAGGCTATTGTGAAAAATACATGGGGAAATTTCCTGTCATTTCGATTACCCTGAAGGGCGTAAGCGCCATGGAATTTGCCGGGGCGAAGGCCATGCTCCGCACCATTATCGGGAATGAAGCCCTGCGGTTCATTTTTCTCAAGGATAGCCCGAAGCTGGACGATGAAGAAAAGAGCCGCTACCGGCAGCTGATAGCGGCAGACCCGAACGGACGTCAGACGTATTCCACGACAGATGATATGCTTGCGGACAGCCTTCACACCCTGTCCAGCCTGCTCCGGACGCATTACGGCCAGAAAGTAATTCTCCTGATTGACGAATATGACGTGCCTCTGGACAAGGCGAGGTACTACGGCTATTACGACGAAATGGTCACCCTGATACGGAACCTGTTAGGCCAGGCACTTAAAACCAACGATCATCTGCAGTTTGCCGTCCTGACAGGATGTCTGCGGATTGCAAGAGAGAGCATCTTTACTGGGCTGAATAATCTGAAGGTCTACTCTGTTACAGACATCAGGTTTGCACCGTGGTTTGGCTTTACCTCTGAAGATGTAAAGCAATTGCTGGAATATTATCATCTGGAAGAGAAATATGAACTGATCCGGGAATGGTATGACGGATACCGCTTTGGAGATACAGAGGTTTACTGCCCCTGGGATGTGATTAATTACGTAGACCTGTTACGCGCAGAACCGGAAGCCTTTCCGGTTGCCTACTGGATCAACACAAGCGGAAACGACATCATCCGGCAGTTTATCCGGATGGCAACCCCCGGGACAAGGCGTGAGATAGAGACCCTGGTGGCAGGGGAGACAGTGGCCCACCGCATCCGCCAGGAACTGACTTACAGGGAACTGTACGACAGCATAGACAATTTATGGAGCGTACTTTTTACCACAGGTTACCTGACCCAGCGGGGCGTTGAATCGCCCGGCGTGTACCGGTTAGCCATACCCAACCTGGAAATCCGGCAGATATTTGTGGAGCAGATACAGGAATGGTTCCAGGATGAAGCCCGGAAAGATACGCCCCGGCTGGACGCTTTCTGCGCTGCATTCCCCCAGCGGGATGCCGAAGCGGTAGAAAGACAATTCAATGCCTACCTGCGCAAAACCATCAGCATCCGCGATACGGCTGTACAGGCCGCAAAGAAGGAAAATTTTTATCATGGAATTCTGCTCGGGCTTCTGAGCCACAGGGAAGACTGGATTGTAACCTCTAACATGGAATCAGGTGATGGCTACAGCGATATCCTTGTAGAGTTGGAAGAAGAAGGCATCGGAATCATAATTGAGGTAAAATATGCAGAGAACGGAAATTTTGAAAAAGGATGCCGGGAAGCCATGGAGCAGATTGAGCGAATGGGATACGGAGAGTCCCTGCTGGAAGATGGGATGGAACAGATCCTGAAATACGGCATCGCCTGCTATAAAAAGAAATGCCGGGTGGAACTGGTCTGTTTTCCTGCCATTCCTCCGGCAGAAAAATCCTCTTTATAAGGAATATGCTACCAGGAAAACACTGCTGCCGCAGCAGTTGCGCGGCATGCAGTGTTTGAAAGCATAAACAGGCCGGGATGAAAGCCTTTCCGTTACAGCAGCAGGTTCCGGAAATATTGAATCGTGTAATCAATCCCCTTCTCTCCCAGCTCCCCTCTCCAGTTGGCGGAATGAGGCTCGATGCTTAAGGCTCTGTCATACCCCCTGGCATGGAGGATTGCCAGGAATGCGCCCCAGTTGGTCTGGTCCATGCCTGCCGGAGGGTCGTCATACCGCTCCCCGTCAATCACAAGAGAGCCCTTCAGATGGACATGGAGGAATCTGTCTCCCCAATCCCTGGCTTCTTTCAGGTAATCCCCGCCGTCATAAATGCAGTGGGACGGGTCATATTTGATGTACAAATCCTTCAGATACCCCAGAATCACGGTATATGCCATGGGTGTGCAGACAAAGTTGTTCCATCTGCAGTTGTAGACGGCTATTTTTACCCCTTTTTCTTTGCCATGGGCAATCAGCTTCTCAAAATAGGAAATCGCCAGCCCGCAGTTCTCATAGTAGGACAGTTCTTCCACGTAGTTACAGCCGGTAATGTAGACATCACAGCTTAATGAGGCTGTGGCATCGATGAGCCTGTATTCCAACTCAAGCTCCTCCTGACAGATACCGTCCTTACTGATTCTGTTGCTCCCCCATCTGCCTACCGCACCAATGGGCATCTGGTACGCCTGGCTCCTGCCGCGGATGACATCTACATTTTCCAGAAACGTCTCCGCTCTGTCATTTACATCCAACTCGATAAATTCCATGCCCCGTTCCCGGGCGCTCTGAAAATCCTCTTCCTCAAACCATGCAATTCTGCCCAGTTTCATACTTATCATTCCTTTCTTCAGAAACGGCCTCCTGCCGTCCCAAACTCTGACACAGACAATTAGAAGTATACAGCCTTCCCGGTTCTCCCGGACTCATAGATTGCCTCCAGAATCTGGGTTACCACCATCGCCTGTCTGGGTTCCACCGTCAGGGGCCCGCCGTTTACCACAGCATTGTAGAAAATCCTCTGCTCCACATCTTCAGGCTTATCGGATGCACCGTCAAAGAAAGCCACCCCGCCTGCTGCCAGGTCCGGCTTCTCCACGCACTGCCTGCTGTGGTTGACGCGGTTAATCCTTAAGCCCTCCGCCATATCCGCACCAGCTTTTGTACCGCACAGTGTCGTCTGGGCCTCACGCACATCCAGGGTATTCAGCGCCCAGGAGGATTCCAGCACAATGGTTGCGCCGTTTTTCATCCTGATAAATCCGAACGCGGAATCTTCCACGGTGAAAATCTCAGGGTCCCAGTCTCCCCAGGCATTTCCGGTATCTTTCTGGTCTGCAAGCTTACGGTATACCGAGCCCATCACCATCTCTGGCTCATAGTTGTTCATCATCCACAATGTGAGATCCAGTGCATGGGTTCCGATGTCAATCAGCGGACCGCCGCCCTGCTTTTCCTCATCCAGAAACACGCCCCAGGTGGGAACGGCTCTTCTGCGGAGCGCATGGGCCTTTGCATAGTAAATCTCTCCCAGCTCACCGTTCTCACAGACGCTCTTCAGATAAGCGGAATCCGCCCGGTAGCGGTTCTGGTAGCCAATGGTCAGGATCCTGCCTGTGCGCTCCGCGGCTTCCACCATGGCTTTCGCTTCCGCATAGGTCTTTGCCATGGGCTTCTCGCACATGACATTCTTGCCCGCTTCCATAGCCGCAATGCTGATGGGGGCATGGGAGCTGTTGGGGGTCAGCACATATACTGCCTCCACGTCCTCCTTCAGCAGCTCTGTATAGTCGGTATACACCCTTGAATCTTCCGTCCCATATTCTTTCTTCGCTTTCTGCGCCCGCTCTTCTACCAGGTCGCAAAACGCAACAATCTCAAAATTTCCGTTTCTCTTCATGGCAGGAAGATGCTTTCCGTTTGCAATTCCGCCGCAGCCTACAACGCCGACTCTTAATTTTTTCATTTTTTAGGCCTCCATATCTTTCCGGGTTTTCCCCGTATTATTATCATTATGTAGTCTTTTTTCATGCACACAGTCATTCCCGGCAATAAATGTACGGCTTCTATTGTATGCCGCTTTTTTATTCCACATCGTAGAATCAAAGAGCCGATTATACCCTTCCCTGAATCCTGTTCCCTCACCGGTTGCCAACATGCAAATGCCTTCTGTAATCCGGTTTTCCACTTTCCTTCCTACAGCGCATGCCGGTCTGTATGCATGGGAATATTTTACAGCTGGATTTCCTTCAGGCACCGGCAGCTGATTCTCATATTTTCCATAGGCTCTCCGTAAGGATGGTCGTCCTGCTCCACCACCAGCCACCTGGCGCCGCATTCCATGGCAGTTCTGGCTATCACCGGCACATCCTGCTCTCCCTGTCCCAGAGCCACCAATTCTACCTGTCCGTCTGTCCTGCGGAAATCCTTCACATGGACTACCGGACAGCGTCCCTGGTATTTCTTCAGATATGCCACCGGATCCTCGCCTCCTACGTTCACCCAACAGGTATCCTGCTCCGTCTGCATTTCACGCTCATCAAATGCAGCAAAAAATTCGTCCAGCAGATAAGTACCTTTCTCCGTCTTTTCAAATTCGAAATTATGATTATGGTATAAAAGTGTCATTCCCCGCTCCGCACAGGCTGCGGAAAGCTTTTTCAGGAAACTGCAGGTTTCCTCAAACTTCTCACCGCCGTAATGTCTCTCCTTCGGTAAGTAAGGAATCCCGATATAACTGCAGCCTATGGTATGGTAAGCGCTGACAGTCCCTTCCATATCCTCCAGGAATAAATCCAGCCCCACATGGGCGCTGACTGCTGTCAAGCCCTGTTCTTTCAGGCAGTCCCTGACTTCCTCGGGCTTAAGTCCGTACAATCCGGCCAGTTCCACTCCTTCATAGCCGCATTCCTTTAATGCCGCCATGGTTCCGGCAAAGTCTTTCTCTGCCGCTTCACGCACAGAATATACCTGTGCGGCAATTCCCGGTTTTGCCATCTTAATTGTCCTCCTGTTCCAATTCTCCATGCCCCAGGCAGTATCTGCCCTGCATCTGTTTTTCAGCCGCTGAACCTGTAATCACACATTATGCACATCACGCTTCAAATTGCACCACTTCCCCAGTTTCGGCAGATTTCGCAATTGCCTCCATCAGTTTCATGACCCGCATCACCTGGGGCAGGCGGATCAGGCTCTCTTCCCTGCCCTCCAGCGCTGCCATCACATTGTAGTAAAATTCCCTCACATCACTCTTCACTTTGGGCAGTCCCTCGGTAAAGATGCTGTCGTCACGCCTGGGCGCCATGGTCTTGGTAAGCCCGGCGGCTGTGATAACCGGCGTCACATCCTTCTCGTCCACGCCGGAAGCACGCACGATTTTACCGTTCAGGCTCCAGTCCTCAATCACGGCAGTCCCGTCCGTCCCCAGCACATACCATCTGGGAAGGGAGACGAAATTGCTGGTGCCTACTTCCACCAGGGCAGTCACACCGTTTGCAAACACAAGCTCGGCATAAAAGCCGTCATCCACCAGCTGGTTGGTCACATTAGTAACCGTACCGTAGACTCTGCGCAGAGGCACATCGGCAAACAGCAGCAATATCTGGTCCAGAAGGTGTACGCCCCAGTCCAGAATCATCCCGCCGCCATGCTCCTTCTCCTGTCTCCAGTCCCCGGGAATCCCTCTGGAACCGTGAACCCTGGACTCCAGCCGGAACAATTCCCCAAGCTTTCCCTCTTCCAGTATCTTCTTTACCGTCAGATAATCTTCGTCCCAGCGTCTGTTCTGGTGGACGGTCAGGAACCGCCCTGTCTCTTCGGATACATCCATCATTTCCTGCAAATCTCCGGAGCTCAACGTCACTGGTTTCTCGCTGATTACATTCTTCCCCGCCCTCATGGCTGCAATGGCCACGGGTTTGTGCACATCATTGGGGGTGGCAATCAACACCAGGTCGCTTGCCGGGTCTGCCAGCAAATCTTCCAGGCTTTCGTATACATGAAGCCCTTTCTCCGCCGCGCACTGCCGTCTTTCCTCCTTAATATCCCAGATGCCGGCAATCTCCAGATTCTCGATGGTCTGAATCTCGTCATAATGCCAGCCTGCCATGCCTCCAAATCCTACGATAGCTATTTTGTGTTTCATTTTCTGTCCTCTGTTCCGGCTCTGCCCCACACCGCATATACTTCATCCCTTCCGGGCAGATACCGCTTTCGCTTTCACTTCTTAATTTATACTCGTGAACGCATTTAATTGCCGCTTTCAGTTCTGGATTGCCGATGCGTTCATAAAGTCACTGTCGCTACAGTGACTTTGTTATACTGTGCAGATGGCAATTAATTGCGTTAGTGGGTATATATTGCAGACCGCCAGGATTTACAGTGGTGTCCCCGGGAACACACCTGGCTGGCAGTCTGCAGTCGGGTTGTACTGCAAATTTAACCGGTGCGCAGTATATATTCAAGGCCTGAAACATTTGCCGGCCAAAATGTTTCCTCACGCCCAGTACATGGCACCTCTGTCTTCATAGATCAACACATTCTTCAGGAAACTGATGGCCTTCTCCAAGCCTTCTTTACCGGACATCAGCCCGTCCTCATGCTCAATGCTGATGGCGTAGTCATATCCCACCATACGCAGCTGGGAAACAATATTTCTCCAGTAATCCTCTCCGTGTCCGTATCCCACTGTGCGGAAAATCCAGGAGCGCTCCAGTTCCTCTCCGTAATGAGTGGTATCCAGCACGCCGTTTACCGCCGTATTTCTGGCATCGATGCCGGTATCCTTGGCGTGGAAATGGAAAATTGCATTCTCCTTCCCCAGCTCCCGGATGGCTACAGCCGGGTCCATGCCCTGCCAGATCAGATGGCTGGGATCAAAGTTCGCGCCGATCTGAGGTCCCACCTCCCTGCGCAGCCGAAGCAGGCTCTTTGTATTGTATACACAGAAGCCCGGGTGCAGCTCCAGGGCGATTTTGGATACGCCGTGAGCCTCCGCAAATGCCACTTTCTCCTTCCAGTAAGGCACCAGCACTTCATTCCACTGATACTCCAGAATCTCGCTAAAGTCATCCGGCCAGGGGCAGGTAACCCAGTTTGGCGTCCTGTCCTCTCTGCTTCCTCCCGGGCATCCGGAGAAGGTGTTGACCACAGGCACTTTCAGCTTTTCCGCCAGCAGGATGGCGTTGGTGAAATCCGTCTCGAACCGCTCCGCAATCTGAGGATTGGGGTGCACCATATTGCCGTGGCTGCTCAGGGCACTGATTTCCAGATGATACTTGTCCAGCGTCTCCAGGAATGCCTCCCTTTTACCTTCGTCTGCCAGAAGCTCCGCCGCATCGCAGTGAGCCTTTCCCGGGAAGCCGCCGCAGCCGATTTCCACCATCTGCACGCCTCTCTCCGCCAGGAATCTGCATGCCTCCTCAAAGGGCAGATCTCCCAGCGCTACCGTCAATACTCCTAATTTCATGGTATTTCCTCCTTTTCTTTTATCTATTTTCACCGTCGGAATACTTTTGCTATTTTATTTGATTATAAGAAAAGACAGCAAAATAAGAAAGATTCATTTTGCTGTCTATACATACGATTCTGCTGTTTTTATGTATTTTATCTCTTCAGGACTTCAGAAGGCGCGCAGCCATAGTACCGCCGGAACTGCCTGCCGAAATGGTTGTAGTCGGAAAACCCCACGCTGTCTGCGATTTCCGCCACTGTCCCCTCCTTTTTCTTTAAAAGGTTCATGGCCTTTTTCAGCCGAACTTCGTTGATATACTGCAGCGGAGCCATGCCCATGCTCTCCTTAAACAGGTGGTTGAACCTGTCCTCGCTTAGATGGAGAACGCCTGCCAGCTCCCCGTTACCGATCTGTCGTGTGTAATTTGACTGGATATAGTCCAATACCAGATTCAACCGGTCCAGCTGTTTCTTTCTCCTGTCACTTTCCTTCTCTGTCAGAAATTCCACCGTGTACTGCCGCACCAGATGGGCAATCAGCTTCAGCAGCTCTCCCTTGCAGACCAGCCGGTATCCGATGCCCTGTTCTCTGTATTCCCGATAGATTGCAGACATAATATCGTCTATAGCTCCGTCCTTCTGAATCAGAGACTGAAAAATCACATTTTTATCGGCAAGCTCCTTGGAAAAGGCTTCCATTTCGAAAATCATCACCAGCACTTCCATGTGGCTCCCGTCACAATATCCTGCGTGGAGCTCGTTGCTGTTGGCAATCACCAGGTTCCCCTTCTCCGCCCAGATTTCCCTCTGGTTCAGGCGCAGCAGGGTTTTGCCCTCCCTGACATAGTGCAGTTCGATATGCTCATGCCAGTGGGGGCAAAAATACTGCCGTTTGCTGGATATGTCGTTGATATGTAGCTGCACCGGGAATTCCGGGTCGCTGATGATTTTATGTTCATACAAATCAAGGGGCTGCATGGCGTGTCCTCCTTCCCCGGCAACGCATAAGCTTCCGATAAAAAGCGCATCTCTTTGCGCCGCATTCAACTATGGGAAGCTGCACTTGCTTCCTATAG
>DKVC01000244.1:0-13123 GCA_002490995.1 Lachnospiraceae bacterium UBA7188
CCTGATACCCTTTTATTATACCTCTGACAAAAAATTAACACAATCCCCTTTTTGCACTTTTGCAAAAATAAAACGCAGCTAAAAATCTTGATAACAATCTGCATCAAACTGAAATTTTCGCATTCTTAGCATACCTGACTTCATTATTTTCTTCTTATCGGAATCCACAGTTCACAGAACAGACCACTTCTTCCTTTTTCAAAATATATTTCATAATCTGTTTCTGCTTCTGATTCATACCCCATTTGTGGCAGGAATTCTTTATAGAATTTAGCCCAAGTGTCACCGATACAATCACCATCCTCACCGATGCAGTCAAACACAACATAAGTTCCCGGTTTCACATCCCAGATGCTATAACCTGCTTTTTGCATTTCTGAGAAATCAAACTCCGATGTATCTTCATCAATCAAGACACCAATTCCATATTCAAACGTATCCACACCTTTCTTCGTCGGAGAACATAACCCATACAGGTCTCGTTTTCCTTCTGGCCGCAGATTGCAAATCGGCCCTATAAGTTTTTTGTCATTGCACTCTCCCCAAAAATCAGGAATATCATGATTTTCCTCGTCATTAATGATTTCATTTTGAAAACTTCTTACTACTGCGATAAATTTTTGTTCTTTTGTTTGTACGATTCTGTAGTCCATACTTTTACCACCTTCCACGGTTATTTTAATAACAAGTGGATTGAAAAGCAGGAGCTTCGCAGATTCTTCTCTGGCAAATTTAGGTGCAATTCCATGAAATCTTGTAAATGCCTTTGTAAAACTCTCTGGTGTTTCATAACCATACTTCAGCGCGATGTCTGTTATTTTAGCATCGGTTTCCATAATTTCTCTACCTGCTAAAGATAACCTGCGGTTGCGAAGATAAGTATTGGCAGTCATCCCTGCAAGAAAACTAAATGCTCTATGAAACTCATAGCTCGAAGTGTGTACATGCCTCGCTACATCTTCATAGTTTATTTCCTCCATAAGATGTTCTTCCATATAAGTAATTGCCTGTTGCATTGCTGCCAGCCACTCCATACTTTATTCCTCCTGTTGAAGCCTATTATAGAAGCAATTTGAGATGATTACATTTCCCGGCTTGCGAAGATTTGTCAGGTTGTTATACTGCATGACACTGAATACTGCCACGCATTATCCGGGGTCCTATTACAACTAAAAGCTTTCTTCCGGCTCAGGCTCACTACATATTGGTTACTCCCTACCAATTAGCAAAATTGAATTACTCATATCCCCTTGAATTGCTATGCAATCTTCTACCCAGCAAGCCCCAGCAGATTTAAAAATATTTAAATCCGGTGCGATCCTGGCAGCCGGCGAAAACATCCGGCTGCTTGGAAATGTCGAAATATTTTCCCGTAAGTGAAAACTAATTTATGCTTTCATGGGACGAATACCCTGGCATGCCCGTCACCTTCACCCCTCAAACTGCGAGTGATACAGCGTAGAATAGAATCCCTTCTTCGCCAGCAGAGATTCGTGATTTCCCTGCTCGATAATATTCCCGTCTTTCATCACCAGGATAATATCCGCCTCCTGGATGGTGGAAAGCCTGTGTGCCACGATAAAGCTGGTCCTGCCCTCCATCATCTTCGCAAATGCGTTCTGTATCCGCATCTCTGTGCGTGTATCGATGGAGGAAGTCGCCTCGTCCAGAATCAGCATGGGCGGCAGGCAGAGCATTACCCTGGCGATGCACAGCAGCTGCTTCTGGCCCTGGGACAGGCTGCCTCCATCCTCCGTAATCACCGTGTCATACCCCGAAGGCAGACGCTTGATAAAGCTGTGGGCATGGGCGGCTTTCGCGGCCTGCATCACTTCCTCATCCGTAGCCGACCGCCTGCCCATGCGGATATTGTCCCGGATAGTCCCGCTGCGAAGCCAGGTCTCCTGAAGCACCATACCATAGCTGGTTCTCAGGCTCCCCCTGGTAATATTTCTGATATCGGTGCCGTCCACCTGAATCTGTCCGCTGTCCACGTCATAGAAACGCATCAGCAGATTGATAACCGTAGTCTTTCCGCAGCCGGTAGGGCCTACGATGGCCACCCTCTGTCCAGGCTTCACTGTCAGGTTGAAATTCTCGATCAGCTTCCGCTCCGGCACATAACTGAAATACACATTCTCCAGAGCTACATTGCCCTGGGCATCCGTCAGTACCTTCGCATTCTCCGCATCAGGAACCTGAGGTTCTTCCTCTATCAGCTCGAAAATCCTGGCGGCGCAGGCAAGTGCATTCTGCAGTTCCGTCACCACGCCGGATATCTCGTTGAAGGGCTTCGTATACTGGTTGGCATAGCTTAAGAAACAGGAAAGCCGCCCTACGCTGATGCCGCCACGAATGGCCACGAACGCGCCGAAGATACCCACCCCTGCGTACACCAGGCTGTTGACAAAGCGCGTGGCAGGATTGGTGATGGAGGAAAAGAAAATAGCCTTCAGCGAGCAGCCCTGCAGCCTGCCGTTAATCTCCCCGAACTGGCTCTTCACCGCCTCTTCCCTGGAGAAGGTCTTCACAATCTTCTGGTTTCCGATGGTCTCCTCTATCAGGGAAGTCTGCTCGCCGCGGATTTCGGACTGAAGCTTGAACATGGAATAGGTTCTCGTGGCAATAAACCTGGCCACAAGGAAAGACACCGGTGTAATGCATACCACCACCAGAGCAATGGGCACATTGGTAACCATCATGAAAATCAGGGTGCCGATAATGGTCAGCACTCCCGTAAAAAGCTGGGTAAATCCCATGAGCAGGCCGTCCGCAAAGGTATCCACATCCGCCACCACACGGCTGACGATATCACCGTAAGCATGGGCATCCAGATATTTCAGGGGAAGCTTTTCCAGTTTTTCAAAGGCATCCTCTCTGATATCCTTTACCACATGATAGGTGATATGGTTATTGCAGGTATTCATCACCCACTGCGCCACTGCCGTCACTGCCATGGCGATGCCGATCTTTTTCATCAGGCCAAACACAGCGGAAAAGTCCACCCTGCCTTCTCCCAGCAGCAGATCCACCGCATCTCCCGTAAGGATGGGGACATAGAGTGTCAGAACCACCGTCACAGCCGCCAGTATCAGGGAAAGCCCCACCATCAGCCAGTATCTGCGGATATAATTCAGTACCTTGCGCAGGGTGGCTGTCTGCCCGGAACGATTTCCTGAATCGTTTCCAAGAGAGCCGTTTGGCTGCGCACTCTTCTTTGCTTTCGTGTCTTTCTTTTTATCTGCCGTCATCTTCCGCGCCTCCCTTCCCTGTCCCGAAGCCTGTCTCTTTTACATTTCCCACAGTTTTTTCGAAGACGTCCATCATGCAATCCTTTCCGGCTGTATCTTTATTCCGTTTCTTTATTGCCGCCATGTTGCACACCCTCCTTTACCGCCCTGCTTCCGGTGCCTGCTTTCGCTGCCTTCAGCCGTTCCTCGGGATACTGTGAAAAATAGATTTCCCTGTACACGTCACAATCCCGAAGCAGTTCATCATGGGTTCCGATGCCCGCCATCTCACCGTCGTCAAGCACCACAATCTTATCTGCATGGCGGATGGAAGAGGCCCTCTGGGAGACAATAAAGGTAGTCGTGCCGCCCTCCAGCCGGCGGATTGCCGTGCGCAGCCTGGCATCCGTGGCATAGTCCAGAGCGGACGCACTGTCATCCAGTATCAGAATCTGAGGCCTGCGCACCAGAGCCCTGGCAATGGTCAGGCGCTGCCTCTGGCCTCCTGACAGATTCTTGCCGTTCTGGGCGATTTCCGCATCCAGCCCGTCCTTCTTCCCTTCTACGACTTCTCTGGCTTGGGCTGTGTCAATAGCCTGCCACATTTCTGCCTCCGTGGCATCCGGTTTCCCCCACTGCAGGTTGCTGCGGATGGTTCCCTTGAACAGCACCGCCTTCTGGGGCACCATGCCCACACGGCTCCGCAGCTCTTCCTCAGGCATCTGCCGGATATCTCTGCCCTCCAGCCGTAAGTGTCCGCCTGTCACAGGGTAAAAACCCGGAATCAGATTCACCAGCGAGGACTTGCCGGAGCCGGTGCCGCCGATGACGCCCACGGTTTCGCCTTTGTTCACCGTAAAATCAATGTCATGCAAAGTCTCAGCCCCGGCTCCTGCATAGGTCAGGGAAACATGGTCAAACTGCAGGAAGGGGACTGCTTCCGAGGTTGCCCTCACAGGGCTCCCCTCCTGGAAACTTATCATGCCCTTTCCGGCGGAAGCCCCGCCAGCCGCCATGCCGGATTCCCCACTGCCTCCTGTAACTGTCTGCAATGCCTCGCCGGATTCCCCATTGCCTCCTGCAGTCTGCAATGTCCCGTGGGATGCATTTTCGGGCTGCACCAACTGTTTTCCTTCACCGGATAATTCAGGCCGTGTCTGGCATGTCCGGCTTTCGTTGCGAATCTCAAATACACCTGCCACACGGTCTGCACAGGCAAGCGCCTTGGTTACTGTGATAATCAGGTTCGCCAGCTTCACCAGTTCCACCAGGATCTGGGACATATAGTTGATAATGGCCACCACTTCGCCCTGGGACAGGTTCCCCACGTTTACCTGGATGGCTCCGATATAGATCAATGCAATGATGGCTCCGTTCACAATCACATAAGTCACGGGATTCATCACCGCGCTGATTTTTCCCACGAATATCTGACTGTCCGCCAAAGCCCTGGTGAACCCACGGAAGCGTCCCTCCTCCACTTTCTCCTGATGGAAAGCACGGATGACACGGACACCCGTAAGATTCTCCCTGGTGACTCCCAGAACCTTATCCAGATTCGCCTGTACTTTCTTGTACAACGGCATAGTCCACACCATGATGCCGAAAACCACGACAGCCAGAAGCGGAATCGCCACTACAAACACCAGTGCGCTCTTCACATCGATGGTGAAGGCCATAATCATGGCGCCGAATACAATAATGGGCGAGCGCAGGAAGAGGCGCAGCACCAGATTGACGCCGGACTGGATCTGGTTCACGTCACTGGTCATACGGGTGATCATGGTAGAGGTTCCGGCTTTATCGATATTGGTAAAGTCCAGCCCCTGGATGTGGTCGAACAGGGCCTGGCGAAGCCCCGCTGAAAATCCCACTGCCGCCTTGGCTGCGAAAAACTGCGCTGTGATGGAAGAAACCAGCCCCACCGCCGCCAGCGCCAGCAGGCACAGGCCCATCCGCCAGATATGCCCCGTGTCCGGTCCGCCGGCGCCGTTCACGTTGATGCCCCTGTCGATGATGCTGGCCATAACCAATGGCACCAGCAGTTCGAAAAAGGCTTCCAGCAGCTTAAACAGCGGCGCCAGGATGGACTCTTTCTTGTAGTCGCTTAGATACTTCATCAGCTTTTTCATGTCGGTTCCCTCTCTTTTGCCCGATACAGACGGGCTTAAAATATTTTATCTGGTGATTTCCTCATTGGATCCTGCTTTTACTCTGTGACAATTTCTGAGCAGTTATACCATACGTATAGACCGTTATCGCCTTGTCGATTTCTCTTTGTATGCTCTTTTTCATGATATGTATTTTTCGTGTTTCACTTTTCCGGTGCTGCAAATATTGCTGCCGCCCACTGCTGCGCTGTTCATATTTCTCAGGTTCTGCTTGGTATACTCGTAAACGCATTTCATTGCTGCTTTCTGCTCTGGATTGCTGGTATGTTCACTCGTTATACCGTGCTGACGGCAAATATTTGTGTTTGTGGAATAATTTGTGCAGACGCCTTCCTTTTTCAGATATACATTTTCATTTTTCTGTTAATATACACAAGAAGTGGGTGAGAAACCCCACCCATAATCTTATGACTTTCCGCTTATCTGGCGGAGAAACGCCCACTTGCGAATACCGTTGCCTGATTATTATTATTCTACGAAATGAAAGTTATTATGTCAATGATTTTTTCAATGTCGTCCCCTTTTGCCATCCCTTTTCCATTCTCTTTTTTCCAGGAACAGCAATATATATTGCACTCCGGTTAAATTTGCAGTACAACCCGACTAAGTCACTGCCTTAAGCAGTGACTTTTAGACCTGCCAGCCAGGCACTTTCCCGGAGGCACCACTGTAAATCCTGGCGGTCTGCAGTATAGCGAAATTTGTCGAAACCTCGGGATTCCTGAAAAAAGCCAGTGACAACTCTCTTCGCACATGATATAATGACCTTGTTCGTGGCAGAAGACAGGCAAATATCCATCTATCATGAACGTCACTTTGCTCATGATAAAATGGATACAGTCTTGGAAAGGAGGGTGTCTCATTATGGCATTAACAAATGACGATCTGTTGGCAATTTCTCAACTGTTAGATGTGAAATTGAAAGCAGAAATACAGCCGATAAAAAATGAAATGCAAACCTTGAGAAACGAAATACAAGCCGTTAAAACTGAGCTGCATGGTGAAATACAAGCCGTCAAAGCTGAATTACAGGCCGAAATACATCAGATAAAGCTGTACCAGGAAAATATAATGATGCCTCGCCTGGATACAATTGAATCCTGTTATACCTCAACCTATAACAGATATAAAGATTCTGTAGAAGGATACGAAATGTTGCAGGAGGACAATAAACTTATGAAAGACATCATTATGGAACATAGCAGACAGCTCCAAAAGCTGGCATAACTACCGAAGATCCGCACCCATGATTCTGCCGTCAGGGTGCGGTTTTTCTATAAAAAGTATCGGATAGCCATGATTTCATGAGCACTTCACTGCAACTTCAATGCCTCTTTGGAATATAATAAGATAAATGCTCCCTGCCGGAGGCCGCCATGGCAATTACATCCGTAGACATTCTGAACCTGTCACACTCCCTCAAGGACATCTGTGAGGTAAATTGCAACACCCCGGAATGTCTTTCCCAGACTCTTAAAATGCTGCTGCAATATAACCTGATTCAGGCGAATCTACAGTTTGGCAGGCAATTCGGGTCTATCTGCGGGCCATCTGCAAATCCGGCTGTCTCTGCTCCACTGCCGGCTTCCCCAACTCAGGCCGCCTGCCCTCCTGCCTGCTCACATTCAAAACCTTGCTCCGCTCCGGATGCTCCGCCTGCCGCCCCTGCTCCGGCTGACAATGTTCCATCTCCCAAGCCGCCTGTCCGGCTGGATATTGCCGACCCTTTTCTGGCGGATTATGAAAGACAGATATCCGAAAACGACAGGCTGCCTCATAATAGAACCTGAGTCTTGCCTTGACTGACGGTTCATAGGCTCTGATTTGGCATGGGTTTCAAAAGTTCTATCTTGGGCAGAAGCTTAAAAGGATTCAATTTAAACAAAAGTTCCAAGTATTTACTTTAAACAGCAGTTTCCAGGCATCATGGCAATCATTCCTGTCATACGCAAAAGATTAGCGGTACCGGCAAAAAGCAATACTATACCCTTCAACGCTCTCCCACTCTTCCCAAACCAGATGCGTGCCCTCCGGCAGGGATGCCGCCCCGGATATTAGTGCCTGACTGCTGTATGAAGGCGTATAATATATCTCGCCTTTATCTGCCCGAATCGTCTCTGGCAGCAAATCCACTCCCAGCGCTTTCCCAATGCCCTCCCCGGTCAATTTTCCGTAGGCCTCTTTCCTGGCCCACAGCCGGTAGAACAGCTTCTCTCTCTCCGCCCCCGCCTGCTCCAGGGCGTCGGATTCCCGTTTGGAGTAAAAGCGCCGCCCGAGCTTCCCCACATCCTTTCCGCAGTGCTGCTGGATATCCGCCCCGATTTCCTCCATGGACAGCCCGCAAAGGACATAGCTACCGGAATGCGACAGATTAAAATAAAAGGGCAAATTTCTGAAATAAGGCTTGCCCTGTATTCCGTATCTGTAAGCAAACTGTCTGACAGAGGCATCCCTGCCATAGTCAAGGAGTTCCGTGACTGAGCAAATCTTCAATTTTCTGCGGGTCATAGCGATATCATCCACCAGAACTCCTTTACCGTCTGCTGTGACGCCATCCTCTGCAAATTCCCCACCGCCTGCTGCAACGCCACCTTCTGCAAATTCTCTACCGCCTTCTACAGTGCCACTTTCTGCAAATTCCCCACAAGCGCCAACTTCTCCGCCGCCTGCTGTAGCGCCACCTTCTGCAAATTCCCCACAAGCGCCAAATTCTCCACCGCCTTCTACAGTACCACTTTCTGCAAATTCCCCAAAAGCGCCAAATTCTCCACCGCCTGCTGCAGTGCCACTTTCTGCAAATTCCCCACAAACACCAACTTCTCCGCCGCTCTCAAAGCCACCCCCGCCCCTGAGCGCCTCTTCCACCGCAAACTGCAGCAAAAGTCCCGCCCCCAGGCACGCCGCCTTCCCTGAAAGCGTCTTCATGTCCTCCGCTTTCCTTCTTCTCTCTTCATCCACACGCAAAGAAGCCCTCTCCAAGAGGGCTTCTCCTTTATTGGTATCCATAAACTCTTCTATTGACAAAAGATACTTCGCAATATCCATCTGTTACTCCGTCACCTGCAGATGCAGCTCCTCCAGCTGCTTTTCCTCCACTCTGCCCGGCGCGTCGGACATCAGGCAGGAAGCATCCTTAATCTTCGGGAAGGCAATCACGTCACGGATATTGTCCGTCTGCGCCAGCAGCATCACGAAACGCTCCAGCCCGATCGCCAGTCCGGCGTGAGGCGGCACACCGTATTTGAAGGCATCCAGCAGGAACCCAAACTGCTCATGAGCCTTCTCCTTCGTAAACCCAAGCGCCTCAAACATCCTTTCCTGAATGTCACTCTGGAAAATCCTGACGCTGCCGCCGCCCAGTTCCATGCCGTTGACTACAATATCGTAAGCTTTCGCTCTCACCTTACCCGGCTCTGTCTCCAGAATGTCCAGATCCTCTTCCATGGGCATGGTAAAAGGATGATGCATTGCCACATAGCGCTCTTCCTCGTCGCTCCACTCGAACTGCGGGAATTCCGTCACCCACAGGAAATTGTATTGATTCTCATCCAGCATGCCAAGCTGCCGGGCCAGTTCCACCCGCAGCGCCCCCAGCACGGACCACACCAGCTTCAATTTATCCGCGGCAAAGAGCAGCAGGTCTCCCGGCTCTCCGCCCATGGCAGCCACCAGGTTCTTCAGTTCCTCCTCCGACATGAACTTTGCAAAGGAAGACTTATAGCTTCCGTCCGGCAGCACTGCCAGATAAGCCAGGCCTTTCACCCCATATCCTTTCGCAAATTCCACCAGGGCATCAATCTTCTTCCTGGGCATCTCGGCCTGTCCTTTCACATTGATGCCCCTGACACTGCCGCCCGCTTCCAGGGCGCCGGTAAACACGCCGAAGCCGCAGCCCTTCACCGTCTCCGACACATCTGTAAGCTCCATTCCGAAACGGGTATCCGGCTTGTCGGAGCCAAAACGGTTCATGGCCTCATCCCAGGTCATCCTCTTCAAAGGAAGCGGAATCTCAAGCCCCACAGTCTCCTTACATACCCTTGCCACCATCCTCTCGGTGACATCCAGCACATCCTCCATATCCACAAAGGACATCTCCAGGTCAATCTGGGTAAATTCCGGCTGTCTGTCCGCCCTCAGATCCTCATCCCTGAAACACCTGGCAATCTGGAAGTACCTGTCATATCCCGAGCACATCAGCAGCTGCTTGAAAATCTGCGGTGACTGGGGCAGCGCGTAAAAACAGCCCTGGTGAATCCGGCTGGGTACCAGGTAATCCCTCGCCCCTTCCGGAGTGGATTTATTCAGAATCGGCGTCTCCACCTCCAGGAATCCTTCCTCCTTCAGAAATGCATGCACCGCCGCCGTCATCCTGCTGCGGAGTATCAGGTTCCTCTGCAGATCTGGCCTGCGCAGATCGAGATAACGGTATTTCAATCTCAATTCTTCTTTTGTCCGTGAATTCTCTTCAATGGGGAAAGGCGGTGTCTCAGCCTCCGATAAAATCCGAACCTCCTCTGCCCGGACTTCAATCTCACCGGTAGCAAGGTTCTCGTTTACTGCCCCGGCACGCTTCTCCACTCTGCCTGTCACTGCCGCCACGAACTCGCTGCGCAGCTTCTCCGCTTTTGCGAAATTCTCCGCGCCGCAGTCTGCCTCCTCAAAGATAACCTGCAGGATGCCAGCCCTGTCTCTGAGATCCACGAAGATAATGCCGCCCTTGTTGCGCTGCTTCTGCACCCAGCCCATGACGGTGACTTTCTCTCCGATGTTTGCCGCGGAGAGCTCCCCGCAGCGATGTGTCCTTTTCATTCCTTTCATTGACTCTGCCATTTTATTTCCTCGATTTCTGCCCTTTTACCATAGAGCGTTTTCCATTTTATCAAGTATTCCTTATGAATGCCCTGGTTTTTTCATCCAACGGCATATCTGAACCTTTTTATATCCACCATTGGGGAGTCCGTTCACCAAGCGTGATGATTTTCCCTGCTTCAAAATCAAGCAGCACTTCAAATTTCCCCATTCTTACCAGTAAACTCAGATTCTCTATACAATGGTCTGAATATTTTCCTCAATTTTTTAACGCTTCCTTGTAGAATTCCACAAACTCCTCATACCCTTCCGCCTCCAGCTGCTCCTTCTGGAATTTCTTGTTCTTATTCATGCGGACAACCAGAACCTGAATTCCCTCTTCCCGGGCGCTCTGCGCTTTGGCGATCACGTCATGGAGAGCCTGTCCCACTACGCCTTTCTCCACCAGATAAGCTATCCTTTTCGGGGCGCCGGGCACCTTAAACCCGTTTTCCGTCAAAAGCAGGATAATCCTCTCGAACCCGATGGAAAAACCGCAGGCCGGCACGTCCTTACCGGTAAACTTCCCCACCATCTTATCGTATCTGCCGCCTCCGCCGCAGCTGATTCCTAAGCCAGGAATGGCGATTTCAAAAATAGTCCCGGTATAATAGGACATCCCCCGCACCAGTGTAGGGTCAAATACCATCCGAAAATCCGCCGTCTTCGCCGCATTGACACTGTCGATGATCTCCTGCAGCCCCTCCGTCACGGAAGAGTCCAGATTTTCTCCCAGTTTCTCCGCCACATAACCAAGCCCGTCTTCAGCCTCTGCCAGGCCCTGATACAATTCCAGGTACTTCTTGACCACATCCCCGGCAAAACCGTTCTCCAGAAGCTCGGCTTTCACACCGTCCATGCCGATCTTATCCATCTTGTCAAGGGTGACAAACACACTGTCATAAGCTCCTTCCGTAAAACCGCTGCTGGCCGCCATAGCTTTCAGAAGCTGCCTGTCGTTAATCCGGATCTCGAAATCTTTGAAGCCAAGCCTTCCCAGCGTGGTGGTGGTAGCCAGGATCAGCTCAATCTCCGCCAGGTTGGATGCCTCCCCGAAAATGTCGATGTCACACTGGGTAAACTGGCGGTAGCGCCCTCTCTGCGGCCTGTCCGCCCGCCATACATTGCCCATCTGCAGCGCCTTGAACGGAGACGACAGCTGCGCCGCATTGTTGGAATAATACCGCACCAGGGGCACAGTCAGGTCATAGCGAAGACCGCCGTCCACCACTTCCTCCTCCGTGACGGCTTCCGCTATCTTCAGCTTCTCGCCGCGCTTCAATATCTTGAAAATCAGCTTCTCATTATCGCCCCCCTGCTTGTTGGTCAGATTGGCGATATTCTCCACGCAGGGAGTCTCTATTGAAGTAAAACCATATTTTCCATAGGTATCCTTGATTATACCCATTACGTAATCACGAATCTGCATTTCCTCCGGCAGAATATCTCTCATGCCTGTCACAGGCTTCTTACTAAGCGCCATAATCTCCTCTCTTTCTCTCCCGTATCCTTTCCGATTTATTCTTATATATGATATATTTTTTCTGTATTACTGTCAATAATCAGATTGTATCTTTTCAGTATAATTTCCAGCTATCATTTCCGGCAGTTATTTGCGGACACTTCCCTGCTTAGCGTTCACAACCACACAAAAAGCACTAACGAATATCTCCGTTAATGCCTTTTGACTGATTATAAATATGAATGTTTCCTGTTATTCGATTCTACTTTTTAAGTCTGTCAATATCTGTTAAGTTGATCCCAAACGCCTGAAGCATTGTTTTTAAATCAAGATAACGTTTTAACATAGTGTTATACGCTTTCCCTTCTCCGCCATCTTCAATTAAATAATCTTGAATGCGCGAAAATTCTTCAATAGATATTTTCAGCATTTCGTTTTCTGTCATATTTTTTCACCACCTGATTATAGGAAATCTATCCAACGCCCATGGTGACACTGCCATCCGGCCTCATACCAGAAATATCTTCACTTTTCAACACTTTTAAGGTATGCTAAAAATGCTCCCGCATGTCATCCAGCACCTGCTTCGCTTCCCTTACCTTCTCCTCCGAGGTGCGGAAAACCTCATACTCTCCCAGTCCCGGCAGTCCCATGGATACTTCTTGTTTCCGGTAGGCCATCCGGCTGTCCAGCACCACTTTTCCGGACATGTGATAGCTTGCAGCCCCGGTTACGGGAATCAGCTCACGGATTTTCCCGGCATCCACGCCGCCCCCTGCCATGATATCCACCTTACCGCCGCTTTCCTTTACCAGGCCGGCAATCAGCCCCCGCCCTTCCCAGCTGCTCTCCCGCTGTCCGGAAGTCAGAATCGTCCGGATTCCAATCGCCTTCGCCTGCTCCAGCGCCTCATAAGGCTCACGGCACATGTCAAAAGCGCGGTGAAGCGTCACGTCCATGGAACCGGCCAGTTCTTTCAGCCGCTTCATCCGCTCTACATCCAGGGAGCCGTCGGGAAGCAGGCAGCCCACCACTACGCCGTTTGCCCCCAGTTTCCGGAAACGCTCCACACTGCGTGAAATAATATCAAATTCATAATCGGTATACAGAAAATCACCGTACCTGGGGCGAATCAGCACATTAATTTTCACATCCGTCAGCTCCCTGATTTTCTCAAACAGCACTTCCTCCGGCGTAGTGCCCCCGATCACCAGATTTCCGCACAGTTCCAGGCGGTCTGCCCCGCCCTTAGCCGCCGCTTCCGCCGACTCCGCAGAATCCACACATACTTCCAAAATGTAATCTTTCATCCGAATACCTTTCCTTTCCCCATACCACGCCTGTCCCGAACAGGCCGGAACCCATACTCATGAGTGCACTCCCCTGCAGCTTTAGGAATTGTCGGAAAATAA
>DKVC01000244.1:13491-19352 GCA_002490995.1 Lachnospiraceae bacterium UBA7188
TATTTGTAGACACTTCCTTATGATCCGGCGTCCCGGAAGCGAACGCGAGTATAAATTATACTGTCCTGGAAAAATCCTCCTATGGCTATCATATCCTATTTTATAAATTCTGGCAATCACTTTCTTCTGGAAACGCTCTATACAAACCACCATGCAAATCGCCGCGCAAATCTTAATTTTCTTCCCTGTCTGCATTTCGTCCCCCGTAGAGAACATTTCGTCCCCAAATCTCCCTTTTTTTCACATCCATGCTATAATAAAAACAGTTTCCAGACCGGAGACAGCTACGGACAAACTGCAATACACCCATAAAATTCATAAGAAGGAGAAACTTATGGCTACCGACACCACAAACACCACAAAACAAAAAGAAAAACCCCCGAAGCCCAGGTACAACATGTGGCAGTCCTCCTGGTACATGATCAGACTGGCCATCCGGGAAAAGGAGAAAAAGGTACTCATCCTGTGCACCCTCACCGCCCTGCTGGCAGTGGCTTCCAACCTGGCAAACCTAAGCATCACCCCGGTCATCCTGGGCGCCGTGGAAAATCACTCCCCCTTAAGCACGCTGCTCCTGCTGATCGGCGGCTTCGTGGCCCTGACCATGCTGCTGAGCGCCGCCGCAAGTTATGTAAGCACCAATATCCTCTACGGCAAAATCACGGTACGCACGGCGATTATCACAAAACTCAATACCAAAATGGCAGCCACGTCCTACCCAAATATCAGCGACGAGAAATTCCTGAAAATGCGCGGAAAAGCTTCGGACTCCATCAGCTGCAACTCAGCAGCCGCCGAGGCTGTCTGGGACACTCTGACCCGGCTGCTTGAAAATGTGCTGGGATTTTTGATCTACCTGGCTCTCTTAAGCTCCGTGAACCCCCTGCTCATTCTGGTCATCACAGCCACTTCGCTTCTGGGCTACTTTATCAACAAACCCTTAAGCGAGTACGGCTACCGCCACCGGGAGGAAGAAGGCCTGCTCACCGGCACGCTTTTCTACTATTCCAGCTGCGCCGAAAGCAGTCATATGGCGAAGGATATCCGCCTGTTCGGTATGCGCCCCTGGCTGGAGGAGCTCTATGCCAAAACCTGGTCCGCCTACCAGATGTTCCAGCGGAAAGCCCAGAATGTCTATATCTGGGGACGGATTGCGGACCTGGTACTGGCATTCCTGCGAAACGGCTTCGTCTACGCTTATCTGATCTACCTGATGCTGAACGGAAATATGAGCGTATCCCTGTTTCTGCTGTATTTCACTGCCGCAGGAAATTTTTCCGGCTGGGTCAGCGGCATTCTGGGTACGCTGCTCACCCTCTACCAGCAGGGACTGGAAATCTCAAATGTCAGGGAATGCCTGGAATATCCGGAGCCTTTTCTCTTCAAAGAAGGCGCTCCGCTTGAACCGGATATACACAGGCCATACGAAATCCGCCTGGAAGACGTGTCCTTCCGTTACCCAAACACGGAAAAGGACACCCTCTCCCATATCAGCCTGACGCTGCATCCGGGGGAAAAGCTGGCTGTAGTAGGCTTAAACGGCGCGGGCAAAACTACTTTGATCAAACTGCTCTGCGGCTTCCTGGACCCTACGGAAGGCAGAGTCCTGCTGGACGGACGGGACATCCGGGAATACAACCGCCGGGATTACTACAGGCTGTTCGCCGCGGTTTTCCAGGATTTCAGTGTCCTTGCCACCACGATTGCCGCCAATGTGGCACAGAGGGAAGAAGACATCGACATGCCTTTGGTAAAGGACTGCATCGCCAAAGCAGGCCTTACGGAAAAGATAGAATCTCTCCCGGAGCAATACGAAGAGAAGCTGTGCCGGGATGTATATGAGGATGCCGTCATGCTCTCGGGCGGCGAAACCCAGCGGCTGATGCTGGCCAGGGCGCTCTATAAAAAAGCACCTTTCGTGATGCTGGACGAACCCACCGCTGCCCTGGACCCTATCGCAGAAGCCGATCTGTACAGCAAATACCATGAGATGACCGCCGGACGCTCCTCCGTATACATCTCCCACCGCCTGGCCTCCACCCGTTTCTGCGACCGCATCATCCTCATCGAAAACGGCATCATCGCGGAGGAAGGCACCCATGAAGGACTTCTGGCAAAAAACGGGCGCTATGCGGAGCTTTTTGAAGTCCAGAGTAAATACTACAAAAAGGATTCCACGAATGGTGCAAACGAAAATTCCGCGGACAGCACGAATGAACCGCCGAATGAAAATGATGCATTCCATGAGGACAACATACTGCCTGAAACCAAAGCACTGCCAAAAAGCAAAACATTGCCTGATACCAATGCGCTGCCTGAAAGAAAGGAGGACACTGCCGAATGAAACTCAAAAAGAAGAAAGAACTGATGTCCTGGAAAGAAACCTGGAATACGAATAAAAGGCTCCTTCAGCTGCTGTACACACAGCGTCCCAAAATGCTGGGAATCTGCATCCTGATGGATATCTGGAATGCCCTGACCCCCTATGTGGGGATCTATCTGTCAGCCCTTATCATCGAGGAGCTGGCCGGCAGCCGCAATCCGGACACCCTGCTGCGCCTTGTGCTGACCACACTGTTCTCCGCGGCGCTGATCGCGCTGGCAGGCGCTTTCCTGAACCGGCTGCAGGCGGTGGAAAACGCCGGATTTTACTACTACTCCCGCAAGCTGCTGGATGATAAGCTGATGGACATGGATTTCTGTATCCTGGATGAAACAGAGACAAACAGTGCCCTGACTACCATCCTCCAGAATCAGGGCGGCGGCGGATGGGGCATGGGCAGGGCTTTCAATCTGATTAACGACCTGATTTCCTCCCTTTTTTCCCTGTTCGGCGGAATCGCCCTGACCGTAACCCTGTTCACCAGCCGGGTGCCTGACAGCGCCGGAAATATGACTTTCCTGAACAGCCCCCTGTTTTTGCTGCCCCTCCTTGCCGTGATGCTGGCGGTCATATACCTTGCCCCTGCCCTTTCCAACAAATCGGACAGCTATTATGCATTTAATTCCGGTACCCATAACCTAGCAAACCGTCTGTTCAGCCACTTCGGTTTTCTGGGATACCAAAACCAGCTGGCTGCCGATATGCGCATGTACCGTCAGGATATTATCTGCGAAAAATACAATTCCGACAAGACCTCAACCTTTAGCAGCAAGGGGCCTTTTGCCGGGCTGGCCAGGGGTCCCATGGGGCTGTACGCCGCAGCCTCAGCAGCCGTATCCGGAATCCTCACCGGGGTGATTTACGTATTTGTCTGCCTGAAGGCATGGGCAGGCGCTTTCGGCATCGGAATGATGACCCAGTATATCGGCGCTATCACGCGGTTTGCCACAGGGCTCTCCTCCCTGATCAGTGTTACCGGGCAGATCCGCATCAACAGCACCTTCCTGAAGCAGATATTTGATTTTCTGGATCATCCGAATATCATGTATCAGGGCAGCCTGACCATAGAGAAACGCAATGACAGGCAGTATGAGATAGAATTCAGGGATGTCTCTTTCCGGTATCCCGGCAGCGAACAGTATGCCCTGCGCCATGTGAATATGAAGTTCAGGGTGGGACAGCGCCTGGCTGTAGTAGGCCCCAACGGCAGCGGCAAGACCACCTTCATCAAGCTTCTCTGCAGGCTGTACGACCCCACCGAAGGCACCATCCTGTTAAACGGTTTTGATATCCGTAAATACGATTACAGAGAATACCTGTCCATCTTCTCCGTGGTATTCCAGGACTTTGCCCTGACAGATATGCCCCTGGGAGAAAATGTGGCAGCCGCCGGGACGTATAACCGGGAACTGGCACAGTCCTGCCTGATCAAGGCGGGCTTCGAAAGCCGGTTAAAGGAACTCCCCAAAGGGATGGATACGTATCTGAAGAAAACCTTGGACGAGGACGGCGTGGACATGTCCGGCGGCGAATCCCAGAAAATCGCCCTGGCAAGGGCCCTGTACAAGGATTCCCCCTTCATCGTGCTGGATGAACCCACCACCGCCCTGGACCCCATTGCGGAAGCTGAGATTTACAGCAAGTTCAACGAGATTATTGAGGATAAGACCGCCATCTACATCAGCCACCGGCTCTCCTCCTGCAAATTCTGCGATGAGATTCTGGTGTTTGACAAAGGCGGTGTAGTCCAGCAGGGCAGCCATGAGGCGCTGGTGTCCGACGCAGCCGGGAAATACCATGCGCTTTGGTACGCTCAGGCGCAGTATTATGCTGAAAGCAATGCAGCCGGGTAACACCTTGCGCTTTTGTTCTCTCAAAGCAATATCAGACGAAAAAATGCAGCCGGGTAATCCGGTTGCCCGATCCCATGCAGGATATGGCATTTACGGATTAGGCGGCCATATCCTGTCTCTATATATGAGGTGATTAAATCTTACACCAAACCGGATAAATGACAGGATTTGCTGAGTATAATGGCGGAAAGACTGAAATGCCGTTTATATTTCAGTCCACGCCTTCAAAAATCTCTCCCAACGTCATCTTAATATACGGAAATGCTCTCAGAGAAATCTCCGTGTCCGCATTATAGTCCGGCTCTTCCTTATCGTCCTCAAGAATATAAGATTCCTGCAGAACGTATTTCCCATTTTCCAGGTAAAATATCTCCACGGAACCCCTGGGCGAAACAATCCAGTATTCCTCCACCCCGGCCATTTCATAGATATCCTTCTTCTCCGTCCTGTCCCGCTTTGCCGTGGAATGGCTCAGTGTCTCGGCTATAAACCTGGGAACGCCGCTGTAAGCCCCGCCTTTCAGTTGTTTCCGGTCACAGATGACCATGATATCCGGGCAGAGATAGTCATCATTTACCTCCGGGTGATATTTAAAGTCCAGATTCTCCATTGATACCGTACATACACTTCCTGTCAACCCACGCTTTATAATTGTGTAAAGGTTCCCGTCAACCGTAAAATGTCCGTATCCGGGAGACGGTGACATGTCATAAATTACACCGTCGATTTTCTCGTCTTTCCTCCGCTCCAGTCCTGCCATTCCCATGTCAATACACCTCGCTTTCTCTCTGCTTTGATTGTAACATATCCGGCTTCGTAAAAAAAGTATCTTTTCGCTTCAAAAACAATGTTTCCCTCAAATATTTTTTGACAGAACCGGGGAAAAATGGTAAAGTAGAATGGTAAGGGAGATAGAATAATAATGACTTTTAAAGGAGCGGGCCTGGGCAATGGACTATAACCGGAACGGACAAAACAATCAGAACAACAGAGACAATGACCAGTGGGACAGATGGAACAGCAATGCTTCCAACAGCAGCTATTACAATCAGCCCACCCACAGGCCTTACGGGCAGGCGTTTTCCCTCGCGTCAGCTGTATGCGGTTTGCTGGCTGTGACTACCTGCTGTACCGTTATCTTATCTCTGCCGCTGGGTGCGCTGGGCATCCTTTTTGCCGTCCTGGCCCACCGTAAAGGACGCAGAATGAGTACTGCCTGTGTCACGGGACTGACACTTTCCATTATCGGGTTTGCCAGCGCCATCCTTCTCATGGTCTATTCCCTTGTCATGCTGCCCGTCCTGATGAAAAACGAATCCTTCCGGACGCAGCTTGACACGATGACACAGCAGATGTACGGGATTCCTTTCTCGGAAATGATGGAGGGGTACGGATACTCCTTTGAATAATTCCATATATCTGCAGCAGAAGGCCGTTCATTCAGCATACATGATACATGCGAAATCATGTAAAATCATGCAAATGAAATCAGGAGAAACCTCTGTTGCGGAAAATACAAAGAAAGTGTTAGTCAACATACGTGTTGGTGCAGTCAGAAAGTGCCATAAACACAGCATCCTAATATGGACAAAATCCAACGGCCAACACGGTTATTGACTAACACC
>DKVC01000255.1 GCA_002490995.1 Lachnospiraceae bacterium UBA7188
TCCAGCAGGGGCATGTCCAGCACCACGATATCCACCTTTTTCTCCTTTGTCAGCATCCGCCACTGCTCCAGAACCTCCTCATAATCTCTTCCCAGGCGGTCAATGCTCTTGATGTACAGTACATCGTCCTGCTTCAGACGTTTCAGCATGCGTATATACATGGGACGCCTGAAGTCCTTGCCCGACTGCTTGTCCATATAAATATTTTCTTCCGGCACCTGCACCGTATTCATGGCAATCAGCTGCCTGTCCTCATTCTGCTCACTTGTGCTTACGCGCACATAGCCATATACATTTCCCATATTTTCTCCTGTTTCTGCTCCGTAAGTTCCTGTACAGTACTTCCTGTTTTTCCGATTCCCCTTTTATGTATACGCAGTGTCTCCCAAATTGACCCTTCAGCTGTTTCTACTAAAAAAAGCAGGCCATATCATATGATTTCTCACACAATACAGCCTGCCCGCTTAACGCTTTCTGAATCTGTTCTCCGTTCTGTCATCCCCTCCGTTTTCATACCCTGTGCAGCCATCCACCCATTCCGCATGCCCCAAAGCCTCTTCTGTCCCAGAATCGACGGCAGGGCTGCACTTTTTCCGTTACCGCAGGCAGGGAGAATAAAATACCATATTTCAACGCATTTGACAAGAAAAACTTTGGAAACCTGCTTTTCTCCGCCTGCCTCCATTTCAGCGCTCCAACGGCAAACTCCCTTCCGGATTCCTTCAATACGAAGGAAAGTTGTCGAAATTCGGCGAAACTTGAGATATTCTAAAAAAGATGGTGACAATTCATCCTGCATGTGATATGATAAATATGAACTTCGAAAGGAGGGTATCTCATTATGGCATTGACGAATGACGATCTGCTGGCAATCTCTCAATTATTAGAGGTAAAATTGAAAGCGGAAATACAGCCGATAAAAAATGAAATGCAAACCTTGAAAAACGAAATACACAAGATAAACCTGTTCCAGGAAAATGTATTGCTGCCTCGATTAGACACAATTAAATCCTGCTACCTCTCAACCTATAACAGATATAAGGATTGCTTCACTTTTCCGGAAGTAACTCAGGCTCATTCTGCCATTACGTCCACCGCTTTCCCATGGCTGTCATAGGAAAGCAGCAGGGTACGGGTTTTCTCCTCCTATTCCATGGATACGGCTGCCGGATTCCCGACCTCATCCTGCGCCGAAGCCCTGTACTGATTACTCGCTTTCAATAGCAGCTCTTCTGCTGTTAACCTTCCGGATGACTTCCATATCAAACTTGGGCATCCTGTCATAAGTATACAGCCCGTTTACTTCCTGCTCCACATCATACAGCTGTGTAAAACAGAAACCGAACATTCTGGGATTGTCCAGGAGCACGTCCGTCAGCCGGCGGTACCGCTCCAGGTACTCCTCCTCGGACTCGGGGCCGTTTCCGTATCCCCAGGCGTTCTCCCGCTCTCTCTGATCCGCTTCCCACTTGATTCCGCCATATTCACTGAGGAAAACGGGAATTCCGTCCACAGGCTCCTGTCTGTCCCCATGGTTATCCGGAAGCTTTCCGCCCTGTGCAAAATCCCGATACCGCTTTGCAAAAGCATCCGCATCCTGCTCATAATCATGCAGATCATAGATATCCGTCAGCACATGGAAGTTGCCGCTGGTATCAATGCAGGGTCTTGTGGTATCATACTGCTTCGTCATCAGATAGACAATGCGGAGCAGGTCATCGTCCTGCTTCCTTCCCTCATAATCCCAGGTCTCATTAAAGGGACACCATCCGACGATTGCCGGATGATTGAAGTCCCTCTCCAATACCTCCATCCATTCCGGCAAAAAGCATTTCAGCCCGTCAGGCCGGCTACAGTCAAGCCCCCAGTTCCCCTGCTCTCCCCAGACCATGTAACCCAGCCTGTCGCAGTGATACAGGAAACGCTCTTCAAATACCTTCTGGTGCAGTCTGGCACCATTGAAGCCCGCCCGGAGAGACAGCAGAATGTCCTGCGCCAGCGCCTCGTCGGAAGGCGCCGTATAGATACCGTCCGGATAGAAGCCCTGGTCCAGTACCAGACGCTGGAAGACGGCCCTGCCATTGAGAAGCACCTTTTCACCGTCAATACTGATCTCCCGCATGCCAAAATAGCTGTTGACAGTATCTTCTCCGAAATAAAGCTTCAGGTCATATAAACATCCGTTGCCAGGCTCCCATAAATGAAGCTCGGACAGGGTAATTTGCAGGAAGCCGTTTCCGGAGGTAATCTCTGTCCCGGCACTGCCGCAGAGCCTGTTTTCGTAATAAGCTTCCCCGCGCAGGATTCCGCTTCCTTTGGTATGTATCTTCACTGTCAGGGATGCATCTGCAATATTGGGATAAAGCTGTACTTTCTCAATGTAATCGCAGGGAACAAACTCCAGCCACACCGTCTGCCAGATTCCTGTAGTCCTGGTGTATTCGCAGCCAAAGGACCGGAACAGTCCGCTCTGCTTTCCCCTGCACTGCTTCCCGCTTCTCTGGTCATCAAAGGCGTATACCGTCACGCGGTTTTCCCCGGTTACCGCCAAATCCGTAATATCAAACCGGAAAGAAGCATAGCCGCCTTTATGGACACCGGCCTCCTTACCGTTAATCCATACATGGCATTCATAGTCCACCGCCCCGAAATGCAGCAATACACGCCCGTTTCTCTGACTGTCTGTCAATTCGAAAGTGCGCAGATACCATACGGCAGGAATAAAATCCTTATAACCAATGCCGCTGAGCTCACTTTCCGGGCAGAATGGCACCGTGATTTTCTGATCAAGCCTTTTCTCCTCGAACATCCTCCTGGCAATTCCGCTGTTGCCGAAGTCGAAGGCGAAATCCCATTCGCCGTTCAGGTTCATCCAGTTTTCTCTCTGCATCTGAGGCTTCGGATGCTCACCTCTGGGTATATTGTTCATTTGTTCTACCTCCTGGTTGTACTGCAAATTTATACCTACTAACGCAATTAATTGCCGTCTGCACAGTATAACGAGTGAACGCATCGGCAATCCAGATCTGAAAACGGCAATAAAATGCGTTCACGAGTATAACTGGTGTGCAGTATAATATACGGAAACCGCTACTGAATTTCCAGTGTGAAAACAATTCGCTTTTGTTCCAGACTGCTCCGCACTGCTTCTGTTTCCTCTGAAAGAAAAATACCATATTGCACTGTCTTTGACAAGAGGGATTTCTGACAGCAAAAATATTGAGCAAAATTTGAGAAGCCTTAATCATGTTTTGAAGAGATATTATTAAAGCACTATGATATTCACTTGACAGAACGTCAATAAAAAACATCAAAAGATAAATTTGGGTACAAGTATTCGACCTGTCAAAGAAGCAGACTTTTCGAAGCTTTTATTTCAGTGGCTGTTAAGAAGCTGCTAATTCCGGGTATAGTTTCACTTTTGAGGAGGATGTCCCTTTGTGCATCTATAACGATCTGAGCGTCTGCATTTTTGATTTGCTATAGCAAAACCACCCGGTGCGCCAACACCGAACGGCTTTGGATAAATACATTTGATGCCCTGAAGTCCCAGATCCACCTTGAATGAAAGGATGACCCGGCTCATCAAGGCACCGCCAGAGCCTTCATCAGCTCCGTGCGCAGGCTGGGGCTTCTGGGGGAGAATCCGTAATGTCATTATAATATTTCGCCTGTGCGTTCCACATCCTGGCGTAGCTCCCGCCTGCGGCGAAGAGGTCTTCATGGCTTCCCCTTTCCACGATTCTGCCGTCTTCGAAGACAATGATATCGTCGCAGAATCGGCAGCTGGCCATCCTGTGGGAGATATAGACGCTTGTCCTGCCCTCAACCATTTCATGGAACCGGGCATAGACTTCCGACTCCGCTTTCGGATCCAGCGCCGCCGTGGGTTCGTCCAGGATGACCACGGGGGCGTCCCTGTAGAGGGCCCGGGCCAGCGCCAGCTTCTGGGCCTCTCCGCCGCTGATCTCCACGCCGTCCTCCATGTCCTTGAAGAGATAGGTGTCCAGCCCTCCGGGCATCCCGCGCACCATGGAGCCCGCGTCCGCCTGTTCCAGCACCTCCCAGACTCTCTTCTCATTCCGCTCTCTCCCCGCCGTGACATTCTCCCACACTGGGAAAGCAAACAGTTTAAAATCCTGGAACACCACCCCGAACAGGCTCCTGTACTCCTCCTCGTCATACTTGCGGATGTCCACGCCATTCAGGGTGATGCGCCCGCTGGTAGGCTCATACAGGCGGCACAAAAGCTTGATGAAGGTGGTCTTCCCGGCACCGTTTCTGCCCACCACCGCCAGCTTTCCCCTGACGCGAATCCTGCAGTCCACATCCTTAAGCGCCAGCTTCTCCGTGCCCGGGTACCGGAAGCTCACATGCTCAAAGGCAATCTCATACTCTCCGTCCGTGCGCTTCTCCACCGGGATGGAGCCTTTCACATGCAGATTCTCCGTGTCCAGGAAGGCCAGGAACTCCTCCATATAAGTACATATCTTCTGCAGATCCCCGTGAATCGCAATCAGAGAAAAACAGGCTCCCCCGAACTGGTGCAGCGCCCCTACGTACTGGGTGAAAGCCCCCACCGTCACGGCCCCTGTGACCACCTTCAAGGCCGCCAGCAGATAGGCCCCCACGATGAAGACGCTGTCCACCAGCCTGTTGGCATTCCCCTGCTTCCTCTCCACATCGCAGGCAGCGGAGAAATGTGCCCAGGACTTCTTCAGAAAGACGGAGAGATTCTCCAGAATCATGTCCTGCATGCCATAGATGCGAATCATCTTTCCCGCCTTGAAATTGCCCAGCACCTGCTGGGTCAGGTACATCACCCGGTCCTCCACTCCCGTATGGTTCTCGAAAATCGCCCGCCGCTCCTGGGCGAACCTTTGGAACACCCTGTATGCGCCAAACACCGTCCCCGCCATCATTCCCGCCAGCAGAAGGGCCGAG
Organism: Lachnospiraceae bacterium UBA7188; assembly: GCA_002490995.1. Classification (GTDB taxonomy): domain Bacteria; phylum Bacillota; class Clostridia; order Lachnospirales; family Lachnospiraceae; genus Acetatifactor. The sequence goes on from DKVC01000255.1 coordinate 4,945, forward strand.
GGCACCGGTGACGCCAGGGCTCCCAGGATGCCGAACCCTGCATCGGGCTCCGCCAGGCACAGATGCGCCACAAGGGAAAGGGAAAGCAACAGGTTCACCAGCGATTTCAGAATCTCGTAATAATGAGTCAGCAAGGTCCCCAGGCCCCCCTGCATGTCCGATGTGCGCTCCGAAAACAGGAGCTTCTCCGCCACCTCCGGTCTCTCCATGGTCTCATAATCCATGGAAAAGGCCTTTCTGCGCAGCCAGACATAGAACACCAGCCAAACTTTCCTCTGCAGGCATTGCAGCCGTCTGCAAATCAGCCGCGACGCCAGGCCGAAGAACAGGTTCGCCAGCAGCAGCATGAGAGCCGCTCCCGCTGCCTGACGGTATTCTCCCGCCAGCAGGGCATCCACTAAACCGGCTGTCAGGAACAGTCCTAGATAGATCTGCCCCAGGGAAAGAACCAGATCCAGCAGGTACATAGGGATTACGATGGAATCTTCGGCATGGATCATTTTCAGCAGCCGAAAGCCTGTCTTATGAATGGATCGGAATGTTTTCATGGCAACTCCTTTTTTCTTTGTCCCAGTTTTATTTCCTGTTCCCGATAGGGTAAACGTGTTGTGGGCTCATCCTTAGCGCCACATTCGATAATAGAAGGCTACATTTGCTTCTTATAATATCTCCAGGAAGCTACACTTGCTTCCTATAATATCTGGCCTGTAGGGCGAAAAGCTCGGCGTAGGGTCCGCCCTCCCTCATAAGGCTCTCATGGCTTCCCTCCTGGACGACTCGCCCCTTTTCCAGAAAAAGAATCCTGTCGCAGAACCGGGTGGAGCTCAGCCTGTGGGAGAGGAAGACCGCCGTTTTCCCCTGAATCATCTCATCATACTTTTCATACATCTCGCTCTCCGCGATTGGATCCAGGGCAGCAGTGGGCTCGTCCAGGATGACTACGGGTGAATCTTTATACAGTGCCCTGGCCAACATCAGCTTCTGCAGCTCCCCGCCGGAGAACGTGACGCCCTCCGGATCCATATCCTTGTCCATGCTGGTCTGTTCCCGCTTCGGCAGGGACTGCACCCGTTCCAGAAGCCCCGCGTCCTCCAGGCTCCTGCGCAATCTGGGCCCATCCTCCGTCCCCGCCTTTACGCAGGACACATTCTCCGCCACAGGGAAGGCAAAGGTGAACACGTCCTGGAACACCACGGCGAATTCTCGGAAGACCTCTCTCTGGGACAGATTCTGAAGCTCCTCCCCGTCCAGGAAGACCTTTCCGGAAGTGGGGCGGTACAGTCCGCACAGGAGCTTGATCAGTGTCGTCTTCCCGGCTCCGTTTGGCCCCACCAGCGCCAGCTTCTCCCCAGCCCGGATCGTCAGGTTCAGGTCATGGATCGTATCCTCTCTGGAATGCCCTTCTTCCGGGCATTCCATGTGCCCTTCTTCCGAACATTCCATGTTCCCTTCATACCGGAAGCAGACATGCTCCAGCCGTATCTCGTGGAGCTTTCCCGGGCGCTTCGGCGCAGGCTTCCCCTCTTCCACGGTTCCGAAATCAATGAACTTCCGATAGTTTTCGACTATTTTTTTGTTTTTCGCCAGATTGATTACCGCTTCCAGGAAACCTCTCACCCAGTTCTCAAACCCCGCTATGATTCCCAGATACAGCAGAAAGGCCGGGAGGGTCAGCCTGCCCGCCGCCATCCGTCCAAGGAGCCATCCGTAGACCGCCACGTTCCTGGCAAAGGAGAGCAGATGGTTGGCGATGCCTGCTGCCGTATACCCTTTCTCCTGCCAATCCAGCAGTGAGACGCTTCTCTCTATCATCTGATAGAACGTCTTCAGGAACCATTTGTCCATCCCGTACATCCGGATGTCTTTCCCGTTTTGGGGGACAATGGATTCCCGCCTTAAGTACTGGAATCCGCTCCACTTTCCATCTATCTCGTCCTCTGCCCGGAGGGCGCGCTTCTCCGCCGCCCCATGGAACCAGGTGACCAGGAGAGTCTGGGACACCAGCAGAATCAGCAGAAAGATGCTTTCCCGGCCCACGATGCAACCATACACCACAAGGCCGCACAGATTAAGCAGCATATTCCAGAAGCTCCTGGCATAAGCTTCTATGCCGAAGTGGTTCCCATTGTATACATTCCGTTTCGCCGCTTCCCACATCTGGCGCCCTTTGGCGGTCTCCAGGCTCTGGCCGTCCATCTCCAGGGTCTTGCGGTTGAACTCATACATGATGTCGATGCGGAACAGGAACAGGGTTTTGTCCCGCATGGCGCGCAGATGCCCCTGGAGGTACCGGGCCGTCTGCAGCAGGATCACGTACCCTGCTACCAGCAATAGGATCTCCCCCGGCGCCTTTCCGCTCACCAGACAGGCCGCGACGGCTCCGGCCAGCGCAGCTTCCAGAAAGGGGAGGAGCACGCCGAAGACCAGATCCCCGCCGCAGAGGGCAAAGGCCCCCGGCCCCTCCTCCTGTCCCAGGCGTTGGAATACGTACCGGCAGTTGTCCCATTTATGCCTGATTCGCTCTCCTCTGAGCTGGTCTCCTTTCGCTTGCCCTCCTCTGATCTGCCCGTCTCTGGCATGCTTTCTTCTGGTCTGCTCTCTATCCTGTCGTCTGTCTGAATCTTTCCGTTTCCACATGCCGCTCCCTTCCTCATTTATCTTATTTCATTTCAACTGAAACGCTTTTCGTTAGGTATGCTAATCGTCAAAAGTCAAATCAATCAGGGTTTTTCCGAAATTCATTCATTTAGTCCGATATGCTTCCCAGGTACCGCAGGCGGACGAACATGGTATCGTATTTGATCTTGGCCGCCGCATAATGGTTCACCAGCGTCAGCGCCAGGATCGTGACGCTGCAGGACCGGACATAGGCCAAAAATCTGCCGCTGTCTGTCTGTCCCAGCGTAATCGAGGTCATGTACTTCGTCAGATAAGAGGTGATCAGAGGAATCAGGATATTCACCGGAACCCTCGCAATCACGGAGACGAACAGACCCTTGTCGAAAGAGAACGATTTCCGGAACAAAAACAACAGGTTGTCTTTCATGGTATGTGTGTGCTGCATTTTATCCTCCTGAAGCAGAATCATCGTAGCCGCATTGGGATGCAGCAACAGCATGGGCGTCTCGGCTTCTCTGGCACACATTATAAAACAGGAACCATCCTTTGTGGAGGTTCCCGCACGAAATGCCATATTTTTTTCACGAAAGGTAAGGCTGTTCCAGGGGCAGGGTCACCTCCGCCGCGAATATCCCCGGCTCATTGGCCAGGTTCAGGTAGCCGTGGTACTTGTCCACCATGGCTTTCACCCGCTTCATGCCCAGGCCGTGGTTGCCGCGCTTCTTGCTGATATAATTCCTCTCGTCGAAGTCCGGCTCCGCCCTGGCGGAGTTCTGGACGGACAGGTAGAACTGGCTGGTGTTCACCCTCATGTACACTCTCAGGAAACGGGCTCCCTCCTCTATCCGGCCACAGGCTTCGATGGCATTGTCCAGAAGATTCCCCAGAATCACGCACAGATCCACGTCCTCCACAGAGATCCGCTCCGGAAGCTCCGCCTTGCAGTTCACGGAGATTTTCTGCCGTCTGGCCAGGGTCAGCTTGCTGTTCAGGATAGCGTCCGCCATCAGATTCCCCGACTTCACCAGCGTGTCCACCCTGTCCAGCTCCCTCTCCAGCTTGTCCAGATAGGCGCCGATTCCCTCCAGGTTCCCCATGGTCAGCTGGGCTTTCATCACCTGCATATGGTTGTGGTAGTCATGCCGCCAGCCCCGCATGTCCATGTAGATTTCCCGAATCTCCCCGTAGCTGTGCTCCATGAGCTCCTTGCGGAACTGTTCGGTGCGGAATTCGTAGCCCTTTTTATAAAAAAACAGCGTGCCCTCCACTGTCAGGAACAGCAGTGCCGCCAGCGCAGCGCCGCCCCACAGGAACGCTCCCCTGAGCCCGTCGCCCATCTCCACCAGATCCGTGCAGCCTGTCACCCAGGAAAACACGCCCAGCGCCAGAAATGACATAGCTGTCAGAATTCCGTTGATTGGGCTCAGACTGTCACGCTTTCGGGAAAGCAATAACAGGAAAAGGTACAGGACGACTTCATGGGCACAAAAAAGATACCCCTCCGGCAGCGCGGTTCCCAGCTTTCCGCACAGGCCCGGCAGTGCGGAGATTCCGGCCATGCACATGCCCGGCAGCAGAACCCGCCACCACTGTCTCGCAAACGCTTCCTCGTCGAAGAACAGGTCGTACAGCTCCATCAGCCCCAGAGCCAGCAGCCAGCCGAACCAGAGGGGATACCAGAGAGAGCCGTATAGGCAAAGCGCCGCCAGGCAGAATCCTATCACACGCCTGCCGGCTCCTTTCTCAAGGCAGCCGACCTGTTCCACGTAATACCAATACAGAATCAGCCACAAAGCCTGAAAGATTCCCCGGGAGATTTCCCAGAACTTCTCTGCTTCCATCTTAACCCAAACTCCTTTCCGGCTTTTGTATTCCATCCGCTCCGGGCTCACGTCTTCTGCCATCCCCGGTAATAATCCAGATACGCCCGGTTCAGCGCTTCCCAGCGGTTCCGGGCCACGGGAAGGGATTCTCCGGTGTCCATGGTCACTTCTTTCCTGGCTATCCGGCCTACATGGCCCAGGTTGACCAAGTAGGAGCGGTGAATTTTGAAGAAAGTCCCGCTCTGCTCCCCGATCCTCTCCTCCAGCTCCCGGATTCCGATTCTGCTCCGCAGCGGCTCCCCGGCCTGGACGCAGTGCACCTGTGTATTATGCGCATTGCTTTCCAGATAGCAGATGTCCCTCAGCTTCACCCTGGCGGCTCCCCAGGGGGTCTCCACCAAAAGCACGGGCTCCTCCTGGCTGCGGCGCTCCCAGGCTCTGTCCAGACAGGCAAAGAGTTTCCCCTTTTCCACCGGCTTGATCAGATAGGACACGGCTTCCACTTCATAGCCCTCCAGCGCGTAGTCCGCGAGCCCGGTGACAAAAAGAATCTGCACGCCTGCCCCTTTCTGCCGGAGCCCGCGTGCAAGTGAAATCCCGTCCATGCCGGGCATATCGATGTCCAGCAGCACGATATCCGCCGCTCCCTCCTCCCATGCAAAAAGGAGCTGCTCCGCGTTCTGGAACCTGTCCGTCCCGATCTCGATTTTCTTCTCCACGGCCCACTCTCTCACATAGGTCTCCAGCAGAGAAAGCTGTAGCGGTTCATCATCGCATATCATGAAGCGCAGCATGCTTCTGCCCTCCTCTTTCCGGCCACCGTTGCCGATATATCACCCTAGCCCTCGGTCACCGTTGCCGCTACATCCGCCGCAGCCACAATCTCAGGGCCGTCTGTTGCTTCCGCATTCTCCGCCACTTCCTGGGGATCGTCATATTCTTTCTCTTCCTCGTCTCCCCAGAGGGAATCGTACTTCTCCCGCTTCTGGCGGCGCACCATGGCCCCCACGCTCTTGGCCGTCTGGTACATTTCCTCACTGTACTCCATCAGCTTCTTCTCGTCGCAGGCGGGCACGATATCGCCATGCATGATGCGGCGGGCCACCTCCATAATCTTGGCCATGTCCACCGCATACTCCTCAGCCGCGTCCGCCTGTTGGTCTGCCACTGTGGCGTTCCAATAGGCGCAGTACTGGTCTGCCAGCTGGCTGAGGTAGTCCTGGTATTCTTCCTGTTTCTCGTCCAGCGCTTCCAGGGTCAACTCCAGCGTGGCGGCTTCCGATTTATACCGCTCCGCGCCCTCCGGCGTGGCTTCCATCCGCTTGCGGAGATTCTGCAGCTGTTTCGATACGTCCGCCTTTTCCTTTCGGTACATTTGCACTTGTTCTCTATAGATGCTCTGAGCTTCTCCTATCTTCATGACTACCCCCTTGCCTTTCCGGACGATATCGCAACATCGCCATGTCATCATCCTGTCGTTCATGGATTGTTTTATATCCATGGATTGCTTTATATCCATGGATTGCTTATATCCATTATATCGTCCTACACTCCCGAATAAATAAGGCTGGCTTCAGCATGCCGAAGCTATCATCTACGGCTCATGTGTCTTCAGATATTTCCGCAAAATAGAGGCATCGTACAGTTCAACCCTCTCAAAATTTCCATAAAACCTATCCGCTTCTGTTCATCGACTCTTTCAGCTGTCATCTTTTCAGGCTCTTCCTTCATCGCTGCCTTCAGATATGCAATATATTCTTCTACATTATTCTGATTCAGATGTTCAAATGTCATTCTTTTCCTCCTCTCTCCATGCCTGTATCGCATTCTCTGCCATTTTCCGAAAGTTCCAGAACCCAATCGCAAAAACCCGGCCCGTCATCCCATCAGCGATTCCAGATACACCGCAATCCCATCCTCGTCATTGCCGCCAATCACGAAATCCGCTATGTTTTTCACCTCATCTATGGCATTCCCCATGGCGATGCCTCTCCCGCACAGCTTAAGCATCCCCATATCTGCGTAGTCGTCCCCAAAGGCCATGACCTCCTCCACCCCAATCCCGCAGGCAGCGCTGGCTTTCCGAATCGCTTCTTCCTTAGTGGCTCCCTTTTTGGTAAATTTATACCAATATCCATCGGAAAAACGGATACAGTCGCAATCCTCCAGCATTTCCCGCAGCCGCCCGGCATCACCGTCATCAAATATCTCCACGCACATTTTCAGGGCGCATTGTCCGAAATCCCGGAAATCCGTATAGATGCTTTCTCCCCAGCTCTTATACTGCTTTTTGGGGTCAACCCTGTAATTCCAGTAATGGGCATCGACAGTGTCAATGGTTATCTCGCAGTCCGTGCCGCATACGCTTCTGGCTGCCGCTATCATCTGCCTCGTCCGCTCCGGGGTGAACTCCGCCCTGTATATGTATTCGCCCCGGTACCTGATCAGCGCCCCGCCGCTGGCAATCAGGATGTCCGGGCGCAGCGCTTCTATGAACGGCAGGGCGTTCCCCTCCCCTCTGGAAGTGGACACTCCGATCATCATGTCTTTCTCCCTGCACTTCTGCAGAGCCTGCAGCGTCCTTTCCGTTATCCTTTTATCACTGGTAAGCAATGTGCCGTCCAAATCGAACAAAAGCAGCTTGTAGGGCTGGCGGACATTCCTCTCGTAGGAAAGGCTTTTTACATCCTTTTCCACAAAGGAATCTGTCTTGGGGATATATTTCATCTGTTTGGGGTACTGATAAGTCTGTTCTATCTTTACCGTATATACTGGATTATTCATAGAAAGCTCCTCGCAATCTCCATCTCATGCTGGTTCATCTCATCGCCGTCTTCCACGCGCCAGACATTTTCCAGCACCGTCTCCATGTAAAAAAGTTTCCGGATGTCCGCCTCCGGATAGCCTGTGTGCCAGGCAACCAGCCCGATGGCCTCCTGGATGTGCTCCCTGTCGGGACTGGCATGATTTGTATCCTGCTCATTCAACAGGAATCTGGGCAGATCCAGGATGGCCGGGCCTATGACTCCCTTGGTGTCTATCATGGCATAGCTTCCGTCGGTTCGCAACAGCAGATTGTCATGATGCAGATCGCCGTGGAGGAGCATCCTGTCCGGATATTTCCCGAACATCTCCGCGCAGAATCCCCGCGCACGGGATGCCTCCCCCGCCACTTCCTCCGCCAAAGGTTTACGCTCGCAGTATTCGCAGATACGCTCCAGCCAGTCGAGATAGGTCTCTCCCTCCTCCGCAGGCTTGTGTATCTCCCGGAACACCTGGACAAAGATGCGAACCCGCTTTTCCAGGGAGGGCTCTTCCCGCAGCACCGTCCCCGGGAAGATGCGCTCCTCCAGAAGAAGTCCCTCGCTTTCGTCGTAAGCATATACCTTACAGCTGTGACTGCCGGACAGCCCCGCCAGCATCCGGTACTCGGATTTCAGCTGCGACGTATTTTTATCGATTTTTAGGATGACGGGGCCGAACTGCTCCGACTCCGCTGAGAAGACCGCCTTTGTGGGGTGCCGGTAAATCTCTTCGCAGCGTTCCAGTCTCCATCTTTTTACCGCTCTGTTCCGCCTGGTATCCATTTCCATCTCCTTTTTCTGTGTTCTAAAACCTCTTTTCCGCAATCACTCTTTTTTGCTTCTGCTGTAAAACAAAATCTGTAACTGCCCTGAAAAAGTTGGCTTCTTCCGATTCCGCACTGGAAATTATCTCATGTCTGCTGTCTGCCTGTGAACGCATCCAGTCTCGCCCTTACATCCTCTACCTCTAACAGGAAATCCCCCATTTTTTGATGATACCTGTGCCGCTCCAGGCCCAGTATATGTTTCCCGGGATTTGGGAAATCATATTGTCTGGCAAAGAAATCCAAAAAGTCGGGAGAATCCTCCGAGCTCCCGTACACTCCAATGATATAGAGTTTTTCCACTATCTCCTTGTACCGGCTCTCATTGTGTAGAAAATAATCCTGGCAGCGCTCATTCAGGATGAAGTACAGCGCAGAGGGATTGCCGCAGTACATGGGGACAATATAAAATATCCTGTCTACCGTGGAAAGCTTATCGAAAAATGAATATATTCCATCGCCGCGGTATCTGCATCGCCCTGACATGCACTCGTAATCGCAGCCAGCGCAGGGCTGTGTCGAAATCTCTCTCATGAAAAATACCAAATCGTCTTCTGCGGATATGTACTTTGCAATCCTATCGCAGTTCCCGCCTTTCCTTCCGCTGAAACTGACTGTCAAATTCATATCTGTGCCGCCTTTCTTTCGATAGCATATGTCAATTATACATAAAGCCACTTCCACTTCTTCCGAAGAGCATCTGCTGGCAATGACCACCCCCATCCCTATCGCTTTGAGATGCTCCAGCAGCTGATGCACCTCCGAATCGGCATACTCGAAGCATCGGGCTTTCGTGCTCTCCCTCTTATGGATACTCAGCCAAAAACAGGGCCGCCCAAAATCGGGAAACCCTGCTTTTAGATACGGATTCGTCAAAAATCTCCGCTTCGATGATTCATCCTATGTAGCTTAGAAATCTAC
>DKVC01000223.1:0-136 GCA_002490995.1 Lachnospiraceae bacterium UBA7188
TATTTTCCGACAATTCCTAAAAAGTTTATAAAAAAGCCGCCCGTTTTCATGGGTTCCTTCTGAAGTACAGAAAGAACCTTTTCCTGCCGGGCGGCTTTCTGTGTATTTCTCGTAGGAACTGGCGGAAAATAACTTG
>DKVC01000223.1:440-15064 GCA_002490995.1 Lachnospiraceae bacterium UBA7188
CGGAAAATAACTTGTGCGCTCTGCATATCTGAAGGGTTATAGACACACCGAAATTATCCAGGAATCTGCACAAGTTATTTGTAGCCATTTCCTTACTTTCTTACAGCACCTGATGTGACAGCCGCCTTTGCCACACATTCCGACACATGCTTTGCCACTCTGGTGTCCAGGGCAGAAGGGATGATATACTCGGGGCAGAGTTTCTCAGGCTCAACCAGCTCGGCAATTGCCCTTGCGGCAGCCATCTTCATCTCATTATTAATATCCCTTGCGCCTGCATCCAGTGCGCCGCGGAAGATACCGGGGAATGCCAGCACATTGTTGATCTGGTTGGGGAAGTCGGAGCGTCCCGTACCCATAACCTTAACGCCTGCGGCCATTGCCTCATCATACATAATCTCAGGAACCGGGTTAGCCATGGCAAACACAATGGGATCCGGATTCATGGTTTTGATCATTTCCGGTGTCAGGACGCCCGCCACGGAAACTCCGATAAATACGTCTGCGTCCACAACCGCCTCAGCCAGACCGCCTCTTCTGTCTTCCAGGTTGGTGATCTCGCAGAGCATTTTCTTGTGTCCGGTGATGCCCACAGGCCTGTCCTTGTAAAGAATGCCCTTTGTATCGCAGGCGATAATATGCTTTACGCCTGCAGTCAGCATCATCTTGATAATAGCGGTTCCCGCAGAACCGGGGCCATTCAGTACGACTCTGATTTCGTCAATCTTCTTGCCCGTTACCTTCAGGGCGTTCAGCAGAGCGGCGGTTACCACGATGGCTGTGCCGTGCTGGTCGTCATGGAATACAGGAATATCCAGTTCCGCTTCCAGCCGCTGCTCGATGTCAAAACATTTCGGGGCGGAGATATCTTCCAGGTTGATACCGCCGAATACCGGCGCAAGCTGCTTCACTGCCTTGATGATTTCTTCCGGGTCTTTGGTGTCCAGGCAGATGGGGAATGCGTCCACATTGCCGAACTGCTTGAACAGGATGGATTTTCCTTCCATTACAGGGATGGCGGCTTCAGGACCGATATCGCCAAGTCCCAGCACTGCGGTTCCGTCGGATACCACGGCTACCAGATTGCTCTTCGCCGTATATTTGAAAACATTTTTCTTGTCTTTGGCGATCTCCCTGCAGGGCTCCGCAACGCCGGGGGTGTAGGCGATGCTTAAGTCGTCGCGGCTCTCCAGCTTTACCTTGCTGCTGACTGCGATTTTACCTTTATGCTCTTCATGCATCTTTAATGCTTCTTCATAATAATTCATATGGAATCCCTTCTTTCTATGTTGATATGCTGCAGTTTTGGCTGTGGGGACTGTGTGCCGCAGGGAACGGCGGATCCCTTTGCGCCCGGATACACTCCCTATATCGATTGTATAATGATTCCGGCAGCATGTCAAAGTATTTTTTCAGCTTACTTCAGTGCACTCATGGGGTCCTTGCCGGGGATGCCGGGCTCCGTCATATGGTAGGGATCCATTATGGTATTCAGTTGTTCCTCGTTCATAATGCCCTTTTCCAGAATCAGCTTCCGGACAGGCTGGTTGGTCTTCAGGGCTTCCTTGGCAATCTCGGCGGCTTTCTCATAGCCTACATAGGGGCAGATAGCCGTGATGACGCCTACGCTGTTCTCCACCATCATGCGGCAGTGGTCCGCGTTGGCGGTGATGCCCACGATACAGTTGTCCACCAGGGTCTTTACCGCAAAGGTCAGGGTCTCGATGGACTGGAACAGCTTGTAGAAGATGATGGGTTCAAAAGCGTTCAGTTCCAGCTGTCCTGCCTCGGCAGCCATGGTGATGGTTACATCGTTGCCGATGATGTTAAAGCACACTTGGTTTACCACCTCAGGGATAACCGGGTTGACCTTGCCGGGCATGATGGAAGATCCGTTCTGCTTTGCGGGCAGGTTGATCTCCCCGAAGCCTGTCTTGGGGCCGGAGGACATCAGGCGCAGGTCGTTGGACATCTTAGACAGGTTCACTGCGCAGTTTTTGGTGATGCCGGATACTACGGCATAGCTGTCCAGGTTCTGTGTGGCATCGATCATATCATAGGATTGTACCAGATCCTGTCCGGTGAGGATTGCCATGTTTTTCACGACGCGGCGGAAATACTGCACGTCCGCATTCAGGCCGGTCCCGATGGCTGTGCCGCCCAGGTTCAGGCTCTTGATTTCCTCCTTTGCCGTGTCAAAACGCTTGATATCGCGGCCGATGGCAGTAGCATAGGCATGGAATTCCTGGCCAAGACGGATAGGAACCGCATCCTGCAGTTGGGTTCTTCCCATTTTGATGACGGAATCGAATTCCTCGGATTTCTGAAGCAGTGCTTCTTCCAGGCGCTTCAGCTGTTCCTGGGCATCGTCAATCAGCTTCAGGGCTGCCATTTTGCCGCAGGAGGGGAACACGTCGTTGGTGGACTGGCCGAAGTTTACGTGGTCATTGGGATTTACAACGGTGTAGTCACCCTTTTTGCCGCCCAGGATTTCAATGGCGCGGTTGGCAATGACTTCGTTGGCATTCATATTCAGGGATGTACCGGCGCCGCCCTGGATGGGGTCCACGATAAACTGGCTGTGAAGCTTGCCGGCGATAATCTCATCGCAGGCCTTTACGATGGCATCGGCGCGCTTTTTGTCCAGTTCGCCTACCTCAAAATTGGTGATGGCAGCGGCTTTCTTGATCTGGGCCACGCTGTTGATCATGGCGGGATGCATCTTCAGCCCGGTGATGTAAAAGTTTTCGTAGGCGCGGAGGGTCTGTACGCCATAGTAGGCATCTTCGGGGACTTCTTTTTCACCGATAGAGTCGTGCTCTATCCGGTACTTTTTTGTTGTTTCATTTGGGTTCATGTTTTTTCTCCTCTTTTTTGTAAGGAAGTGTCTGTAAATCGTTTTCGCTGTATTTCCGGGCTTTTGCCTGAATATATGGCAACAGCCTTTCAGCAATTTCTGCTTTGGGTGCCATACGATTCCAAAAGGATGGTTCCAGCTTGACTTAACTATATATCAGGGGTACAATATTTTCAAATATATATAAGAATATAATTCTTATAGACTGTGGCCTATATGAAAACCGGTTTCTTACGAGTGAGCACTCGTACAATTTGAGGAGAAAAAGCGGTAAATGAATGCGCTCACGAGTATAACCGGTGTGCAGTATAAATTTGCAGGATTCTGCCGGAAACAGGATGCCTTCCACAGGGAAGGAAAGGGTGGAAGAAAGAGGGGGAACGATGTTTCAGGGAATGGATTATATCTACGAAGTATATAAGGAAATGAGCTTTTCGAAGGCGGCAAAGAACCTGTTTATCAGCCAGCCGTCCCTGAGCGCGGCGGTGAAGAAGGCGGAGGCCAGGATCGGGTTTCCCGTGTTTGACAGAAGCTCAAACCCCATCCGGCTGACGGAGCCGGGGGAAGAGTACATCCGCTCCATAGAAAGGATTATGGAGGTGGAACGGAGTTTCGAGAATTATGTCAGGGACATGCAGGAACTGAAAAGCGGGAAGATTGCCATAGGCGCCACGAACCTGTTCGCCTCTTATGTGCTGCCTCCGCTGCTGTCCCGATTTACGGAGAGCTTTCCCATGGTCCACGTGGATATCGTGGAGGCGTCTACCGCCGAGCTGGGGGACAGGCTGTTCTCGGGAGCCCTGGATCTGATGATAGACAATCAGGTTATGGACGATTCGATATACGAAAAGACGTTTTTCTGCCAGGAGCATCTGCTGCTGGTGGTGCCGAAGCATTTTATTTCCAATGAGAAAGTGGAGGGCTATGCCCTTACGATTTCCGATGTGAAAGCGGGCAGGCACCTGGACGAGGCAGTGCCGCCGGTGCCCCTGGAGGCTTTCCGGGGGGACCCCTTCCTGCTGTTAAAGGAGGGAAACGATACCAGGAGCCGGGCGGAGAAGCTCTGCAGGGACAGCGGGGGCTTCTTCCCGAAGGTCAGGCTGGAGCTGGCGCAGCAGATTACGGCGTACCATCTCTCCCGGTATGGCATGGGCATATCCTTTAACGGGGATGTGCTGGTCCGCCATATGCCGGATGACGGCAGCCTTGCCTTCTATAAGCTGGGGTATCCGGATGCCGTCCGGAATGTGTATTTCTTCTATAAAAGAAACCGCTATATGTCCAGGGTGGCGGCGGAGTTCCTGAAATTGATCGGTTAAAAGAATTTTTTTGCAAAAAAAGCTTCAGGAAGCGAGGAAAGCAGATTGAACAGAGATGAAAGAAAGCAGTTTGCCCGCTATATAGGCGAACTGCGGGAGAAACGGGGCATTACGATGAAGCAGCTCTGCCAGGGGCTGTGCAGCGACAGGAACGCCATGTACATAGAGCGGGGGGAGCGGGACACCCCAAGAGTCCTGCGGGAGGCGCTTCTGGAGCGGCTGGGCGTAGGCGCGGAGGACTATGAATGCTATCTGGGATGTGAGGACTATGCCCGGTGGAAAATGCAGCAGCAGATCATCCACTGCATTATTTATGAAAAAACAGGTCAGGCGGAAGCGTTCCTGGAGAAGTACCGGGATACCTGCTGCACGGATGAGGATGGAAGCGGGTCAATTCATGGAAGCAGGGCATTTCGTGGAAGTGAGAGAAATCTGGAACAGCAGTTCATCCTCAGCATGCAGGCACAGATACAGAATTACCGGGCCAGAGAAGCATCCCGGGACGGTGGCAGGGCGGAGGCCGGCCCCCTGTTCAGAGAAGCCCTGGGCCTGACTGTGCCTGCATGGGAGGAGAGCCCCGTCCGGGAGCTGGTGCTGTCTCTCAAGGAGCTGAACCTGCTCCTGGAGGCCGAGCGCTGCCGGGAGCAGGAACGCCCGGAGCGGTACAGGGAAGTGCTGGACTACCTGGTCTCCACAGGGCTGGACCGGCGCGGTATGGCAAAGATTTATCCCAAGGTGGTTTACTTCCTGTGCAGGCGGCTGATGGAGGAGTACGGGGCGGAAGAAGGGGACTGGGATGCCCAGTGCAGCGACTATCATGTGGTGTCCGCTCCTACAAAGGATGAGGGAATCCTCCAGAAGCAGCTCCTCCGTGGGGAAGGGGCGGACCTGATGGAAGTGGGGCGCATCCATAAGGGGGATTTGGCGAGGCATGGCGCCTTTGAGGATCTGTCCCCCTATTATGAGGGCAGCCAGGCAGTGAAGGAGGAAGACATCCTGGAACCGGTGCGGGAGGCCTGCACCATAGGGGGGAAGAATGTAGCCGTGATCCCAAGCTTTCGCATCGACAGTATGTTTGACATAGGCTATTCTTCCGCAGGGGATCCGTGGACAGTCTGGAAGTTTCTGGAGTTCGGGGAGGGGAACAGGATGTTCTCGTCGCAGTCGCCGTCCATGGCGCTGAACTACTGCATGGGCATAAAGTACGGGGAACATTTCATCGACTACGAGGGCAGGACATGCAGCTTTGACGGGGAGGAATTCCGCCGAATCCTGGAGTCCTGCGCCAAATGGGAAAAATATGTGGAATACAGCGAGGACGGGCACCAGACAGACGGCAGCATCGGGCAGGGGGACTGGCTGTTTGGCACATGGTCGGTCAGCGGCCTGGGCGACATCCTCGGGATTTACAGGGAAAGGTGCATCGGTTACCCGGGATGGGAAGGCGGGGAATACCCGCTCCAGGCGTACAGCGTATTTGCCATCAACAGCGCGTCAAAGCAGAAGGAAGGCGCATGGGACTTCCTGGAATATCTGCTGTCCGAGGAGACGCAGGAACTGATTTGGCAGATGGACGGCCTGTTTCCCGCCAGGAAGGACAGTTTCGAGGACTACCTGCAGTATGAGTATGGTTTCCTGGGCCAGAAGGAAACGAAAGCCACGGAAGAGGATGTGGATTACCTGCGGGAGATGGTGGGGACCGCTGTGTTTGAAGACTTTGGTTTAGACTCGGTTTGGGGGATTGTGTCCGAGGAGGCTGAGATGTATTTCGCCGGGGATGCCACACTGGACGCAACGGTGCAGAAGATCCAGACCCGGGTGCAGCTGTACCTGGATGAGCTGTAGATGCCTTTGTAAGTTAGTTGATAGAGGGGAGACGCTTCTGTGGGAAAAAGGAATGTTATCAGAGGTTGTCAGGCATTTGGAAAGCGCAGGCAGATTCCAAATGCCTTTTTATATTCGCGAGCGCATTTGCTTTCCTTTTTCTGTTCTACAGTACTGACGCGCTCACTCGTTATACATTTAAGCTGGCAGATATTTTTGGCGCGAGTATAAATTATTTGATTGTGAAATAGGAAGATCAAGGTTATAATATAAGCAGAAGGGCTGTTCGGATATAAAGGAGCAGAATATGTTTTTGAAAAAGTAAAAGGTTACAGTCCTGAGTGAAGAGACAGATGCGCACCAGGGACAGGAGGAAGAAATGTTCAGGAGAAAACGGATACAACAGGTAGATTATGATAAGGAAAACTGGAAGCCCGTATTGAGATGCAGTATCTGCAACGGGGAAAGAGTTGCGGGCTTCAAGAACATACATACAGGTGAATTTAAGGAGGAGTGCTTCATACGGGACGACGAGGAGCTGGAAGCATTCAAATATAAGTACGCAATTACGGATTTGACCAAAGAATATTAATGTGCCGCAGTACGGGGAAAGGAAATACAAATGAGAGAGGATGGAAACGGGGGATATTTATGAAATTTCTGCACATATCGGATCTGCATATCGGAAAGCGCGTCAATGAATTTTCCATGATAGAGGATCAGAAACATATTTTGAGACAGATACTGGGCATCGCGGAGCGGGAGCAGGCGGAAGCAGTCCTGATTGCCGGGGATATCTATGACAAGCCTGTCCCTTCCGCAGAGGCGGTGCAGATATTCGATTCCTTCCTGACAGAGCTTGCGGACAGGGGAAAGAGCGTGTTTGTGGTCAGCGGAAATCATGACTCGCCGGAGCGGATTGCCTTTGGGGCACAGCTGATGAGCGGACGGGGAGTACATATGTCTCCGGTGTACGGGGGAGATGTGACAGGAATCCCGCTGGCGGATGAATACGGGGAGATTTTTATCTATCTGCTTCCCTTTGTGAAGCCTGCTACAGTGCGCCATGCTCTGGAACGTCCCGTAGGAACGGAAAGCCGTCAGGGGATCTCTGCATCCGGCGGTATGTCAGATTCAGGAACCGGACAGGAAGCATTGGTATCTGACGATATGTCAGAGCCAGAAACCGGTCAGGATATATCGGCATCAGAAAGTCTGTCAGAACCGGAATCCCGTCAGGGCATCCCGCTTCCGGACAGTTATCAGGACGCGGTAAAAGCGGCGGTCGGTCTCATGGAAATCGCTCCGGAGAAGCGTAATATCCTTGTGGCCCACCAGTTTGTCACAGGGGCAGGACGCTGCGATTCGGAGGATGTGGCAGTGGGCGGCCTGGACAATGTGGACGCTGAGGTGTTTGACGCTTTTGATTATGTGGCGCTGGGACACATCCACAGCCCCCAGTCAGTCAGGCGGGAGAGCGTCCGCTATTGCGGTACGCCTTTAAAATATTCCTTTTCCGAGGCGGAGCAGGTAAAATCCGTCACGATTCTGGAGATGAGGGAGAAGGGAAACATGGAGATTTCCACGGTGCCGCTGACGCCTTTGCGGGACATGCGCAAAATCAGGGGTACTTATCTGGAAGTGACGGCCAGGTCCTTTTACCAGGATTTTGACAGGGAGGATTATGTCCAGGTGACTTTGACTGACGAAGAGGATATACCGGACGGTCTGCAGAAGCTGCGCATTATTTATCCGAATCTGATGCGCCTGTCCTATGACAACCGCCGCACCAGGCAGGAGAACAGCATAGAGGCGGCGGAGGCTGTGGAACGGAAGTCGGAGCTGGAGCTTTTCGGGGAGTTCTACGAGCTTCAGAATAACCAGTCCATGAGCGGGGAGCAGGCGGCTTTTGTGAAGCAGGTGATCGAGCAGATGCGCGGGGAAGCGTAATATTTTGTCAGGAGCGCCGGAAAAGGCGTATGCCGGATATCTGTGGCCTGCTGGAAAGCGCAGGCTTAAGATTCGCGGGCTGCCGCATGGAAGTTTCGGAATTGTATATACAGCTATGCCTGCAGAGGGAGGGAAAAATGAAACCGGTTAAACTGATTATGAGTGCCTTCGGGCCATACGCGGACAGGACGGAAATCGATTTTGACAGTTTCGGGGAGAGCGGACTGTACCTGATTACCGGGGATACGGGAGCGGGAAAAACCACTATTTTTGACGCAATTACGTTTGCTCTGTATGGGGAAGCCAGCGGCGGGGTGCGGACATCGGATATGTTCCGCAGCAAATACGCAGGGGACGGGGTGCCGACTTATGTGGAGTACACTTTTTCCTATCACGGAAAACAGTACAAAGTAACCCGAAATCCGGAATATATGCAGCCGAAGAAGAGGGGGACAGGCTATACACTCAGGAAGGCGGAAGCGGAGCTGGTTTATCCGGACGGCAGGCCGCCTGTGACGAAGGCTTCGGATGTGACCAGGGCGGTGACGGAGCTTGTGGGACTGGACCGTAAGCAGTTTGCCCAGATAGCCATGATTGCCCAGGGGGATTTCCAGAAGCTTCTGCTGGCGGACACAAAGGAGCGCAGTAATATATTCCGGCAGATATTTAATACCGCTCTTTACCAAAGAGTTCAGGAGCAACTGAAAGCGGAGGTCAGGCAGCAGGAGCAGGAATATCATGAAATGAAGCGCAGCATCAGCCAGTACATGGACGGCATTGTGTATCAGGATGCGGAGGATGTGCGCCCGGCCATGAAGCTTAAGGAACTGCAGCAGGAGAAATTTGACGGCCGGGTCAGCGAAGGGCTGGAGCTGCTGGAAGAATTGTGCGGGGCTGATGCGTCGGTATTGGATGCAATGGACGCCGAGCTGGACAGCCTGGATGAAAAAATCCGGAAGGAAGAGCAGCTGCTTGGCAGCATCGGGCATGTGAAGAAGCAGAAGAAGGAGCTTTCGGAAATCCGGGAGCAGATGGAAAAACTGGGGCCGGAGCTGTCAAAGAGGAAAGAGGCGCTTGAGAAGGCCAGACTGGAGGCTGGCGAGTGCAGCCGGCTGGAAGTTACAATTCAGCAGGAGAGGAAGAATCTGGAACTTTTTGACAGCCTGGAGGCGGAAAGAAAGGCGCAGCAGGAAGAGGAACAGGCAATTATAAGGGAGAGGGAGCAGAAGGAAATCTGTACCGGACAGAGGCAGTCCTGCGGGGAGACATTAGAGCAACAGCAGGAGAGCTATAAATCTCTGGAAATGGCAGGGCAGGAAAGGGAGCGCCTGGAAAACAGAAAGAAGGATACTTTACAGCAGAAGCAAAACCTGCGCCAGCAGTCTGCAGGATGGGAGCAGGAAATCAGGGAACAGGCTGCTGCAGAGAGGGAATTGTCGAAGAACAGAAAAACAGAAGCCGGTTTGACGGCTGCTGCCGAAGAATGCCGGAAGAAGGAAGAAGAGCTTTCTGACCGTGACGAAATGCTTTTTACCGCTGAAGAGGCAGGGAAAAAGCTGAAAGAACAGGCGGCAGGCCTTGAAGAACTGCAGAGAACATACAATGAGGCGGCAGAGGAGAGGAAACGACAGACAGCTGCCCTGGAGAAACTGACAGTCCGCGCAGCCCAGGCACAGGAGGAAGAGTCGGCGCGGAAAAAGGCGATGGAGGAACTGAAAGGCGTCCGTGAGGAAGAGATCGGATGCCGTCACCGGGCAGAAGAAGCGGGGGAACGGCTGAACCGCTTCCGGGAGCAGGAACGGAATCTGAAGGCTTCCGGGAAGCACGCAGACGAACTAAAGCAGGCCTATGACGCTTACGGTTTGGCGGCCGAAAAGCAGAGGGAGACAGCGAAGTCCTACGCGGAGGAATGGGAGCGGGTGAAAGATTCCGAGGCGGACAGGCTGATTCTGGCAGGGCAGAGAGAAAAAGTACGGGAGGCGGAGAAAGTACGGTCAGGTTTGCTTCAGGATGTGGCGGACTGGGAGGGAAGCCGGAATAAGCTTGACATCCTCCGGCAGGCCTACTGTAGCGCTTCGGAAGAAAAAGAGAAGGCAGGAGATGCTTACCGGAGACTGGAAAAGCATTTTCTGGACGCCCAGGCAGGATTCCTTGCCAGGGAACTGAAGGAGGGGGAGGCGTGTCCCGTCTGCGGTTCCCTGTATCATCCCCTTCCGGCGCAGATCCGTGAACATGTGCCGGAGAAGGACGAACTGGAAGAGAAAAAGCAGCAGCTCTCGGAAGCCGAGGAGAAGACCGCGCGTCTCAGCGCCAGTGCGGGAAATCTGAGAGAGCATCTTGAAGAGCAGTGGCATAAAATCGATATGCAGGCGGCGGAATTCTTTAGAAATCTACATTCCGTAAATGCGGAAACCGATACGGGAAATGAAGTGCCCGGGAATATGGAAAATGGTGTTGAGCCGGCAAGCTCCGGGAACGTGGAAAAACTTCGGGAGAGGCTGTCAGAAGCAGAGTACTGGATAAGCGGGAAAGCCAGGCAGCTGGAGCAGGAACTGCAGAGGGCGGAGAAGGCATGCCGCCGGAAAAAGAGACTGGATACACTGATGAAAGAAGCGGAAGCCCACAGGAAAGAACTGGATGAGGTTCAGCAGCAGGCAAGACAGGCTTTCTATACGGCGGAAGGGCAGCTTAAGGAGCAGCGGAAACAGTGGGAGAAACTGATTCGGGAACTGAATTTGCCCGAAGTCTTTGCGGAAGGCCTGCCGGGGAAATTACCGGAGGGTCTGCGGGAAGAATTGCCGGGGAAATTGCCGGAGGGTCTGCGGGAAGAGCTGTCGGGGAAATTACCGGAAGGTCTGCGGGAAGAGCTGCCGGAAACATTGCCGGGAAGTTGGGACATGGATGCGGATATCCGGAAAAAAATATCCGATTATCTGCAGGAAGCTGAAAAGCAGGCCCTGGATGCGCTTCATAAGGCACAGGCAGGCTGCAGACGGCTGGATACACTGGAAAAAAATGCCGCGAATGCGGAAACGGAAAAACGGAATCTCGAGAATGAAATAACAGGACAGAAGGAACATCTGGCGCAGCTGAAGGGTCAGGAGAGCACCGTAGGAAATCATCTGAGCAGGGAATACGAAAATGCGGTTCAGCTTTTGGAGGAAACTGACAAGCTGTTGAAAAAGCAGGCGGATATCAGGAAAAACGGCTCCGGATTTTTCAGCCATGCCCGAACGGTACAGGAAATAAAGGCTGTCATGCAGGACTCTGAAAACAGGAAGCCTGCGGAGCCGCTTACAGTTATTTTGTATGTTCAAAATTACCTGAAAGACCTGGATATCTGGCAGAAAGGAATCAGAGAGGAGATTAAGGCCCGGGAACAAACGAAGGCAGACAGGCTCCGGAAAGAGGAAGAGCTTCTTCAGATAAGGGATATGCTGAACGATTTGGAGAAGCGGCTGAGCGCAGTTAAGAGCAGGCGCGCGGAAAAAGCAGGACAGCTGCAGGAGATCCTGCGGGTATATTACAGGAGAGTACAGGAGCTGCCTCCCATGGATGGATGCGGCATGGAGGACACCCCTTCTGCCCCGGCATTTGATGTGGAAAGGAAAATCGCGGAACTGAGAACCGGATTGGAGACGGGCACTTCGCCCGCGCCGGAAGCCCTGAGTGTGAATTGCACTTTGCCTGCGCCGGAAGCCCTGAGTGTGAACTGCACTTTGCCTGCGCCGGAAGCCCTGAGTGTGAACTGCGCTTCGTCTGCATCAGAAGTCCTGGGGGAGGACGAAGCCCTGAGAGAGTTCACCCTGGACACGGAGAAAAAACTGGAAGAAGAGCTGGCATATCTGGAAGCGGAATTGGAACGAAACCGGGAAGCGCTGCGGATGCGTCAGGAACTGGAAAACTTGATTCCCGAAACGCAGGAGCGAATCAAAAAAATGGAAGAGGAAATCCGGAAATCGGAACTTGCCATTGCAAGGAAGGAAGAGGAACTGAGAGCCAGGGCAGAGAAGATGGACGGGCTTGTCAGGCAGCTGGGAGAGGGGACGAAGGAGGACTGTGAGGAGAAGATTGCAGGGTTTGAGACCCGCAAAGCTTCCCTGGAAGCCGCCTTGAAGTCTGCCGAAGAAAGCTATACGGAATGCCGCACACAGAGCGAGCGCCTGTCATCGGCGGCGGATACACTTGGCAAACAGCTTGCCGGCGCCGGAGAGGCGGGAAGCGCGCAGGAAGAGGAAGTACTGGACAGGAAGGCCCGGTGGCAGGAGGAGAAAAAGCAGCTGAGCGGCAGGCGTGACGGAAAGAACAGGGCGCTTTTACAGAACCGAGATATCCTGTCAAAGGTCAGGAGCAGGCAGGAGGGCATCTCTGCGGTGGAGAAAAAATATATATGGATGAAGGCGCTGTCCGACACCGCAAACGGCGGGCTGAAAGGAAAGCAGAAGATTGAACTGGAAACCTATATCCAGATGACGTATTTTGATCGAATTATCAGAAGAGCCAATCTACGCCTGCTTACCATGAGCAGCGGGCAGTATGAGCTGAAAAGGGCGGAAGAGGGAGACAGCCTCAGGGTCAAGATGGGACTGGAACTGAGTGTCATAGACCATTATAATGCCACGGAACGAAGCGTGAAAACCCTTTCCGGCGGCGAATCCTTCCAGGCATCCCTGTCCCTTGCCCTTGGTCTGGCGGACGAAATCCAGTCCTGTGCAGGCGGCATTCAGATGGACTCCATGTTTGTGGATGAGGGCTTCGGCTCCCTGGACGAGGACGCCCTGAACCAGGCCATGAAAGCGCTGACGCGGCTCACGGAAGGAAAGCGCCTGGTGGGAATCATATCCCATGTATCGGAGCTGAAGGAAAGGATTGACAGGAAAATCATTGTCACCAAATCCCGGGGCAAAGACGGCATTACCAGTGCTGTGAAAGTAACAGGCGTTTAACCGAACGAATTATGGGGGAATATTATCATGAGAGCAACTGCCGGCATCAGGAATGCAAAAGATCAAACAGTAGGATTTACAGTAGACAATATGTTTTTAACAGTAGCCGAAATCGCTGCAAACATAGATAATATCGACAATCTGCTTGTGACGCAGGACGGTACGGTTGAGCCCAGGGAAGGAACATTGCCTGTCCGGACCCTGTATGAGTTTAATCAAACGCAATACAGACAGATGGTGGAAGAAAATAAGCTTGCAAGAGAGATACAGGAAGATTTCCGGAGATGGAAAACTGACTACAACAAATATGTCTTATATGTGTCAGGTGCGCGCCAGATCGGAAAGACAACAGAGCTTTTAAAGTTTGCCTATGCTAACTATGAGACGATTTATTATATCAATCTGTCAAACGAAGCTTTAAGGCTGTCCCTGGAGAAATGTCTTAATGAAGAGTTGAATGCGGTACTGGCGCTGATGAATTTCTGCAGGCTGCACAGGATGATTCCGTTTGAAAATTCAGCGGATACGGTGATTATTCTGGATGAAATTCAGGAGAGCACGACGGTTTATAACAGTATACGGAGAATGCAGTCTGAACTGCAGCCGGATGTCATTGTTACGGGCAGTTACCTTGGAAGGACACTCAGTGCTGAATATTTTAAACCGGCGGGCAATGTATGGCAGCTGGAAATGCTTCCCCTGTCTTTTTCGGAATTCTGCGATGCTTTTGGATTAAAAAGTCTGCTGATGACAGTAGATATCACAGGACAGGATACAGATGAGAATTACGAAAAATTACACGATTTATACTTGATATATCGTAAAATAGGAGGGTATCCCGCAGTTGTATCCGACTATGTAAAAAATGAGGATACCGGCAGATGCATGGCTGTACTTGAGAGTATTGTAGAGATATTTACAGCGGAATCTGCTACTTATTTCCACGATTTTAAAAGTGCGCTGGTATTTCATCAGGTGTATAAAGAGATATTAAGGCTGATGTCACTGGAGAAAAGGGGAACATCCTCAAAAGATGTGGATATTATCACAAAATATATAAAAGAAGATACGAAGGAGCATGTGAGCAGAAAAGAAGTCAGCGAAGCGCTGGCGTGGATGAAGTATTCCAGGATTGTGGGCAGCTGTGACCTGTACAATCAGGGAAATATTTTTGACGTATTGTATGAGCGGCGCCTGTATTTCATGGATTGCGGAATTTTAAACTGTATTGCAGGCAAAACGTCTGTAGACAATGCAACGCTGAAGGGGCTTCTGTCAGAGAATTTCGCATATACGGAACTATACAGATTATATAAAACCCATAAGGTAAAAGGGGATAAGCCCTGCTGCTCCGTGTACGGAGACCATGAACTGGATTTCATGGTGGTGGACTATGATGATGTAAAATACGGATTGGAGATAAAGACATCTGATTCCAGCGATCCCAGATCATTGCTGGTATATCTGAGCTGTGGGAAAATTGATAAGGGGTATCTGGCCGGAAACGTCAGAGGAGGGGAACGAAAGGGATATTTTTCGATTCCGATTTATACAGTGGGATGCAGGTTTCCCTATCGGTAGCCGGGCAGGCCTGCACGGTGAGCGGGGGCTGTGGCGTTAGAACCAATTGCTCACGGGGCAGCTCCAGGTGGCGGCGAACGCCGCCACCTGGAGGTCTGCTCTTTGTGGGAAATCGTAGTTATACGGGGGAGCTGCGGTTGTTGCGGC
>DKVC01000022.1 GCA_002490995.1 Lachnospiraceae bacterium UBA7188
ATACAAGAAAAATTGCAGCAAACCTGCAGCGGTTATTTGTAGACACTTCCTTACTCTCTGCCGTCCCAGCAATAAGTGCAGAGTTTACTCCTGTCAATTCCAACAGAAGCAACCATATCATCCAGTCTGTGATAACGCAGCGTGGTGAAATTCAGCTTCTTCCCAATCCGCTCCACCATCTCCGCATACTCTGCCGTGTCGGGATTCACATAATCCTTTAAGTCAATCTTCCGTCCTTCTTCCTCCATCTCCTTTAATACCCTTCTGGCAATCAGGTCCATCTCCGAGGTGGATCTGGAAAAATTCAGATACTTGCAGCCATACAGCAGCGGCGGGCATGCAGGACGGATATGCACTTCCTTCGCACCGCTCTGGTATAAAAATTCCGTGGTCTCCCGCAGCTGTGTCCCACGCACAATGGAATCGTCTATCAGCAGCAGGCTCTTATTCTCAATCAGCTCCTGGACGGGAATCAGTTTCATCCTGGCAATCAGATTCCGCTGAGTCTGGATTACCGGCATAAAAGAGCGCGGCCAGGTAGGTGTATATTTAATGAAAGGTCTGGAAAAAGGTACTCCCGAGACATTCGCATAGCCAATGGCATGGGCGGTTCCGGAATCCGGTACACCGGCTACCGTATCAGGCTTTACGTTATCGCGTTCTGCCAGCAGCGCACCGCAGTTATAGCGCATCTTTTCCACGCTGACCCCCTCATAGGAGGAAGACGGATACCCATAGTATACCCACAAAAAGGTACAGATTTTCATCTTCTTTCCGGGCTGCACCAGAGTATGTATGCCCTCCGGCGTCACAACCGCGATCTCGCCGGGCCCCAGCTCCCTGTCGCACACATACCCCAGGTTCAGATAGGCAAAGCTTTCAAAGGAAACGCAGTGCGCCCCCTCCTTTTTGCCAATGGACACAGGCGTCCTGCCGTATCTGTCCCGGGCAGCGTATATCCCTTTCTCAGTCATAACCAGTATGGTCATGGAACCATCAATGACTTCCTGGGCATATTGAATCGCTTCCACCAGGTTATCCTTCTGATCCAGAAGCGAAGCCACCAGTTCCGTGGCATTGATATCACCGCCGCTCATCTCCAGAAAATGTCCATGCCCATTGGAGAACAGCTCCTGCGTCAGCTGATCTATGTTGTTGATCCTTCCCACCGTGGCAATGGCATAGGTTCCATGATGCGAACGGACCATCAGGGGCTGGGGCTCAAAGTCGGAAATACATCCGATTCCGATGTTCCCTTCCATCTCATTGATCTCCTTGCCGAATTTTGTACGGAAAGGCGCATTTTCAATATTATGGATCGCTCTGTCAAACCCTTTCTTCCTGCTGCATACCACCATGCCCGCACGCCGGGTTCCGAGGTGGGAATGATAATCTGTTCCGAAATATAAGTCAAATACACAATCTTCCTTAGATGCTACGCCAAAAAATCCTCCCATACCAGCCTCCTGCTCTCTATTTATACTGCGCACCGGTTAAATTTGCAGTACAATCCGACTGCAGACCGTCAGCCATGTACTTTCTCGGGGACACCATCGTAAATCCTGGCGGTCTGCAGTATATTCCGGTTTCCGTATCCGCTCCGCTGCCGGACAGATATTGTTTCACTTCACAAAACTATAGTGTATCCGTGCTCAGAATCAAACATGAATCTCAGCCTTCATGCCGAGTAAATCTTCATTTGCCTTAAGTACCGGGCGGATTACATTCCGCAGGAAGGCATCTACCTGTTCTCTGGATCGTCCCACATACCTTGCAGGATCCATGTTTTTCTGCAGTTCCTCCAGCTCCATCGGAAATGCAGGGTCTGCCGCAATCAGCTCCAGCAGGTTATTCTCCTTCCCTTCCACCTTTACATTGCGCCCGGCTTCCATGGAAAGCTCCCTGATACGCTCATGGAGCTCCTGGCGGTTTCCTCCCATCTTCACCGCATCCATCATGATATTTTCGGTCGCCATAAAAGGAAGCTCGCTCATAAGATGCTTTTCTATCACCTTCGGATACACCACCAGGCCATCCGCCACATTCAGACACAGATCCAGGATACCGTCCACAGCAAGGAAACCTTCCGGAATGGACAGTCTCTTGTTCGCCGAATCATCCAGGGTACGCTCAAACCATTGTGAAGCGGAAGTAATGGCCGGATTCAGGGCATCAATCATCACATATCTGGAAAGAGAAGCGATTCTCTCGCTCCGCATGGGATTCCGCTTATAAGCCATGGCAGATGAACCGATCTGGCTCTTCTCAAAGGGCTCCTCCACTTCCTTCAGATGCTGAAGCAGGCGGATATCATTGCTCATTTTATGGGCCGAGGCGGCAATCCCTGCAAGTACATTTGCCACTCTGGTGTCAATTTTTCGGGAATACGTCTGGCCGGATACGGGAAAACATTCTTTGAATCCCATCTTCTCCGCAATCATGGGATCAATTTTATCGATTGTCTCCTGATCCCCGTCAAACAATTCCAGGAAGGAAGCCTGTGTTCCCGTAGTTCCCTTGGATCCAAGGAGTTTTAAATTCTCCAGCACATAATTCAAATCTTCCAGATCCAGATAAAACTCCTGCATCCAGAGTGTGGCCCGCTTTCCTACTGTGGTGGGCTGCGCCGGCTGAAAATGGGTAAACGCAAGGGTAGGCTGCGCCTTGTATTTTTCCGCAAAATCCGCAAGCACGGCGATGACATTGACCAGCTTCTTCTTCAGCAGCCTTAATCCCTCCCGCATCACGATGATATCCGTATTATCTCCCACATAGCAGGAGGTAGCCCCCAGGTGAATGATGCCGGCTGCTTTGGGACACTGCTGTCCGTAAGCATACACATGGCTCATCACATCATGGCGGACTTCTTTTTCCCTCGCTTTCGCCACCTCGTAGTTGATATCCTCAGCGTGGCTCTTCAATTCTTCAATCTGTTCCTCTGTGATTACCGGCCTGCCGTCTCTGCTCAGGCCCAGCTCCTTCTCTGTCTCAGCCAGGGCAATCCACAGCCGCCTCCAGGTGCGGAATTTCATATCCTGTGAAAAAATGTACTGCATTTCCCTGCTGGCATACCGTTCGGACAAAGGGCTTACATATCTGTCTGTGCTCATTCCTGCCTCCTATTCCAGTTCCGCATCCGCCCTTCCAGTACCCATGCATCGGCAGAGTATTTCCGGCCGCCAGGTGATGCGTCCGTAAATCCTCTGGGGTACTGTACGGGCGGATGCTGTTTATAGTTCCGCATCCGCCCGGATGCTGTTTTTTCGACAATTTATACACTGAAAATATCATATCCCACAAAATTTCATAAGTCAATACATTTATTCCGCCTTGTACTGCTCCACCATCTCCTGGATTTCAATGGCGTACTGCGGATACTTTTCGGCAACATCCATAATTTCCCTCCGCGCGGTCTCAGATACATCATGATTGTAATCCATCTGCTTCCGGAGCGCCTGTCTTCGGAGAATCAGGTCATGGCGTATTTCCACCATCTCACGCTTGTCCAGAAGGGCGGCGGGATGTCCCAGCCATCTCTCCGGACTGGAAATGCGGTATCGCGCCAGCTCATGGATCAGCTGCTTCCGGTAATACTCCGCCTTGGATTCCGCTTCCGCATATTCCCTTCGCTCTTCCTTCTCTTTCTGGTATTTCTTCCAGAGCCTGTCGAGAGATGCGGCATTATCCGTACTGTATTTCATGCACAGATAATCCGTCAGGTTACGGTTATTCACGTATCGGATTTTCACCTTATTCTGCAGCAAAATCAGCCTGTTGATGTCAATCTCTATCTGGCGCAGCTCGCTGTCGCCGTTGGTATATTTCACCCAGCTTACCGTCACTGCAAGCGCCACCGCCGCCCCGGCAAGCAGATAACCCAGCCTCGTATCCATCTGAAAGACAAACTGCAGCACCAGCAGCATCACAAGGCAGAGGACAAATGCCGTCAGGAAGATAACGGATATTCCACGCAGGTTATTCAGAATCGTCTCCAGTTCCTGCCTGCGGAATTCGTAGGCATGACGTTCCATGTCCAGCCTTTTTAAATCGTGCTTCACTTTCTCGCCATACTCTTCGCACTCCTTCAGCTTGCCGATTCCTTCCTGGACTTCCGCTTCCTGCTCCCGCAGGCGGTAATAATCTACATCTGTCATGCGATTCTTCTTCCCGCGGTATTTTTCCCCCTCCTGTTCCATTGTAACCAGCTTGCCGGCGATACCGTTCAGCTTCTCACGCTCCTTCTCCGGAAGCGCCTCGATTTCCTCCATATCCGTCAGATAGGAAGTAATCAGGGAATATTCGCCCGTCAGCAGGTTCATTTCCCTGGCAGCCTCCCCCATCTGTTCCAGGCACCCGGTCACATAGCGGTTTCGCTGGGCCTCGTCATCAAAGTTCACGTTGTCCCGCTCGTAGACCACGTTTTCCCAGTCGTCGGCGCTGCCTTCACGATGCTTCCTTTTTCCGAATATCCTTGCCAAAAATCCCATTCGCAAATGCTCCTTATCCCATTCTGCAGAGAGCTGGTTTCCCCCGGGAATGAAAAGCCGGCGGAATCCTTCCATCCCGCGGAGAATTAACTGCAGCGGTAGCTGTCCTTCAAAACCTGCACCAGGCGCTCATTCTCTTCATTATACTTCTGAATGTCACGGCTTTTCAAATCCCTGCGATGATTCAGTTTAAGACAATCGGGATGCTTTTCCCACTCCTCCACAGCTTCCCTGTACTTCTTCTCCAGCTCCTGTGTCTGAGGGTACCACTCCGTACATCCTGCCGCAAAATCCACATATGCTTTTTCGGAAAGCAGCATCCGCTTTGCCGCCAGATAATCCACGCAGTACGCTTCGTCCCTGCTCAGTTCATAAGCCTGCCGGAAACATTCCGCTGCGCTCTCATAAAGCATCAGGCCCGTGTAAGCCACACCCTTATTATGCCATATTTCCGCTTGAAAATCCGGCGCCGGTCCGGCCGCTTCTCCGTTCTCCTGTACCTGCCAGTTCTGCAGAAGTTCATCATACCCCCTTAATGCCGACCGATATTTTTTCTTTCTGACCAGATAATCTATCTGATTCCTGCGCTTTTCAATGCCGCTCAGACCGGCTCCCTGCTTCAGGGCCTGCTCCGTTTCTCCTATGGCTTCCTCATCATAGAATCCCACATACCGTAGAATAGCCACCGCAAACTCGCTGAGCTGGCCGCGCCTGTGCACCAGTGGGTGAAGCCGCTTTGCCAGCTCTCCCAGCCCGCATTCCCGCTCCATCCAGTCCAGCAGCCCGTCATCCAGAAGCGTCAGATCCAGAAGAAACGCATTTTCCTTTATGCAGTAGCAAAGCTCCTCCACACTGAATACATTCATCTCCAGCCCCGGAATCCGATACGGCTCCTTCGCGTAATTCCCCACACAGACACTGACTCGCATCCCTTTTCACCCCCATCTGTCCTGTCCCAAGGAAATGCCTTCGGCAATTCCTAATAGATTTGAATTTCGTCCTTCCAGGTACGTCCGGAGGATGCCCTGAATTCCCCAAAGCCGAGATCCTCCGCCTCCACCACCAGGCACTGCTCTGTCTTCATATAAAAATGCAGCTTCAGCCTCACAATCCCTTCGGACAATCCCTCCAGGACTACCCGGATCGCCTCGCCGTCTCTTCCGGCAGCCTTTCCCGCTTTGAAGCTGTTGCTTCTGATCAGGGGCAGCACCGTGAGCATGAGTTCATTGCCGTCCTGCAGATACACCTCCAGCTCCCGCTGCGCCTCATACCAGCTTACACCCGCGTCCAGCAGCGCATAATAGGATTCCTCACCGTTTTGCAGCACCTGCATTCCGATATTGGCTTTCAGCTTTTCGTTGCCGAGAAACACATGGCTCTTTCCCTGCTCGCCGGGAGAGATTTTCTCCTGCATCCCGCAGCACGCGCCCTTGCTGAACAGATTGTTCCCCTGAAATACCCGCCTTCCCCTGCACAGGAAACGTAAAGATTCCTTCATCCAGTCCTCCCGGAATCCGTCTCCGATCAGAAAGATACTCCCGATAAGATCCTTTCCGCAGACTTCCTCCGCAATCTTAAACAATGCCCTGTCCTCAGCCTCCGGGAATGCATATTCCTTCTCCTCCATGAAAACAACACTGGGTGTAGTCCGTTTATTTGCCTCCATGCGGTATACCCTGATACTGTCCTGTCTGTAATGAAACAGCACCGAAGGATAGGTCCACAGCTCCCCTGGCTGCCGCAGCATATAACTGTAAAAGCTCTCCGCATGACTCTGAAAGGAAATCCTGTCTGCCCTGATCCTGCTCCCTTCCACTACCTGCCGTAATACATCCAGAATCTTTTTATCAATAGAAGGACAGGTGACTGTCAGCGCGGAGAGTTTCTCACCTGTCTGTGAGAGCTGTCCCAGGCTCCGCCGGAAAAACAGAGCCAGCAGCGCCACCGG
Source organism: Lachnospiraceae bacterium UBA7188 (assembly GCA_002490995.1). Lineage (GTDB taxonomy): Bacteria > Bacillota > Clostridia > Lachnospirales > Lachnospiraceae > Acetatifactor. The sequence continues at coordinate 6,436 of DKVC01000022.1, forward strand.
GTCATAGCTTTCTCCTTCCACCACCACCGGTTCCCCGTCCAGGGCCATGTCCAGAAGGTTTTCCACCAGGATGCCCTCCTGCCTGTCCGCCGCCCGCAGCGCTTCCCTGCCGTAAAACCACTGGTTTACGCCATGCCGCTTACAGAGTACGGTGGGTATATGATATTTCTGCTCCCCTGCCACCTGGGAGATAGTTTCCACTTCCCCGTTTCCGGAAAGTGCATAGCTGATCTGGCAAACTTCATTTCCCAGGTCATATCCGGCAATCAATTTCGCACTGCTTCGAAATCCCATCCTGACATCCTTCCCTCTACTTCAATGCAAACAGCCTGCTGTTCAGGAAGTCTCTCCTGTAGTATTCCTCCAGCAGATTGTCCATGGTATGATAATCCTGCAGCGTTCTGGCCATCGCAATGTCATTGAGCAGACAGTACCTGCTGTCCTCGTCCTCCCCGGCGCCGTCTCCCTTCTGGATTGTCCTGCTCTCCGTCACCTGCGTCTTCCCGTCCTTTTCCTCCGTGATATAGTACTGAAGGCTCTCTCCGAAAAAGAGAATAAAATCCTTAAAGAACACCCCGCCATACGCCTCCCGCATATATTCCGAACGGTATCCTTCCGTCTCGCCGTTTTCGCGCAGAAGCGTATAATGAATGCATGCCCTGGTTCCGGGGGAGGTACGGTATTCAATGATTGTCTTATCCGCCAGCTCCTGCTGCAGAAACCGGTATTCCTTAAATTTCCTGAAAAATTCCAGATAAATTCCCTCAGACAGCATTTCGTCCAGAAGCTTTTCCGCCGTTTTTGCCGTCTCGGAGTCAATTTCTTCCCGGTTTTCCGAGTAGTATTTCAGGAAAGCCAGTTTACATACCTTCTGCACAGGTTCCCCACGGGCATCCATGCAGCGGATCTCACGAAATACTTCTTTTTCCATCACACGCTCGCCCACGAAACAGTCATACGCACACTGAGCCAGGAATGCCTCTTCCACACTGGTCTTGGCTCCCTGGGAAATGTAATAGAGAAATATCTCCATCCGCTCCCCCACAAAGGCGCCTGAATACAGCATCTGCACCAGGATTCGCTCACTGATCCCATAACAGTCCATCCCGAAGGCCATTGCCGCCTTCCAGATATCCCGCAGATTTCTGGTCATCCCCTGATAGTACAGACTCAGGTATTCCAGTATCATATCGTCATATTTTCCCCGCTGAAACGCATACCATGCTGCGGCCGTCAGCAGGGCGTCCTCCGCCATGCCGTTCTCCTCCAGCATAATCCGCAGAAGCCGCACCAGTACCTTCGCATCCGCAAAATAAGGCCCGTAGGACTGAATCATCCGGCATGCCAGCTGGTCTTTTCCGCGCGCTACCATGTATTTCAATACGGTATTTCTTTCCTCGGCCGTAAAAGCCTCTGTGGAGATAACATTCAAATGCTCCTCCAGGGCTTCCATTTCATCTGCCTCATAATAAAACTGAAGCAGGCGCAGATGCATCTCCTTTTTCACGGATGCGTCTGCATAATCGGACATCAGAACCCGCAGCTGCCTCTTTGCCAGATCGGCAGGTTCCTCTCTTCCCGCATTCTCGTTTTCACACAGAAAAAGCTCCAGTTCCGGCTCCACCTGCTCAAAGGGAAGAAGCCATCGCAGAAATTTTCCCGGTATCATCAGCTTCTCCATGGTGTATTCCGCGCTTTTCACAAAGCGGTTTCCCCAGGCATCTTCAAACACAATGGTGTATCCGCTTCCGTACAGCGCAACCCATGTTCGTTTTTCCGTCAAAATATATTCGGCCGGATATCTGTTGCCGGGCTGGTACACATACACCTTCTTAAGACCTTCATCCTCCACCTGGATCAGATGCGCAAAGAGAAGCTTCGAAAGCTGCCAGCAGCCTGAACTGTCCACCATATCCTGCCTCAGAACGCCCTGATACAGATTCGCCAGATGCCTGTCGATACGTCCCTTTCCGATCTGTTCCACCACGAAGGCTTCGATTCTGGTCCGATAAGCCTCGTACAGATCCCCGAGCTTATCCTTATGCTGCCATATGTAATCGTAAAGACAGGCGCTGCGGACATAGTCCAGATTATTCTGATAAGAAAAATATTTCAGTACCGATTTGGGCAGTTCCTCCGATCTGTCCGGGTCCAGGGACAGGAAAAAATGCTCGTACAGATTGGCAATCCGCAGCTGATGCTCCACCCCTGCTCTGTACCAGTCAAGATATTCTTCTCCGGTTTTGCCCCCCTTGACCAGAAGCGTACAGATCTCCTGGAGGAGCTGCACATCCTTTTTCTTCCCGTACAGCCTGCTCATGATCCGAAACAGCAGATCCGAATACTCCTTCACCTTGCTGACAAGATAGAGCATCTGCTCCATTGCCTCCCGCTTCAGGACTCCCTGCCTGGAAGCGTAGTTTAAAACCTGACACTCAAAGCTTCCCAGTTTCCGCAGCAGCGCCGGATTCCCGTTGAGCATGGCCACTGCCTCGATATACAGCACGGGAGAAGTACATCCCCGGGAGTGCATCCTTTCCAGAAGCCCCCATCTGTCCCTGTCCGAGCTGCGGTAATTTCTGGACAGATACAGAAGCAGCCACGCCACCCTCCAGTTGGTATCGTCACGCCGGAAAATATGTTCCACGTCCTCCGCCACCTTGTCCACATATTCCTCATCCCCGTGGATCAATGTGGTAAGATACAGATAGTACGCCAGAAGCGTATCCTCGGCCTCCCCGCTCTCAAATCGTTCCGAGACATGATCCAGCAGCCAGTTCGCCTCCTGGTACCTCTCCTCGGTAATCAGAAGCTGCACCTGGAACAGACGGAAGCCGATATCATTCTCATCCATGGCTACCAGCTGCTCCACCAGGCGGCCGGTGTCCTTCAGCCATGCGCCTGTCCCGATCTTCCGCAGGCGGAAATCCTGATAAGACTTCATCAGCTGGACAATGCGCTTCTTTCGTTCCGCATCCGGCCTGCCGTAAAAATGTCCCCTGCCGTACCGAAGCGTCACAGGAACCGTCAGGGCCCCATATGCGTTATAAAGACAGATTTCACCACTGTTCAGCCCTCCATGGCAGGTGCCCGCATCAAAAAACACCTGAAGAGAACATTGGTTGTCCTGAAAATCCGTCTCTGTCAGAATCTCTCTCTCCGTATAGAAAAAATCTCCTCTGCATTCCACGTGCAGCATAGTATAGCCCCAGCCGTTGCGAAGGATATTCAGTTCCTGTCTGAGCACCGTACCGCTGACTTCCATATCTACATGCAGCTGCTCCTGCTGTGTCAGAAATTCGACTCTTTGCTTCTTATTCGCCTGTATCAGGAATTCTTCCACATGCTGTTCGCTCCCCTCATAGACGGAAAGCGCCCTGTAATCCTCCCTGCTTCCTGCGTCACTTCCCGTAAAAATCCGCTCAAATTCCGGGGTATAATACAGCTGCACAGCCTCCTTCCAGCTGCTTTTCGCCAGATTTGCGAAATGGAACAGATTCCGGATACTTCCCAGGGAAGATTCCGGCACCGTATGGACCACCGATATTACAAAGGGAAGGTAATATTCCCCCTGATTGCTGACGACGTCAAAGGTCCCTTTGACTACATCTCCTTCGTCAAGATTCTCCCCATGAAAACAGAAGGAAATCTCCCCATCAGCGCCGGAGAATTCCCCTGTCAGGCATTCCATCCGCCAGTCAGAAGAAAAAACGCTTCCGTTGACAAACTGCCCCTCCTGGGCATACACATGGAAGGAGTCCTCGTAAACCTCTCCTCTCCTGATGCTCAGTTCTATCTTGGCACAGGAAAAATCGAGAGAGCCATTCTCGTAGTCGAAATTCCCTTTCAGTATCTGTTCAATTCTCTTCTGCTTCTGCTCCTGCATCACTCTTCACCCGTTTCTGCTTCTGAATGACCTGCTCCCAACAAGGAACAATTATAGAAAATAGCACATCCGTTCTGATTTGTCAAGTTATGCTTTCCGTACCGTCCCTGTCAATCCATGTTCAGCTTATTGCTGGTCACATGCCATGATACAAAGTAAAGCCCTATGGCCGCCAGCAGTTTGACACAGAAGGCGGACAGCGACGATCTGTCCAGATATGCGCCGAAGCCGGAGATGCCGCTGAATGTCACAATACTGCTGAATAACGAAGAAATCATCGACTCCGCAATCAGAATGCCCACATAGCACAGGATTGCCATCAGCACCCTGTGTTTCGAAGCCAGCTGTCCGATAGAAATCGCGCCGAACAGCGTGGTCAGTGTCACAAAAGGCGTAATCAGGGAGGTGAACAGCGCTTTCCAGAACCATATGGCGAAATCGATTCCCAGCTCCACTCCCGCCATCCGGAACAGCTCTCCCGCCCCATTCCGGAACTCCCTCCAGAATTCCGCCATGGTATACTGATCCGGCAGAACGGCCCACACCATGGATAGCCCCAGCAGGAACAGAGACAGGTACATGGAGAAGATAATGATCAGCACCCACAGACCGCCCACCAGAATCTTGCTGACAAGGATCTCATGCTTTGTCACAGGCAGCGTGTGGAGCAGATATCCCTGGTCTGTATACATGGTTTTATAGAAATGGACTCCCAAATATATCACGATGCCGGAATTTACTACTACCAGCAGCACCGCATACAACAGCAGCGTAAAGGCCCCGAAGATATCCAGCCAGCCAAAGCTCCCCCCGCCGCTTCCCATGGATCTCCACATGGGCGTCTGGAAGGACATCCAGCCGAAAAAGGTAACCAGTGCCATGGCTCCCAGCATCAGGCACCCCACCTTATATATACTCTTCCATTCATGCTTGATCAGCCTGCCTAACATGCGAACACCTCCCTGAAATACGCATCCACGGATTTTCCGTGCTGCTGTCTGATATTATCCGCGGAATTATAGAGCACCAGGTAACCGTAGCGCATAAAAATCACCTCGTCCAGCACCTGTTCAACATCCCCGATGAGATGCGTCGAAATCAGCACAGATGCTGAAGGATTGTAATTATTGACAATGGTGCGCAGGATATAATCCCTTGCCGCCGGGTCCACCCCCGCAATGGGTTCATCCAGTATATAGAGATCTGCATTCCTGCTCATGACCAGAATCAGCTGCACCTTCTCTTTTGTCCCCTTGGACAGAGTCCCCATCCTGGCCGTAGGCTCTATCCCCAGGCTCTGCAGCATCCCCAAAGCCCTCTCCCTGGAGAAATCAGCGTAAAAATCGCAGAAATAATCCAGTATTTCGTTTATTTTCTGATTTTCCGCCAGATAGGTCCTGTCGGGAAGATATGCCACCCTGGCTTTGGTCGCCACGCCGGGCTCCTGACCGCCTATGCGGATGCTTCCCCTGGTAGGGGTCAGCAGCCCGTTCAGCATCTTAATCAGTGTGGTCTTGCCGCTGCCGTTGGGCCCCAGCAGGCCGATAATCTTGCCTCTGGGCAGCTTCAGGCTGATATTGTTTACCGCTATATGCCGTTCATCGTAAGCTTTCGTCAGGCCCATGATTTCTACCAGTTCGCTCATGTTATGCCTCCTCCATATTCCTTCCCGCAGCAGAGTGCAGGGAATCGATTCCTGTCCTTCATATACCCGCGGGCAGCGGGCACTTCCTGTAACCCTCCCCGGCAACGGACACGCAGCGTTCCGGGGCAGTTCCGCTTCCGCAAAAACATGCGGACATATCCAGTATACTATTAATACGTGGGGATTTCAAGAAAAATCGATGAACCCCGGATTTTGGGAGATCCTGGGCGATTTAGATGGATTTAGAGGGGAATTCAGGGACTTCTCCGGGATAAGGCAGCGGACAACGTAACTTTTTTACCGAAAATACATATATTACCATGACGAAGCAATTGCACCTTATGCGTGCCTGAGGATATTATGCCCGATACAAATACAACAACCACACAGGAACCGGCAGCAAACGCCGTCTCCTACACCGGCAGTATCCGGATCAGTGTGGTCTCTTCCGTGGGAATGGTTCCCGTGGAAAATGCCACCGTCACCATATCCTACACAGGGGATCCGGAACCCCTTATGGTGCTTACCACCGACAGCTCCGGACAGACTCCTGTGACAGAGCTTCCGGCACCGCCGCTGAATCTGTCCCTGCAGCCGGAAAATGAACAGCAGCCCTATTCCGAATATAACATTGAGGTCACCGCGGAAGGATATGAGCCGGTACTGGTATCCGGATCCGAAATTTTTGCCGATGAGCTTTCCCTCCAGCCCATCCGGATGAATCCGCTGGCTACCACCGAGGAAGGGGAAAAGACCGTCATTATTCCCGCCCATACCTTATTCGGTGATTATCCTCCCAAGATACCGGAAGATGAAATCAAGCCCATGCCCGAAAGCGGCGAGATTGTCTTAAGCCGTGTGGTAATTCCCGAGTATGTCATCGTCCACGACGGGGTTCCCAGCGACTCCACCGCCCGTAATTACTGGGTGCGGTACAAGGATTATATTAAGAATGTGGCTTCCTGTGAAATTTATTCCACCTGGCCGGAGAATGCGATTTATGCAAATATTCTGGTGATTATGTCCTTTACCCTGAACAGGGTGTATACGGAATGGTACCGGAACCAGGGCTACAATTTCACCATCACCTCTTCCACCGCCTATGACCAGAAGTGGGTGTACGGGAGGAATATCTTCGAGAATATCGACTATCTCGTGGACACGATCTTCGCCAATTACCTGTCACGGCCCGGGGTGCGGCAGCCTATCTTCACTTCTTACTGCGACGGGCGCAGAGTGACCTGCGAGGGCCTGAGCCAGTGGGGCTCTATGTACCTGGGCGAGGAGGGCTATTCCGCCATCGATATCATACGTTATTATTATGGGAACGATATGTACATCAATTCGGCCACCATCATATCGGGAGTCCCCTCTTCCTGGCCCGGATACGACCTGAATATAGGCGCCTCCGGGGAAAAGGTGCGGCAGCTCCAGAACCAGCTGAACCGCATCGCGGACAATTTCCCCGCCATCCCCAAGACCCCGGCGGACGGNNCATCACCTCTTCCACCGCCTATGATCAGAAATGGGTATACGGACGGAATATCTTCGAAAACATTGATTTCCTGGTGGATACCATCTTCGCGAACTACCTGTCCAGGCCGGGCGTGCGCCAGCCTATTTTCACCTCTTACTGCGACGGGAAAAGGGTGACCTGTGCGGGCTTAAGCCAGTGGGGCTCCATGTACCTGGCGGAGCAGGGCTATTCCGCCATTGAAATCATACGTTATTATTACGGAAACGATATGTATATCAATACTGCAGATATCATCTCAGGGGTTCCGTCCTCCTGGCCCGGATACGACTTAAGCCTGGGCTCCTCCGGCGAGAAGGTGCGGCAGCTCCAGACTCAGTTAAACCGGATAGCAAGAAATTATCCGGCCATCCCCACAGTTACGGCAGACGGAATCTATGGGCCGGCAACTGCCAATGCGGTCCGAGTTTTCCAGGGTATCTTCAACCTTCCGCAGACCGGCATTACGGACTATCCGACCTGGTATGAGGTGTCGGAAATCTATGTGGGCGTATCCAGGATTTCGGAACCTGGGAGTTAACCGTGGGGCGTTTCCTGGATTTCGGGAACCCGGGAGCTGACTGTGTAGGCGTTTCCTGGATTTCAAGAACCGGAAAGCTGACCATGCGGGCGTTTCCTGGATTTCAGGAAACGGGGGATGCTGTATAAAACCGGAACAGAATAATTTCTAAAGATCACTTCACCAGAAAAGAGAGCCGCAACAACCGCAGCTCCCCCGTATAACTACGATTTCCCACAAAGAGCAGACCTCCAGGTGGCGGCGTTCGCC
>DKVC01000049.1:0-6880 GCA_002490995.1 Lachnospiraceae bacterium UBA7188
GTTATTTCCGCAATACTGTACTAGGGGGTTTAAGTAGACTTTAGTTTTACACTCACTTTCCACTTGCTATTTGAGGGATTTTCGCTATAAAACCAATGGAAATCAGTCTTACACTTCAAAATTGCCGTATCCATGCGGTTAGCAACAATTTAGAGACGCAATGTTATTTCGTTTCACCGTGCCCTTAATAACGTGAGAATGAGTAAATTCCACTAATTTTACAACTTTTCAAAGTGGAAGTTAACTTTTCACTTCACCTTTTTTCCAAAACGGGACATACAGCTTGCATTTCCGGACAAAACCGAGTACCATATATAAATAAAAACTGGAATCAGCGGCAGCGCTTCAGGTACCCCAGAGGATTTCTGGACGCAATCTCTTCGCGGCCGGAAATTCTCTGCCCGTGCCTGGGTACCGGAAGTGCTGCTGCGGAACTTAAAATAGGTAAATATATTATGTTTCGATTATGGGCAAGGACCTTTAAAGACAATCACATGCTGCAGGACACCTGCATCGAAGACAGCAGCTCCGACACCCGGACTCACAAAGTCTTCCATGCCTTGGATGAAATATGCAGCCAGTTTGACCTGGGGAGACCTGTGTGGCTGGACAAAACCATATCCGACTTTAAACGTCACAGCAAGGTGCGGTTTACCCAGGACAACTTTATAGAAAACATCGACTTCGACTATCTGGAAATTCAGATAATTGAAGAAGATTAATCTTGACATTCTCACATTCCTGGTATAATATTATTCAAGAAGTAGTTTTCAATACTACATGTCGTTTTGTTTATTGCCGCAATGTAGTTTTATTAACTTTGATGTATAGTTTTTGTACTGATGCAGACAATAAGATATGCTTTCCTGCGGCATCAGCAAAACGGGAAACCAGGAGGTATGAATATGCAGATTACAATCAGAGAACCCGGAAGCGCTATTACACATTTTATCGGCATGATGATGGCTGTTTTTGCGGCAGTGCCGCTGCTTGTCAAGGCAGGAATATCCTCCGGAGGAAGCCACTTTGCCGCCATGGCCATCTTTATGGCCAGCATGATCCTGCTTTACGGCGCAAGCGCCGCTTATCACTCCGTGAACCTGACAGGAAGAACCTTACGGTTTTTCCGCAAACTGGACCATATGATGATCTTCGTGCTCATCGCCGGCTCCTACACGCCGGTATGCCTGATCGTGCTGGGCGGCGAAGTGGGCTACACCATGCTGGCTCTGGTCTGGGGAATTGCCGTGGCGGGCATGCTGGTGAAAGCCTGCTGGATCACCTGCCCCAAGTGGTTTTCCTCCGTCATTTACATTGCCATGGGATGGGTGTGTGTGCTTGTCTTCGGACGGCTCTTTCATACGCTTTGCGCTGCTGCTTTTCTCTGGCTTCTGGCCGGAGGAATCATATACACCGTGGGAGGAATTATCTATGCCCTGAATCTCCCCCTGTTTAATTCCAGACATAAAAGCTTCGGCTCCCACGAAATATTCCACCTGTTCGTCATGGCCGGCAGCATATGCCACTTTATTTTCATGTATCTGTATGTGGCATGAACCACTGTCAGATGCCAGATTACAGTATTCGAAATCCGTCAAAAGGAAGAAAGAAATGTATAACACCAAAAAATCAGCCCGCATGAACTCATGCCGGCTGATTTTTTATATCTGTCGCCTATGCCTGCCCCTCGTATCCGTTGGGATTATTCTTCTGCCACCTCCAGGAATCTTCACACATCTCTTTGATTCCGCGCTTTGCCTCCCAGCCAAGCTCCGCCTTCGCAAGGCTGGCATCGGAATAACAGGTGGCAATATCTCCCGCCCGTCTGGGCTTGATCACATAAGGAATCCTGACACCGGTGGCCGCTTCGAAATTCTTCACCAGGTCCAGCACACTGTAGCCCACGCCGGTGCCCAGATTGTAAATCTTCAATCCGGCCTTCTCCTCGATTTTCTTCAATGCTTTCACATGCCCCACCGCCAGGTCTACTACATGAATATAGTCACGCACCCCGGTTCCGTCCGGAGTATCGTAATCGTTGCCGAAGACACCCAATTGAGGCAGCTTGCCCACCGCAACCTGTGTGATATAGGGCATCAGATTATTCGGAATACCGTTCGGATTCTCCCCCATGGTTCCGCTCTTATGGGCGCCGATGGGGTTGAAATAGCGAAGCAGTATCACATTCCATTCCGGATCCGCCTTCTGGATATCAGAGAGAATCTGCTCCAGCATGGACTTGGTCCAGCCGTAAGGATTGGTGCACTGTCCCTTGGGGCAGTCCTCCGTGATGGGGATGACAGCAGGATTCCCGTATACGGTGGCGCTGGAAGAGAAGATAATATTCTTCACTCCGTGCTTTCTCATCACATCCACCAGTGTCAATGTGCCGGCGATGTTATTCTCGTAGTATTCCCAGGGCTTCTGCACGGACTCTCCCACTGCCTTCAGCCCCGCGAAATGAATGACCGCATCCACTTTCTCTTTCTCAAAAATCTCTTCCAGAGCTTCCCTGTCCAGGATGTCTGCTTTATAAAAAGGAACCTTCTTCCCGGTAATGGCTTCCACACGCTCCAGAGACTTCTCGCTGGCATTGCACAGATTATCCACTACTGCCACTTCATACCCTTCCTGCTGCAGTTCCACTACCGTATGGCTGCCGATATATCCGGCGCCGCCTGTCACCAAAATCTTCATCGCACCCTCTTTTCCGCGCGCTCATGACGATTCTGCCATGCCGCCTGTTCCGCCATGGCACGCTGTCCTTTACTGGCAATAGAAAATCCGTTGTCCGCATTTTCTATTGTATGTTTTCTTTACATAGCAAGGATACCGAAAATCTCCGCATTTCTCAATATTCATATGTTATCAGAATCTGTCGAAATGTTATATAGTGTTACATGCTCCCGCCAGTTCCCATCTTGTTCACGGAAAGCGCTGTATCGGCGGCAGATACATTTACAGCTCCACACCGTTTTGCCGCAGCAATTCCCTGGCACTTTCCACGGAATCAATCCCTGTCCTGTTCTTGATGGGCGCAAATTCTCTCTCCCGCACAACCTCAAAGGGAAGGCAGCTCTCCATCTGATGAATCATATCCAGCACCAGATTCTCAAATTTATACCCGTTAGGCGCCTCAGGCTTCACCGTCTTTCCTTCCCCATCGATATAGGGAATCTTCTTCTCCACCACATGCAGCGGCAGGCTCTGTGACAGAATCCGCTCCAGTTCCGCCACGCTGAACAGATAATTTAAGATAACACCAAAGTTGTAGGCAGGCTCTCCATTATCATCCTTCGCTTCCAGCAGTTCTTCCGTCATATCATAGTATTCCACAATGGAAGGCCTTCCGTCCTCCAGACAGATAGCCCCCACCTTCTCGTCAGGAGTCACCTTGCGGACTACCTTCGCTCCCGCCACACAATTTTTCTGTATCGTTGCGCCCACGAAGCAGGGATCCGCGATTTTCTGAAGTACATTGTCCACCGCGAATGCGTTCAGCCACTCTATCCCTTTCTCATGAACCGTCTCCAGAAGCCCGGCATCCTTCAACGAGACAAACCAGCCGCCGTTTCCGTTGGGGGAGCTGGCCATCTTCCCCTTTTCTTCCATATAAATCTTCCCGTCATAATCCACGGCCAACGCCATCTTCTGCTGGAAGAAATGGACATACTCCGCCTTATATCCGAAAAATTCATGTTCCGTCAGGAAACGTACCGTAACATCATGGTTCTTGTCGCTGGTCATCACAAACAGATGAATCCATGCGTCCGCCTGCCGCACCACATCCAGAAGGTTGCGAATCAGGCACTCAAAGATATAAAGCTTCCTGGTGATTCCCACATTGTATACACCCTTGGGGTCATCCGAGCCAAGCCTGGTTCCCATGCCTCCCGCCAGAAGGACCGCACCCACCCTGCCTGCGCGGATGGCTTCCAGTCCTGTGGCTGTAAAGCTCTCCCGGTTCGCCTGAATTTCCGGCAGCTGCATGGCGGCAAGAGGGGTAATCACGCCTCTCCGAAGCAGTTCCTCCTGATGTCTGCAGGAATCGATCACATCCATATCGGAGGTTTCGATTTGTGCCAGAAGTGCTGCTTTTTCTGTCCCGGACAGCTCTTCATAGTATTTCAGTACATGGGACTGGCCGTATTTTTCCAGCTTCTCTTTTGCCTGTGATAATGTTATGCTCATTTTTTACTCCTTCCGTTTTCCTTTTTGTAAAACATAGGCTCAGTATACCAAAAATTGAGGCGGACAGCAACTTTTTGCCGGTATCTTCGCGAAGTTTTTCCGAACAGACCAGACAGACCACAGACCGCCGGGCTATCCACCTATCCACTTTGGAAATTGACATTTGAGTGTCTCTATATTATGATGGAGATATAGCAGAGCGCGGAACTGTCCTGATATGAACGAAACCATTTTGCAGGGAAAAGGGTTCATAAAACTGATTCAGTGTATGGTAACAGGGAGTAAAAAATTATGGGAATATACGTAAATCCGGGAAATAATTCATTCAGGGAAGCTGTCAATTCCAAAATATATATAGATAAAACGGATTTGATTTCCTACACGAATACATGCATGGGTACTCTGCAGAAAAATCTTTGCGTCAGCCGCCCCCGCCGATTTGGAAAAACCATGGCAACGGATATGCTGGCTGCGTATTACAGCAGGGGCTGTGATTCAGGCTCATTATTCGCTGGCCGGAAGGTGGAAAAGGCTGACTCTTTTCAGATGCATTTAAACCGGCACAATGTAATCCGGCTGGATGTACAGCAGTTTTTATTCCAGAAATCCCATATTCCTGTTTTTATTCATAAAATGCAGGAAGAAGTAATCCGTGAATTACGTACAATCTTTGGAGATTGTTTTGATGCAGATCAATATGGGTTAGCCGGTGTTCTGAAACGGCTGTATGCAGACCGGGGAGAACGATTTATCTTTATCATAGACGAATGGGATTGCGTGTTTCGCCTTGCGAAGGAACAGAACGAAGCGCAGAAAGCTTATCTGGACTTCCTGCGGGGCCTGTTCAAGGGAGCCGAATATGTGGAACTTGTATATATGACGGGTATCCTTCCCATCAAAAAATACGGAGAGCATTCTGCCCTTAATATGTTTGATGAATACTCAATGACCGATCCCAGAAAACTGTGGAAATACTATGGCTTTACGGAAGAAGAAGTGAAAGCTGAATGCAGGAAGTATGGCGTAAGCTACCATGAAATGGAAAAGTGGTATGATGGATATCTGCTTGGGGAAGAATCTGTTTATAACCCCAAGTCAGTCAGTGATGCCCTGTTGTGGAAAGAATTTCAGAGCTACTGGACAGGGACAGAAACCTATGAGGCGCTGAAAGTATATATCGACACAAATTTTGATGGTTTGAAGGAATCTGTCATTCATATGCTGGGAGGAGGGCACTGCAGAATCAACCCCCGTAAATTCCAGAATGATATGACTACATTCACGTCAAAAGATGACGTGCTGACGCTGCTTGTCCATTTAGGCTATCTGACTTATGACAAAAAAACGGAAGAAGTCTTTATCCCCAATCAGGAGATTATGCAGGAATTTCTGGATGCTGTAGACAGCCCTGGCTGGGATGGCCTGATCAATGCACTGAACCGCTCAGAGGATCTGCTGAAACAAACATGGGCCATGAATGGCAAATCAGTAGCAAAAGGTCTGGACGCAATCCACAATGAGACAGCATCTTTGCTAAAATACAACGATGAAAATTCCCTGACCTGCGCAATTTTAATGGCATATTACAGCGCAAAGATGTACTACATGAACCCAATCATGGAACTGCCTTCCGGGAAAGGATTCGCAGATGTAGTTTACCTGCCAAGGCGCGATGTGAACCGGCCTGCTTTGCTGGTAGAGTTAAAATGGAATAAGTCCGCAGAAGGCGCTATCCGGCAGATCAAAAAGAAGGAATATGCATCCTGGATTCAGGGCTACGCAGGGGATATCCTTCTGGTCGGCATCAATTACGACAAAAGAAATAAAAAACATACCTGTTGTATTGAAAACTTCAGTATAAAATTATGACAAAACCAGTTATCACTCATTGTTGCAGGCAGAAACATTTTCCAGTTTTTCCAATGCCCTTGCAAAAAAAGCCAAGGGCATTGGAAATTATTTTAACCGGTAAATCCGAATATCATCTTTGGAATAGATACAATCCGCAATTTGCTCTATCCCTTCCATGTTAACAGAATAAGCCCCCATCTCCGTTCCGCTGACATAAATATATTCTACCTGATATTTCCGGTACCGGTCAGAATAAGCAACCGGATCCGAATACATCAGACTTAATTCTGCCTCCCTTTCCAGATAATCAATACCATGAAAATACAGAAAGGTTCCCGCACCGCAGACAATATTTCTGCCCGTCAGGCATGCAACCGGATTGTTGTGGTTGGACGCGGTTAATATTACCGAATCTGCTCCGGTTGCTTCTTCAATAAACCGACAGGCTTCCACACCCGATGCCGAATACAGTTCGTAATCCGATACCCACTCTCTTCCCAATGTCAAAAGTGCAGAAACTGTCCCAAAAAAGAGCAGAACCCCGGCAGCACTCACTTTAAGAATCCAATTCCACTTTTTCTCAAACAGCACGGTAACAAAATTCGCTGCCAGTCCACACATAAAAATAAATCCGACAAACAAAAGCTTGTTATTATCATATTCATTGGGCTGAAAAGCCGCCAGTTCCGCAACAAACCAGATGAACAAAAGCGGCGAAGAAACCTGCAAATCCCGTTTCGGGGCACTGAAAAAGCCTGGCAGAAACAGTACAAATGTCAGACCAATATTCTTAACGTAAAACCAGATATACTGGTCTCCGGTATTTGACCAGTTAAAA
>DKVC01000049.1:7184-8077 GCA_002490995.1 Lachnospiraceae bacterium UBA7188
TCTCCGGTATTTGACCAGTTAAAATGTCCCCTGACAAACCCCTTTGCCGCAGCCTGCCCAAATGTCCAGACAATCAGCTGCGGAAAAGCCAGCAGAATAATGATTCCAAGAAAGATTCCCCAGGTTTCAAGCAAAATTTTCCATTGCCCCTTTTGAATCATCCGCACCAGATATGCCGTCATCACGGCCAACAGCAATGCGATACCGACTCCCATAATCAGTATTCCGTTTTTACTGATCGCATCCCCCTGTCTGTTCACAGCCTGCAGGATACTGAAAAACAGCAGGCCCGCCGGCAATGCAGCCAGCAAACCAAAGGGGTTTCGTCCGGGCAGTTTCCGCCGGCCCTGTATTTCACAGCAAATTTCCTGGCTGTCAAAGAACAGCCACATGGTACAGACAAGCCCGAACCCTAAAAAAGAATGGGTATGTATCATTGGCAGCGCTCCAGCAAATATGCCGGCTATCCAAAAACATAACCTGCTGCGCCGCTTGACAGCACAAAGGAAAAATGCCAACAGCGGAAAAAGAACAGCCCAGCCAAATAAAGTTGCCCTTTGCGGGATCAACATATTGGCAATTATCTGTGCCCACCTGAAATTCATATCGCCGAGGCTGGTGGGCGTGTAGTAAAAATCCGTAAAATTCCGTGCAAGAGACTCCGTGTCGGTAAAATAGATAAATCCCAAACCGCCGTCCAAGAAAAACATGATCCATGCAATCAATGCCGTAGAAGAACGGCCGAACCAATACTTGATGAAGCAATAGAATCCGCCCATAACCTGACAGACGGCTAAAAGCATCGGAACCACATATGCCACTCTCAGGGAGGCGCCCCAAATATACAAACTGGAGCTAATGCTGTCACACAAAAAAGGATATGCCAGACGAAC
>DKVC01000049.1:8298-16170 GCA_002490995.1 Lachnospiraceae bacterium UBA7188
TATGCCAGACGAACACCGGGATAAATGGAATACTCCGGCGGAAACTTTTTTTGATTGGCAATACTGGTAATAAACCCAAGATGCATATTCATATCCCCGTAGGTAGACTGACCGGTATGAAAAGAGCCGTTGTCTGCTGCCGGAATGGTATGTGTCATCAGACAATATGCAAAATAGCAGAAAGTAACAGCCATCAAAATGATACAGGGATTTTCCCGGAGCAAACGTCGCCATTCGCTCCATGAACGGTAAGGATTCCGCCCGGCTGCAACAGATGCCCCGACAATATGCCCGGCAGCCGCGCAGACAAAAATCCATAACCCAAGTCCCATCATATGGGAAACAATGGTAAATCCAAAGAAAAAGGAAAAAAGAACAGGACACCACTGCAATGCAAGCGTGCCGGCAACACTGCCCAACAGCAGACGAAAGGCAATGCTGAAACGTTCTTTCGCCAGAACACGGTCCATCATCCAACAGCCCGATATTGGGAACAGAATATAAAACACAATACCAATAACATTCCCTGCAAAATTACCGTCAAACATCTCATCGCCTCCCATTTTCGCATTCCAGGGATAAAACCGCGCAAATCAGCATGAACGGAATATAATTAGTAAAATACCGCCCACTCGTTTCCCAGAGAAGCAAAAATACCAGTATCCCCAAACATGCCAGCCTTGGCGCCAGGACGCAGGCCTGTTTCCCGTCTTTTTCCCGCAGGCTTCGGGCGGCACCCAAAAGCATAAATAAGTATACAACAAGCAGCATACCGGTAGTAAAATGGCGGTATGTGCCGTACTTTTCGCCTGCATATAATACATATTGGTGCAGCCAAACCTCCTGGGCCGGCGTATCATCCAGAAAATCTGAGAGTGCAAACGTGCCGTCCCCGAAACAGACGACTGCTTTTCTCATCCACAGATCCGTCAAACCCGAAAACTTCATCTCCCCGATACGTTCCTTAATTTTGGAAAGGCAGGCCTCATTCCTTTCCTCCGGCGCCAGAGAACGGGTAAACTCATAATCACCCGGATTGTAATACCCATTGTTCTGCATTCCCATCATGACCCAATGCAAATAAGGTGTTTTCAGCTGTTTACAGATATCTTTGTCCAAATGTACGCTGTACATATATGCATTCATGATCCCGAATACCACAAATGCCACCAGCAGCGCCCCTCCTGCCAGAAGACATACTTTTTTCCAATTTATGGACAAAATCGCATCAACCGTTACCGCAATCAAAACGATCAGAACCGTAAATTTAATCAGCATCCCCACTGTCAATACAAACGCCATGGCAAGCGCAAAAGCAATACGATATTTCCATATTCGTTGTTCTTTAAAATGCAAATAGAGATAGTAAAAAAGCACCGGAAACAAAAGGGACAAAGAATCCGTATAAAAAGCAGCTCCCATCATTAAAAAGGGGACACATAAAATAAAGAAAGCAATTGCCGCAGTTCCGGCTGTTTCACCCCTCAGCTTCCTGCAGGTTAAAGACACAACAGCGATTGTTGCCGCTATTAAAAAAGTATTAAATACGATTCCTGCCGCGAAAAAGTCCTTTACCCCAAAAACAGAAACAATCCAAAAAACAAAATGCAAGACTGTCATTGCCCCCAAATTATTCGGAAAATACCCGAAATATTCATAATAATCCGGAAAAGAACCTTCTGCCAGCCACTGTACGGCGCCCCCATAAACAGCGTCCATGTCGAAAGCAGGGGTAAACCGCAGCCGAAAACCATTGATCAACGTAATGGCTCCATAGACAGCTGTAAAACCAGTTAATATAACAGGATAATACCGTTTGATCGTTTTTTCATATTTACTGAACAGGAAATATGAAAACCTTACAATTCCTGCACCGGCAATCAGATATAACGACAGGATAATCGAATTATTATTATGAATCACATCGCCAAACAATACTTTCCCAAATACCAATGAATATGCACATAAAAAAATCCACAAAAAAACCTGATATATTCTTTTCTTCCATTCAGCCATAAATCAAAAATCTCCAATCATTGCCCCTAAGAAGTATTTCTTTCACTGATATCATTCCGAAGCCGACAGCGCCCGTCTCCTTTACCGGTCACAGCCAAGCCGGTTCTTTCGTTTTTCCGAAATCGTACGGCCAGAATTTGGCTCTCACGGAAATAAAAAGCTGCGATAAGCACCGCCAGGAAAAAAAGACTCATCCCGGTGCCAAACCCGGGCGAAACATATGAAAAACTGATTTCATGGGCTCCCGCCGGAACTTCTACAGCCAGAAACGTCCCGGCAAATTTTTTCGTGTCTGTTTTTCTGCCGTCCACCCGCACGGTCCAGCCTCGGTCATAGGGAATGGAGGTCATGACGGTCTGCCCTTCCCCGACGGAAATCTCCCCTTTCAATTTTCCTCCTCCATGGGAAATCATTTCGATGCCCTCTGCCTGTAATTCCGTCAATGCCTCCCCCAGCATTCTCATATCCAGCCTGGCAATTACCGCATCGTTTACCGCCACGTCCCCCCAGGAGCGCTCCACCCGCACCGTTACCTGCTGCCCCGGCATATAGCTTCCTATATACAGGGAACAGGTCGTTTCTGTGGAAAAATAGTTTCCGAACCACACATCGTTTACATAGACATCCGCCCAGCCGTAACCGCTGGAATCCAGATAAAAATAAAGCGGATTATCGTCCGGCGCAGTCAATGTATACAGCCAGCCGTTTTCCTGCTCCCCGCAGGCATACTGAACCTCATCAAAATATCGTTCATTTCCGCCCGTTATGGAATTCAACAGTATATTCTGATTCCGGTATGGATTTGCCCGCCCTGCCAGTTCCGGCTGCATATCCGAAACAGACGCACTGTAAACCATGGGCAATGCCAGCGGGTTTCGGTAGACAGCCGCCCCATTTCCCAAATCCGCCACTTTTTCATTGCAATCCTGCTCCCGGCGGTCAGAAATCCTGTAGGAAACGGCAAAAAGGCTGTCCAGCAGCGGATTTGAGCCATATCCGCTGTTCCACACATGTGACTGGGCTATTCCCAGTTTTCCTGTCAGGTCGTTCACCGCGGCGTTATAAGTGGAGGAATAATGTGTCATGCCGTTCACTCCCAGCAGCATCGCGTCATTTTTCGAATACTCATAGACAGTGCTGACACGATACAGGCCATGGTCCTGCTGCTTTATCCACTCTGCCAGAGGTCTCGTCCTTTCAATAAACGAATCATATTCCTCAGTTCTGTCGTACCCAAACTGCCCGTCCAGCCCTTCCAGCATTGCCTTCCCGTTGACAGCCAGATCTGTCAGGTTCACCGCGAAAAGCATTGCCAGGAACGCATAACATCTCACAGCAGCCTGCCTGTTTTCCCGCAGGCTCTCCCATGTCTTTCCCGTACCCAGAGAACAGACTGCCCGAAAAGCCATATAAATGATCATAAAGCTGAACAGAAACGCATAGCGGTAAGGGAACCAGACCGGAGCCTGAAAGCCATGCCACGCCAGGTTGAAGCCTTTATAATAAAAACTAAGCGCCAATACAAGCAAAAGCATAAAAGCCCCGATTTTCTCACGCAGCGTAATTCCCATACAATAAAAGAATACCACTGCAAGAACCAGTGCAGTCATGCCGCAATACACTGCCGGAAGGCCGGAATCTGTGACACTGTCGTAAACCCCGTTCCTGAATTTTCCGAAAAAATCCGAAAGCAGAAAATTTGTGTCAAAGCTCAGCCTATAATTGCCTGCGCCGGAAAGCTTTCCCTGCATCAGATCCTTTACTGTAGGCAGAAGCAGCGGCGCTGACAGCCCCAGCGCCAGTAATGTGCAGATGCAGAAACGCGCTCCGCACAGCAGCGTTTTCCCTGCGGCTCCTCCCGAGGCAGAGCATATGAGACGGTACAGAAAGTATAACCCCGTAAAAATGCCCACTATATAGCCGATGTAGTAATTGCTGACAATCAATGCCGTCAGCGCCATCATATAGTGAAACCCCTTTTTTCCATCCAGAAGTTTCTCCACCCCCAGCAAGACCACAGGCAGCAAGATTACGCCGTCCAGCCACATCAGACACATGGAATAAACCATATTATAGGATATCAGCGCATAACAGGAAGAAAACAGGCAAAGTGCCAGAGGCGGCGCCGATTTCCCAGCCGCACGTTTCCATAAATAATTGCCGTATACAGAAAAGCTCAAACCGCACAGGCCAATCTTCAAAACAGTCAGAAATGCGATAGCCGCATCCATTCTTTCCACAGGGAAAAGGCAGGTCAAAAAGGACAGCGGGCTTGCCAGATAATAGGCAAACAGTCCCAGAAAATTACCGCCCATGGAACGGGACCAGCAGAAAAAAAGAGAATTATCCCCGCCGGACAGATATCGCAGATATGCGAAAAATTCCAGATACTGATCTCTCATGTCCATGATAAATAAGGTTTTATCGCCAAAGGGATAAAAGCCCTCCTGCTTCAGAATCACGAGCATGCAGCATATCGGAACCGCAAAAGCTGCTAAATATGGCAAAAAATTGAAAATATGTGTCCGAAGCTTTTTAGTTACCGCCTTTGTTTCCATTTTACGTTTCCTCCCTGCCTGCTGCCACAGGCGTATTCCCTACAACCACAGGCATATTCCCTACAGCTCCAATCCCGCAAAGAAATCCCCGTCCCCGCCAGACTTGTCCAGTGTCAGGAAAAACGCCTTCATCTCCGGGTGCTCCTCCCCGATATCGGCAAGGATTCTCTCCAGATTCGCTTCCGTAACGCAGGAAATTTCAGCAAACAGGCTGTAGTATTCCCTGTCCTCCCCATGCTCATCCTTAAGCACCTGCCAGGCCTCTTCCCCTTCTCTTCCCTTCGTCAGGCTCCTCAGATACCCCTCCAGTTCCGCTTTCAAATCCGGCTGCAGCGCCCGGGGATGAAGCAGCCGCAGGAAAGCGAGCCGGGCCTTCTCCTTCCGCCTCGCACTGACATATTCTTCCAGGTCGGTGCCTATGTAATCCTCTTCCCCATAGACGGACTGGCTGATATACCCCTCCTGGTCCGCAGTATGGATGACAGATGTAAGCCTTGTATCCCATTTTTCCAGCCACTCCCGGCTGCCCGCAGCAGGGAGATCCAGCAGATAATATGCGTCCAGCATGGTCACGGCCGCTGCCAGAAGCTCCGGAGAGCTGCCAATTCCGCAGCAGGGCCTGGCCACAATCCGCTTCAGTTTTCCGCAGTTCTTGAAAGCCGCCCTTCCAAAGCGAATGTCCTTCCCTGGCAGGGAGATTTCCGTCAGATTATCACAGTAGGCAAACGCCCAGTCGCCGATTTCCTCCGTTGTGTCCGGCAGTATGGCGGCATGCAGGCTTTTCCGGCTTAAGAATGCCTTCCGCTCTATGACGGCTACCGGAAAGCCCTCTATCCGGGGCGGCAGCTCTATCCTGGATGCCTGTCCTTCAAAGCCGGTAACGCACGCCTTTCCGTCCTTTACTTCGTAATAATACATTTCTTTTCCGTTCTCAAACCGTCTCTGCTGCATACCCCCGCTCCATCCAATCTGCATTATCTTCACCGGAAACCTTTCCGCATAAAATACTGTCGTCGCTGAAAGAGCCTCCTTCACCATATACTCAAAAGATTCCCCCTGCAAAATCATAACGTGCAGGCATTTCCGCAGCATAGTACAGAATACGGCAAATACGTATATGCCTACATGCATGAAGCTCCGCTTAAAGAATGTCCGTCAAATCCAGTTCCGCAATCTGCGCCTGAATCCTGTCCCTGCGCTGGCTCAGCATCATTTCATCGCTGTGGCGTCGATAGTCAGGACTGCCGAAAGCCGCGATGAACTGCGCGCTGGCATTGTTCCTGGTCAGCTCCGTCACCAGAATCAGCATCTCATTTCCCTGTCCGAAAGCCTCCTCCACGAAAGAAAAAAGTGCGTGAAGTTCCTGCCGGATTCTGTCGGTATTCCGTTTTAATTCGTCTGTTTTACCATTAAACCGCTCTTTCAGTATAAGGTACGCTTTTTTTCCGTCACAGGCTTCCCCTGTGAGGACTGCCCTATAACCTTCCTCCAGAAAACGGATAATCGCGCCATGCCTTTTCCGGTCCCTGTCGGAGAGCGAATTGGCATTGCGCAGGCTTTCCAGCTGCTTTCTGCGTCCTTCCGCCAGGATTTTCAATCTCTCCGAAATCTGTCCCGGACCGCTCCCTTCCTTAATCTGTCCCGGGCTGCCCTCTTCCCTTTCCGCCAGAGCGGCCATGCCCTTCATGGGATTTTTCAGCTCCGTCAGGACTGCCGCCTGTTCCATTGCCTCCCGCATGTCAGCCTGCACCTTGTCCAGAAGCATTCCAAGCAGGGAAAGCCGCTCGTCAAAAGCAGCCTCCCTGGCCTTTTCCATAGTCTTCGCAGAAGCCCTGCCGTCTAAAATATCCCCGATCTGATATTCGCTTTTATATTTCCGGTACAGATCGTAATAAGCCGTAAATTCCTTTACCACTTCCGTGTTTCTCAGGTACTGCCCCACCAGTGTCTCGTCCGCCGACAGCCCCTCTTCTTCATATAACTTCAAAATCTCCGACAAATCCTCCCAGCCTCTGGCCGTCACGTAACTGCGCCCTTTCGCAGTCATTTCCATGCGGTAGAAATGGTCCGTCTTCAGGTCCAGGTATCCGGTAACCGCACTGTGAATCTGCCGCTCCGCCGCATATTCCTTCCACACGGCATAGTCCGGCTCCACCTCCATCACCTTCAGGCGGTCATAGGTCACCACGTCAAATTCCCGGACAGAGCGGTTGTATTCCGGCGGATTTCCGGCTGTCACAATGACCCATCCCTGCGGCACCCGGTGACGCCCAAAAGTCTTGTACTGGAGAAACTGCAACATGGCCGGCGCCAAAGTTTCCGACACGCAGTTAATCTCGTCCAGAAACAGGATGCCTTCTTTGATGCCGCCTGCTTCCATGGTGTCATAGACGGCGGCAATAATCTCGCTCATGGTATATTCGGAGATGCTGTAAGTCTCTCCTCCGTATACACGTTCGGTAATAAACGGAAGTCCCAGAGCGGACTGCCTGGTATGATGAGTCATGGAATAAGAGACCAGTGCAATGCCCAGCTCCTGGGCCACCTGTTCCACTATGGCAGTCTTTCCGATGCCCGGTGCCCCCAGCAGAAAGAGTGGGCGCTGGCGCACCAGAGGCATCCTGTATTCTCCGGACTCATCTTTTTTCAGATAGAGTTTTGCCGTATTTTCGATATATTCTTTGGCTTGCTTGATATTCATATTTATTCCAATTCCGCATGTGGGGGCATGCTGTTTGTATTCGTCTGGATTCTGTTGATATCCGTGTCTCCATGCGCCTTCGGCCGGCTTCAGGACATTCCGTTCAAATGCCGGTTCTGCAACTGCCTGCAACACTGCCTTGGAGACCTGGCACCGTATCCGCTTCGGATATGGTTAGTTGTAACTATCTAAAATGACTTTCATACTCCATGGCGGTACCGGGGCGCGGTTCTTATCCTCCTCCAGAAACGCAAATATCACCTGATAATCCGGCATCCGCTCCGGATAGATGCCATATCCGTCCGTAAAATAGATTAACCCTTTCAGATTCTCAAACTCCTGCTGCTTCTGTAATTCATCTACGTATTCGAAAACCGGCCGAAAATCCGTGGCTCCGAATCCCACCAGTTTTCCGTTTTGCAGGAAATGAACCAGGTCGTCCTCACAGGTAAGCTTCGTGTCACTCTGCACCTGATGGTCACACTGGATAATATGGACATTAATTTTATGGAAGAAGCTCTCGCTGCTTTTCAGGATAGAGTAGGTTTTCCGTAAAAACGTTTTCACTGCTTCTCCCCGGCAGGAGGCGGAGGTGTC
>DKVC01000049.1:16458-16672 GCA_002490995.1 Lachnospiraceae bacterium UBA7188
GGAGGTGTCGATGGCGATGACGAATTCCTTTACCTTCTTGCTCTCCCTGTATTCCAGAGGCTCTATCAGCGGCAGATTCCCGTAACAGCTCAGGCCATAAGTGTAATAAATCGTGTCAAATTCCTCCTGACTCACCCTGAGTTCCTCCCCCGCCACCACAAAACGGCGCAGGATTCCGGCGTAATCATAGCGCTCCCTTGTGACCTCCTCCAGG
>DKVC01000049.1:16968-17120 GCA_002490995.1 Lachnospiraceae bacterium UBA7188
CGCTCCCTTGTGACCTCCTCCAGGTTCTTCTCCAGGCTTCCGGTACCGGACTTCCGCCTGGCAAAGGCCTTCAAATCCGTCTTCACCCGACGGCTGATTTTCTCCCACTGCTCCTGCGTCATTTCCAGCCGTTCCCCCGGTTTCCACAGGGC
>DKVC01000049.1:17422-21566 GCA_002490995.1 Lachnospiraceae bacterium UBA7188
GTTCCCCCGGTTTCCACAGGGCGTGGACATCCCTGGAAAAAAGCGCCTGCAGTTCCTTTGCACTTTCCGTTGACAAGGAACTTTCGTCAAAACAGCGGTACAGCCGTTCCGCGGTCAGGCTCCCCGCACGAGCCTTCAGCTCCTCCAGCTTCTGTGCCAGCTGTCCGTCCTGCTCCAGCGCCGCGCCTGCTATTCCCAGCTCCAGAATCACATTCTCCACGGCGATGTCCGCCGCCAGGTCCCAGTATCTTCTATCCAGCCTGTCACACCGGAAATGGTGGGA
Source organism: Lachnospiraceae bacterium UBA7188 (assembly GCA_002490995.1). Taxonomy (GTDB): domain Bacteria; phylum Bacillota; class Clostridia; order Lachnospirales; family Lachnospiraceae; genus Acetatifactor. Next base: position 17,706 of record DKVC01000049.1, read on the forward strand.
GAAAATGCAGTGGAGAAGCATGTGAAGATAGCTCCGTGTAATCAGCGCCGGATTCTCCCGGCAGCATTTCAGAACCCGGACCGGGTCATAGAAACAGAATTGACCGTCTGTGGCAAAATATCCCGTACCTAGCTTTGCCTGCAGCCTGAGTGCCGCCAGTGCTCTGTCAAAAAAACGCAGGTGCATCAGGATATCATCGTGGGACAACTGCATGATTTCACCGGCGAGAGATGCAATTTTCTCCTTATCTGTATTCATGGCTCCTCCCTGAACGTCTCCGGAAAACCAACGTTTTCACGAAAACACCTTTTCCAACTCGATAAAGCACCCCTCAAGCACATGAACCTTTGCCACATCCTTCTGCCCATATTCCTCATAGATACGGAGATATCCGATGTCATCCAGTAAAAATACCTGAACAGCCCTATTCTCCAGATCTACGATCCAATATTCCCGAACCCCTGCCCGTTGGTACAGATTCAGCTTCACAAGCCTGTCATGCCGCAGGGAGGACTGGGATAAAATTTCAATAACCATGTCCGGCGCTCCCCTGCACCCATATTTATCCAGCTTATCCTGATTACACACTACGGAAATATCCGGTTCAACTACCGTATTCACATCTTCCGGCTTATCCCCGGCCTGTTTAAACAGCCGGACCCCAAAGGGCGCATGATAAACCTCACAAGAAAACATTTTAAGTGCCTAACACCACAATTTCCCTTAGCTTTATCAGACGTTAAAAAGTGCCCCCTACATTATAAATGCCTGAAACGACAATACCAAGTAATCTCATTCTGACAAGCGCTCCAGGTATTCCTCCAGCCCTATCCGCATACTGATCGGGGTATCATACGGCAATACAACCGGCTGAACCACATTTCTGACAAATCCCACCGATTCATAAAAGGATACTCTGTGTTCATAACAGTCCAGAGTGAGAAATACCAAGCCGCTCAGTTCCTTTATTTTTCTGCCCATATATGCAGCAAACTGAATCAAAGATTTTCCCATGCCATTTCCCTGATATTCGTTTGCAACTGCCAGTCTGGCGATTTTCAATGCCGGTACCGTGGTATAAGTCAATCCCATATCATCCCGCTCTTTCAGTTCCAGACCGATACTGTCATTGCACAGCGAAATATATGCCGCTATCTTCCCTATTTCTCTGTCAATGAACAGATGTGTCGTATTCAGCCCTTTCTCCTGTTCCTCAAAAGCTTCTTCCTTCAAGAAATTTTCCATTTCTTTTGAATGCTTCCGAATTCTTCTGCGCACTTTTGCATTATAAGAGTCCAGCATCTTCGGAGTCTCTGTGCAGGAAAAGGCATCTACCATTGGCAGATGCCTTTCCTCAAGCTTTCTTATCATCAAATCCATCTTATTTCATCATCCTGTCAAAGATTCTTTCCAGCTTCTTTGCACCTTTCTCTGATTTTAGGGAAGGCTTCCGGTCAGCTTCTTTCAATACCTTTACTGCTTCCGCACCTTTGATTACCGGGGTTGCCGCTATCTGTGTTGCCATAGAATGCACCTCCTCCTTTTCATTGATTTCCTTATCCTCTTCTACTTCCATCTTAGCATTCACCTGACTTTTTTGCAATCAGTTTATGCTAATTTTATAAAACAATTCATTTGTTTCCCTACAAGCAATATTTTTCCCATACTTTTTCCCGTCATTCATTCGTTTTACCCAAGAATGGAGTATCAAGCGATATCACACGCAATGTTCCCTTACAAACGCAATCGAATACTCCCTGGCGGCAGCGCTGTCAGCTCCCTCATAGCCATGCCCCGCCCCAGGCATCCTGATCAGTCTGGCATCTGCATAGACGGACACTGCCTTCTCGGAACATCTGACAGGCACAATCTGGTCCTCCGTCCCGTGAATCAGCAGTACCGGCCCGCCATACTCCGAAATCCTTCCGTATACGTCGATCAGCCTGGCCTGCTCATCAAATTCTTTCCCCAAAACAATACCGAACACTTCATTTTCCCCAGCCAGATACCGCCGTTGGGAATCCTCCGGAATCGAAAATGCCGGATACCAGAGAACCAGTGCCCGGATACCCTCCGGATGCCGTGCCGCCACCAATGCTGTGACCAGCCCTCCCATGCTCTCGCCCTGCAGAAAAATCCGTTCCGGTTCAATGTAATCCAGTTTCTTCATATACGCAATAACGGTCTCCAGATCCCCGCACTCGGATTCCACCGTCATCACTTCCATGGTACCGTCACTCAGGCTCTCTCTGCCGCCTCCGCAGAAATCAAAGAAAAGACAGCAGATACCGGCCTGGGCAAAGCCATCCCCATGATGCATCAGTTCCCGGAAATTGCTGCCGAAGCCATGGCAGAAAATTACCAGCGGCAGTCTGCCCTCCCGCTCTTCCGGCAGATACATCCGTCCCTGTATTTTCATTCCGTTCTGTTTCTTGAATGTCATCTCCTGAATCATTTTCTGTTCCTTTCTGCACCATATATACGCAAGACCGCCAGAATTTGCTAAATTATAAAGTTATTGTACCATTGTCCCGGCCATGGTGCAAGCAAAACGATGCTCGTCTTTCATCAGCCTATGTTTCCATGCAATTTCTGCTATTTCCGTCGGCTATTTCCGACTATTTCCGTCCAGAAAAATTTCCCTTGCAATCCGCCCTATAACATGTTATCCTATATGCAAGCCAAGAATTTATACTCACGATCGAAAACATTTGCCAGCCTATCAGAAATCTTAAAGACTGAAAAGTTTTTCTGTAATTTGCACTAAATAGAAGCCATGCAGCGCATGGCATCTATCACATCGAACTTCTTGCCGGGCGTAAGCCCTATACCCTAAGAAACTTTAAAACGACGCCATAAGCAGGAAGGGAGAGCGCCTTTCCTGGAAGGCTGCCGTCACCATCAGGAAAGGAATGAAAACAAGCCATGAAAAAAGCGAAAAAACGGAAGAAAAGCAGCACAGCCTCTGCCGTAACCAAAGCGGCCCGCACGAACAAAAAAGAAATAGCCTATCAGAATAAGGACATTACCAGCAAGCTGCTTGCTGAATATTTCAAAGGAAAAACCTTTCGTGTATATGGGCTGGATGTACCGGAAGTAAAGGCCGTCCTGCCCACCAACATACCAACCGTCAGGGCAAATGAACTGCGACTGGACAATTTGTTCGAGCTTGCAGACGGAACCGTTGCGCTGGTAGATTATGAAAGTGAATACAACGGAGAGGATAAGGTAAAATACCTCAATTATCTGACCGGGATAGCCAACCGGTACCAGAAAGAGAAAAGGAAATGCCCAACTGCATGATTGTCATATATACAGGCGATATAGAGCGAAAACAAGTATCTGACGAGTACAATATCGGGGCAGTCAGGATGATAATGGAGCCGGCGTTCCTCTCGGAACTGGATTCCGGAGAGCTGTTCCGGCATTTGAAAGAAAAAGTGGAAGAGAACGAATTGCTGAGCGATGAGGAACTGATGGAATTCATTATACTGCCGCTTTCCTACCGGAAGAAAGAAGAGAAAAAAGAAAAAATCCGCGAATCCGTAAACCTGGCATCACAGATCCAGGACAGAAAACAGCAGATCTTTGCGCTGGCAGGGATATTGACCTTTACAGATAAATTGATTGATATGAAAACGGCAAATATACTGCAGACCGCCAGGATTTACATTGATGCCTCAGAGAAAATACCTGGCTGGCGGTCTGCAGTCGGGTTGCACTGCAAATTCAACCGGCGTGCAGTATAAAATAAGGAGTATGATTGAGATGACTAAAATCGGATGGATCATTGAACAGGAGAAGCAGGAAGCAATCGCAGAAGAAAGGCAGCTGGTGCTTGCTAAAGCTGAGGAAGAAAGG
>DKVC01000180.1:0-10582 GCA_002490995.1 Lachnospiraceae bacterium UBA7188
TACCCTTTTGTCGCCCAAATCATACAGATGAATTATACTCGTAGGCGCATTCGTTTTCAGGGTTCTGTTTTACATCATAGAATCAAGGAGTGCTTCTATGGTTAATAAGGAAATGCCTCCAAATAACCTACGCAAGCCTGTTGCAAAATTTACAGATTTTATCTGGTTTACCCTAAACAAAATGCGTAGGTTATTTTCCGGCAGTTCCTAAGACATTTCAGATGCGTTTGCTTGTTATACATTTATGTCGGTAAATTCTTTGAACGTGAGTATAAACTTGATATTGGTGTATGAAAATGGAATAAAGTTATACCTGCAGGGCCCACAGGTCGGCTTCTGTGGGTTGGAGAGGATGTGTTGAAAAGGATGGGGGCAGGAAAGGAGGAACAAAAGAAGAAAGCGGACTCCCTGGGCAGGCTGATATTGGGAAAGAAGGGGTACCGCCCTGACAGATTGCTTGGAAATGGCGCATTTTCCATGGTTTACTATGTGGAGGGAAAGGATGGCCGGGGCTATGCCTGCAAGGTCAGTGAAAATGCGAGGCTGCTGGAACAGGAAGCTCGGGTTATGGCTGTATTGGAGTATCCGCTGTTTCCGAAATACTTTGGTTTCTGGAGGGAGGCAGGGCTGGGTTTCTTACTTTGCGAGTATATACCGGGCTGTACCATGGAAGAAATGCTGTCCAGACGGGGGCATTTTACAATGGAACAGACAATCCGTGCGGGCCTGGCATTGGCGGAAGGGCTGCAGTATCTGCATGAGAGACCGGAACGCTTTCTGTTTCGGGATGTGAAACCTGCCAATATCATGATCCGGCAGGACGGGAGAGTGAAGCTGATTGATTTTGGCTGTGTATGTTCTATGAAAGAGCGGATATCTTCCCGGGCGGGAACGCCGGACTATGCGGCACCGGAACAGCTGGAAGGGAATGGAGAACTGACGCCGGCATGTGACGTGTACGGGTTGGGCAGGACACTGGAGGCGATGCTTGGAGCAGGGGAGAATTTCCGCTTCAGGGAGAAAACAGGATTGCACCCTCAATGTTTCCCGGGAAAAAAGCATGTGCTTGTCCCACGATATGGGGGTGCAGAGAGCATGGCCGTAAGAAGGAAGAGAAAGCAGATTGTGCGGTTCCTGGATGCATGTACAAGAAGGGAGGCTATGGAACGGATTTCGGATATGGAGCAGGTCGGTTTAGCGCTTGGGCAGTTTGCTGCTAAGAGGGAAAAAGATGCGTAAAAGCAAAGTATAGAAAACCTTAGATTATGGTTGAAGAATATTAATGAACCGTTTATAATAAAAATATCCGGACAACCGGAGAAGGCAGCCGTGCATTTTATACTCGCGCTCAGAAACATTTGTCAACGTAAATGTAAATGAGTGAGCGCTCAGCGATTCAGAACAAAAGAACGGCAAAGGAAAGCGCTGACGAGTATATCCGGGCATGACGTTTTCAAACAATATGGAAAGATGCATATGAAGAGAATGAAAAGGAGGAGATTCAGCGATGCGTTTTTTTATTGACACAGCAAAAGTAGAGGATATCAGGAAAGCAAATGACATGGGTGTCATCTGTGGCGTCACCACCAATCCGTCCCTGATCGCAAAGGAGGGCAGGGTATTCGAAGAGGTGATCGCGGAGATTGCTTCCATTGTGGATGGGCCTATCAGCGGAGAGGTAAAGGCGACTACTACAGATGCGGAGGGCATGATCAAAGAGGGCAGGGAAATTGCTAAAATTCATCCTAATATGGTAGTAAAGATTCCCATGACCGTGGAAGGCTTAAAGGCCTGCAAGGTTCTTTCTTCCGAGGGCATCAAGGTAAATGTGACCCTCATCTTCACATCCAATCAGGCTCTGCTGGCAGCCCGTGCAGGCGCGGCATTCGTGTCGCCTTTCCTGGGACGTCTGGACGATATCAGCCAGAGAGGCGTTGACCTGATCCGTGAGATTTCCGACATTTTCGCCATGACAGATCTGGATACCGAGATTATCGCCGCAAGTGTGCGCAATCCTGTTCATGTGACCGACTGTGCACTGGCTGGCGCTGATATCGCGACGGTTCCCTATGCTGTCATTGAGCAGATGGTGAAGCATCCGCTGACCGATGCGGGCATTGCGAAGTTCCAGGCGGACTATAAGGCTGTGTTCGGCGAGTAAGGAAATGTCTACAAATAACTGCTGCAAGTTTATGGCAATTTTTATTGTATTTCCGGGCGTTTGCCTGAAGCAATTGCAGCAGTTATTTTCCGACAATTCCTAAGAAAGGCAGCATATAAACGGGCAGGCAGAGGATATCTTCTTCCTTCTTGAAATCCTTCGTGTAGACCAGGTATCGTTCCAGAATCCTGTCTGAATATTTGGCGGTAAATGCATCCAGGGAAGCATGTGTTTTATAACCGGAGGATTTGATTTCCATGGGACAAATCTTATTTTTCCGGGCCAGCAGAAAATCGATTTCATAATTGTGCCTTGTTTTTTCATTTAAAAAAGTATAGTAATAAAGCTCATTTCCGTTGGATGCCAGAATCTGAGCGGCCATATTTTCGTATAGATAACCAAGGTTGGCGCCGAGGGTATCGTTTAACAGCTTTTCGTAAATGATATTTTCCGTAAAATCCCGGTCTTTGAACATAAGTGTGGTGAAAAGCCCCGTATCGGCAAGGAACATTTTAAAACGTCTCAGGTCTTTGCTGCCGGCCATTCCGGCATTGGGGTCATTGGCATGATAGGCGATCAGCACGGTTTTTGAGTCCTTCAGCTCGGAAACCAGTTCCAGAATCGTATCGGCGCGTTCGTACTCCAGAACGCTGGAAACCTGGTACCGGGACGCATTTTTCGCAAGCTGTGCCGGAATGGAATCAAACAGAAGGGAAATCCTTCCGGTGGAATCTATTTTCCTGAAATCATCCTCATAGAGCGTCAGAATATCCCGCTTTATCTGATCTATTTTCTTAAAATTATTAGTCTCGATGTACGCCTCCACGGCCTGCGGCATTCCGCCCACAAGCATATACAGCCGGAAGGCGCGCAGGAGCTTCCGGTTTAGCTGGTCCCCCAGAGGCTTTTTCAATTCAAAAGCTTTTTTCAGCAGCCCGAAAGTGGCATTGTCTCCTGTGGCCCACAGAAACTCTTCATAATCCATTGGATACATGTTGATCTTCCGTTCCTCGCTGGGTATCAGGATATCTTTTACATTGCGCTTCAAAGAAATCAGGGAGCCGGTTTCCACATAATCATAACGGTGATCCCGGACAAGGGCCTTGATCGCCTGTCTGGCCGGAGGGCACAGCTGTACTTCATCAAAAATGATGAGTGAATCCCGTTCGTAAAGATCTGTCCTGTATTGCAGCTGGAGCTGAAGGAAAATATAATTTAAATCGGATAAATCGGAAAATAACTCTCTGATTCCGGTGGGGGCTGTGGAGAAATCAATCATAATGCAGCTTTTATATTCCTGCCTCCCGAATGCTTCTACGACTGTGGATTTGCCGACACGGCGGGGACCCTCTACCAGCAGCGCGGTTTTTCCGTCTGATTCTGATTTCCAGGCTAATAATTTGTCATAAATTTTTCGTTTATACATGATATCTTTCCTTTCATCAGATGGATTTTGTGGAGCGCATCAGTAATGTCCCTTTAATCATAGAATCCTCTCCTTGATTCTATGATGTGGGACAGAAAAACGGAAAACGGATGCGCTCGCGAGTATATCAAAATCGTTATTTTCTAAATGCTAATTTATATCAAAATCGTCATTTTTGATTACCAATTATACCACAAAATCGTTGTTTTTCCAATCTCATTTTAACATTTTTAAATTTCTGAAAAAATCTGTTGGAAAGACAGCCAACTTTTGGTATAATAGAAACGGCGTTTCTAAAACAAAGGGACGAAAGGAGAAAAGACGTGGAAAATAGGAATGTGACAGACCCGGTTGAACTGAAAAGCAATACCTGCACCGCCTGCGAAGAGGAGACGGTAACTGCCGAAGATACGGCTGCCGTAAAGGAAGCAGAAGAGAAGCCTGTTTTTGACAAAGAGCTTTTCAAGAGAAGTATCCTTTACAATGTAATGAATATGTTCCGCAAGAATCTGGAGGAGGCGACGCCCCAGCAGATTTTTCAGGCGGCATCTTATTCCATAAAGGACAGGGTGATCGGCAACTGGATGACCACCCAGGAGGCCTATGATAAGGAAGACCCCAAGATGGTTTATTATATGTCCATGGAGTTCCTGATGGGACGTGCCCTGGGCAATAACATGATCAACCTGCAGGCTTACCAGGGGGCAAAGGAAGTTCTGGAGGAGCTGGGCATAGATATCAATGTGCTCGAGGACCAGGAGCCGGATGCCGCTCTGGGCAACGGCGGCCTGGGACGGCTGGCAGCCTGCTTCCTGGATTCTCTGGCTACGCTGGGGTATCCTGCTTACGGCTGCGGCATCCGTTACCGCTACGGTATGTTCAAGCAGAAGATTGAGGACGGTTTTCAGATTGAGATTCCAGACGACTGGCTGGCTGACGGCAATCCCTTCGAACTGCGCAGGCCCGAGTATGCCAAGGTGGTGAAATTCGGCGGCTATGTGTCCGTGCACTGCGACGAGAACGGCAGGAATCATTTCGTGCAGGAGGGCTATCAGGCAGTGAGGGCCATTCCCTATGACCTGCCCATCGTGGGATACGGCAACGGCATCGTGAACACCCTGCGCATCTGGGATGCGGAGTCCATGGCAGGCTTCCGTCTGGACGCTTTTGACAAGGGCGACTACAGCAAGGCGGTTGAGCAGGAGAATCTGGCCAGAAATCTGGTGGACGTGCTCTATCCCAACGACAACCATTACGCAGGCAAGGAACTGCGTCTGAAACAGCAATATTTCTTCATCTCCGCATCCGTACAGGAGGCAGTGGAGAAATATATGAGAAAACATGACGATATTCACGGCTTCCCGGAGAAGGTGACCTTCCAGCTCAACGATACCCATCCTACGGTAGCCATCCCCGAGCTGATGCGTATCCTTTTGGATGATTATAATCTGGGATGGGACGAGGCATGGGACATTACTACCAGAACCTGCGCCTACACCAACCATACCATCATGGCAGAGGCATTGGAGAAATGGCCCATCGACCTGTTCTCCAGGCTGCTTCCCAGGATTTACCAGATCGTGGAGGAGATCAACCGCAGGTTTGTATTGCAGATCGAAGAGAAATATGCGCATATTTATAATGTCAATGTAGGGGAGAAGATCCGCAAGATGGCTATCCTCTATGACGGACAGGTGAAAATGGCCCATATGGCTATCGTGGCAGGTTATTCCGTCAACGGTGTGGCCAGGCTGCACACGGAGATCTTAAAGAGCGAGGAGCTGAAGGACTTCTACGAGATGTTCCCTGAGCGCTTCAACAACAAGACCAACGGCATCACCCAGAGACGTTTCCTGCTTCACGGCAATCCGCTTCTGGCGGAGTGGGTGACGAAGCAGGTGGGCGACGGCTGGATCACGGATCTGCCCCAGATTGCAGGTCTGAAGAAGCTGGCGGAGGATAAGGCTGCCCAGAAGGAATTCATGGAGATCAAGTACCAGAACAAGCTCCGCCTGGCAAAATATATCAAAGAGCACAACGGCATCGAGGTGGATCCCGATTCCATCTTCGACGTGCAGGTGAAGCGTCTCCACGAGTACAAGAGACAGCTGATGAACATCCTCCATGTGATGTACCTGTACAATGAACTGAAAGCCCATCCGGAGATGGAGTTCTTCCCCAGGACCTTTATCTTCGGTGCAAAGGCAGCTGCAGGCTACCGCAATGCCAAGCTGACCATCAAGCTGATCAATTCCGTGGCGGATGTGGTGAACAATGACGCGTCCATCAAGGGTAAGATCAAGGTGGTGTTTATCGAGAATTACAATGTGTCCAACGCGGAGATTATCTTTGCGGCGGCGGATGTGTCCGAGCAGATTTCCACAGCCAGCAAGGAAGCTTCCGGCACGGGGAATATGAAATTTATGTTAAACGGTGCGCTGACGTTAGGGACGATGGACGGCGCCAATGTGGAGATTGTGGAAGAAGTGGGAAGGGAGAATGCCTTTATCTTCGGCCTGTCCTCCAATGAGGTAATTCACTTCGAGAACAACGGCGGCTATGACCCCATGCAGATTTTCAACTCCGACGCGGATATCCACAAGGTAGTGACGCAGCTTATCGACGGCACCTATTCCAAGGATAAGGAGCTGTTCCTGCCGCTGTACAACTCGCTGCTGAACACCAAGTCCACATCCAAGGCGGATATGTACTTCATCCTGAAGGATTTCAAGGCCTATGCGGAAGCACAGAAGAAGGTGGAAGCGGCGTACCGGGATACTGCAGGATGGGCAAAGAGCGCTATCCTGAACGTGGCATGCTCCGGCAAGTTCACTTCCGACAGAACCATTCAGGAATATGTGGACGAGATCTGGCATCTGGACAAGGTGACTCTGTAACGGAAACATTTTCCGGCCGGGTGAGCCTGAACGTTTGCAGTGCGGTTTCTGCCGAAAGTTCAGGCGCAGGGTAAGGAAGTGTCTACAAATAACCGCTGCGAGTTCATAGCGAGTTTTATTGTATTTCTGGAGGTTTTGCCTAAATAAGCTGCATCGGTTATTTTCCGACAATTCCTAGAGTGCAGGGTACTATGTGTGACAGGGAGTAAGGAATTGTCTACAAATAACTGCTACGAGTTGAAAGCCGTTTTCCTTATGTTTCCTGGCTTTTTTCTAAAGAAGTTGTAGCAGTTATTTTCCGACAGTTCCTAAGAGTCTTAGCGCCATGGAGTAAGCGATGGATTTCATAAAGGATAAATTTGTGCGAGGGCGTGCATTAGGGCACGCCCTTGCCTTAACTGGCGTCCTGGTGCTTGGAATAACTGGCTGCGGGAAAAATGCAGGTGGCAGCGGCGCTTCGGAGAGGAGCGGGAACAGTGCAGTTGAGAACAGTGCTGCGGAGAGAAACAGCAGCAGGGCAGAAGATGATACAGGGAAAGACAATGCAGTGGATTCCGGTACCGCAGATTCTGGCACCACAGGCTGGGAGAAGCATATATCAGAGGAAACAATCCGGCTGCCGGGAGTGGAAGGGGAATACAGCCTGCTCTTTTTGACGGATACTCATGTCATCATCCGGGATGAGAATGCTTCGGAAGCGGCAGTGGAAAACGAAGCTGCAAGGTATCCGCTTTTTGTGAATGAAGAGGGCGTTTCTTCCGCGGAGCAGTTCCCGGAATGGATACGGTATGCCAATGAAACCAAAGTGGACGCGGTATTGCTGGGAGGAGATATAATCGACACGCCTTCCGATGCGAATCTGCAGTGGCTGAAGGAGCAGCTTGCGCAGCTGGATATGCCCTATCTCTACGTCAATGGCAATCATGACTGGACCTACCCCTGGGAATATATGACAGAGACGGGGCGGGAAACTTATCTTCCGCTTCTGGAGCCTTTTATGAATGGAAATACGGCGATACAGAAACTGGATTTCGGTGAATTTACGGTGGTGGGCATAGACGACAGTTCGAATCAAGTAGACAGCGCGGCATTGCCGGAGTATGAGAAAATCCTGGAAGAGAACCGCCGGTTGGCTCTTCAACGGCCGGAAATCCGCCGGGTGGAAGTCCACCCTGTGATCGTGATGACCCATGTCCCTTTTATCACTCAGTCTGTGCTGACAAAGGCGAGAGAAGCCTGGGATAACCCGGTGGTGATCGGTGCCGGTAATTACGGAGGGATTTATCCCAACGAGGATTCGGAGCAGTTTATGGCGCTGACCACAGCGGAAGACAGTCCTGTGGAGCTGGTTCTCGCCGGGCATGTCCACTTTTATGACAGAGATGTCATTGAAGGGGAAAAGGATGTGCTGCAGCTGGTGGGCGGCGCCGGATTCCGGGGAGAGGCGATATTGATTCATATTATAGGAAGCAAGTGAGGCTTCCTATAATCGAATGCGGCGCAAAGAAATGCGGGAGCATATGGGTGCAGCTGAGGAGTCATAAATGATTAGGAAAGCTGATATAAAGGATCTTTCCCGGATAGCCGAGATTATTATATTTGGGAAAAGAGTTGCATACAGGCATATATTTGAAGATGATTATGGGTCATTTCATAAACTGCAGGTTGTTGATTTGTATGAAGAGTATAAAAGCAATCTGAACGTTTTGGAGGGAATGCTGCTGTATGATGACGGAATTGTGAAAGGCGTAATAAACGGACGGCCCAAAGACGGCCAGATCATGGAGATTACGGAGTTTTATGTGGACCCCTTTTTTGTGGGACAGGGAATAGGAACTCTTCTGATGAAGTACATGATTCGGCAAACTAAGGAAAAAGGTTATCGGAAAATAATACTATGGGTTATAAAAGATAATGTGAGAGCCAGAAAGTTTTATGAGATGAATGGATTTGTCAATAGTGGAAAGACATGTATCATAGAAGGTACCACGAAAGAGGATTGCTGTTATGAATGTGTTCTTGAATAATGGGATAAATATACGGCGGCTATTGGCTTATCAGGCATTCTGATGAAAACAAAATAAGAAAGGAATTTAATATATGGTAGAGTTAATGCAGGGCGGCGCATATCTGGTAAACGGCAGGGAAATCATAGCCGACACGCCGGAAGCGCAACAGGCCATTTTGAGTAAAACAGGAAAAGAGATTACAAAAGAAGAAGCGTCAAAGCAGACAATCTGCTACGGAATACTGGAGAACCACAATACCTCCGGCAATATGGAGAAGCTGAAAATCAGGTTCGACAAGCTGACCAGCCACGACATCACTTTCGTAGGCATCATCCAGACAGCAAGGGCATCGGGCCTGCAGAAATTCCCCATGCCCTACGTGCTCACAAACTGTCACAATTCCCTGTGCGCGGTGGGCGGCACTATCAACGAAGATGACCACATGTTCGGGTTGACCTGCGCGAAGAAGTACGGCGGAGTCTACGTGCCCCCTCATCAGGCAGTCATCCACCAGTACGCCCGAGAGATGCTGGCGGAGGGCGGCGGCATGATTCTGGGCTCCGATTCCCATACCCGCTACGGCGCCCTGGGCACTATGGCCGTGGGTGAGGGCGGCCCGGAGCTTGTAAAGCAGCTTCTGAACCAGACTTATGATATCAACAGACCTCAGGTTGTAGGCGTATACCTCACAGGCGCACCGGTGAAGGGTGTGGGCCCTCAGGACGTGGCTCTGGCAATCATCGGCGCTGTATTCCGGAACGGCTATGTGAAAAATAAGGTGATGGAATTCGTAGGCCCCGGCGTAGCTTCTTTGAGCGCTGATTTCCGGATCGGCATTGACGTGATGACCACGGAGACTACATGTCTGTCATCAATCTGGGAGACAGACAAAGAAATCGAGGAATTCTACGAGATTCACGGGCGTAAGGCAGATTATAAGGAGCTTGTGCCCGGCGAGGTGGCATACTATGACGGCATGATTACGGTGGATTTGTCCAAAGTACGCCCCATGATTGCCATGCCGTTCCATCCCAGCAATACATACACCATCGAAGAACTGAACGCCAATCTGATGGATATCCTGGATGAGACGGAGAAGCGCGCGGAAGTCAGCCTGGACGGCGCAGTGGAATTCCATTTGAAGAACAAGGTCAGGAACGGAAAATTCATGGTAGACCAGGGAATCATCGCAGGCTGTGCAGGCGGCGGTTTCGAGAATATCTGTGCGGCGGCGGACATTCTGAAAGGGGCTTCCATTGGATTTGACGGTTTTACGTTAAGCGTATATCCGGCTTCCATGCCTGTATACATGGAGCTGGTCAGAAACGGCTGTGCCGCCGCCATCATGGAGACAGGCGCCGTCATGAAGACAGCTTTCTGCGGACCATGCTTCGGTGCAGGTGATACCCCGGCAAACAATGCTTTCAGTATCCGCCACTCCACCAGGAACTTCCCCAACCGTGAGGGCAGCAAGCTCCAGAACGGCCAGATTTCTTCTGTTGCGCTGATGGATGCCCGTTCCATTGCGGCTACGGCTGCCAATAGGGGAGTGTTGACACCGGCTACGGACTTTGACGGGGAGATCGGAAAGTATAAATATCATTTCGACAGCAAGATTTATGCAAACCGCATCTTTGACTCCAAGGGCGTGGCTGACCCGGATGTGGAGATACAGCTTGGCCCCAATATCAAGGACTGGCCGGAGATGGGTGCGCTGCCGGAGAACCTGATTCTCCAGGTAGTCAGCGAGATTCATGACCCGGTTACCACTACCGACGAGCTGATTCCTTCCGGCGAGACCTCCTCCTACCGCTCCAATCCGCTGGGGCTGGCTGAGTTTACCTTAAGCCGCAAGGATCCGAATTATGTGGCAAGGGCGAAGGAAATCCAGAAAGCGGAGAAAGCGAGAATGGCGGGAGAGCATCCCTGCCAGGTACTTCCCGTGCTGAAGGAGCTGGTGGGCGTCATTAAGCAGGAGTACCCGGAGGTGAACCATTCCAACACCGGATTCGGCTCCACTATTTTCGCTGTGAAGCCCGGCGACGGATCCGCCCGCGAGCAGGCGGCTTCCTGCCAGAAGGTGCTGGGC
>DKVC01000180.1:10936-11203 GCA_002490995.1 Lachnospiraceae bacterium UBA7188
ATGCTGCCCTTCCTGATCGAGGAGGGCAGGCTGCCGTTCCAGAATCTGGATTACATTTTTATTCCCGGCATCCGGCAGGCTGTAGAGGAGAAATCGGATGTGATTGCGGCTTATGTGGTTGGAAAGGATGGGCTGCAGGCCTTTGAGCTACGCCTGGGTGAGCTGACCGATGAGGAGAGACAGATTATTCTGCGAGGATGTCTGATCAACTACAACCGCGTGTGACCGGAGCAGAGGAAACGGGCGGCTTAGGAATTGTCGGAAAAT
>DKVC01000066.1:0-4084 GCA_002490995.1 Lachnospiraceae bacterium UBA7188
TTTAACTAATTGTTCGATATTCACTGATGGATATGCTCTTTTCACCTCTGGAAGAATCCCACCCTCTTTTAAACTATTAATTAGTGAAAAAATATTCTGACCATTCAAAGATTGGTTAATCTTATTCCAAAGTGTTTCAAAATCATAGCATGGTACACATTCATACGGATCATTAAATTCCCAAATGCTAGTTCCCCAAATTTGATCTTCCTTTAATGCTTCAATTGAATAATCACTACACCTTCTAAATCGAAATAGTCTCTTGGGCGTGTTATTCAATAACCATTTGCGTATTCTACTCAATTTTTCAAATGCTTTTTCGTCCGATTCCTTACTACTTATCACCGTTCCATATAATAATTCAGCAAATTCTTTCCTATTTACCATGCTTTACAAATCCCCCTTTATCTGTTTTGCCAAATGCTCTAACAAATATATCACAGTCAGACGATTAATTCAATTTTTAAACCAAATTTTCTACATACATAACCCAATCAACAGTCATCAAAAAAGCATGACCACCGCCATGCTTTTTTCTTCACAGATATGTCATCTCACTTTCCTGCCTGCGGTCTATTCTCCCAGGCTATGTACCATCTCTCCTTTCCACATCCTACATGAACTTCTTCAGCACCCCCACATTCTTCTTCGCCAGCGCCTTTTTCGCCACCTCCAGTTCCTGCCTCAGCTGCTCATTTTCCTTCCTCAATCTTTCTACCTCCTGCTGGGACATCGCCAGCTCATGGTTCATTGCCATGTCCAGCACCTCACGCCTGGGATCCGCCAGGCCCGCCTGCTGTTCCAGGGCACGGTCAATCTCCTTCCTCACCTGCGGGTTTTTATAAAAGAATCCCCTGGACAGGCCGGTCCTCTCCATCAGCTTCTGGATGCTGACCTTCTCCCCGTCATCCACCATCCGGACAATCTCCCGTCTGGCCTTTTCGATCTTTGCTTCGCTGGCCTGCTTATTGACCGCCAGCATCCTGTCGTATTTGTTCATATTCTTCCTCCCATCCGTCCAGACATTCCAGAATCTTCAAGGACATCTGATGCCTTGCCTGCCGTGTCTCATCCGCCAGGGTCTGGTTGCTCATTTTTCGATAATATTTCACATTGACCAGGCTGCTGTGGCCCAGGAGCCTGGCAATGGTCCAGTCATCCAGGTGCATCTCTGTCAGCCTGACTCCGTACATGTGGCGGTACATATGGGTGCCGAACCCGAAGATCCGTCCATTGTCATCCCGGATGTCCTCCCGATAGATGAGCCGGATGACCTTTCCCTGTAGTGCGCTGTACTGCATGGGGCGCTCCGGATTCTTATCGCTTACAAAAATGTATTCCGTTTCGCCATATTTCTCTTTTGTATACTGGATTGCCTTCTGGATCAACATCGCCAGTTCCCTGCTTATGGGCTTTATATAGGTATTGGTCTTCATCTGCCGGATCCGGATCAGATCCTCCCCATCCTTCTGAAAAAGGCAGTCGGTCTGAAGGGTAAGGGTATCGGATATCCTTGTCCCCAGCATCTGGTGGATGACCATCACCCTGGCTATCTGCTCCTCCATCCTTGTGATGGCGGCGTTCAGCCGTTTCAGTTCCGCATCTGAATAGGTCTTGAATTCGGCCCTGGGCATGGACGGGATGTCCCGGCTCAGGAACAGCCCGTTCAGGTTACCGTATTCCAGGATCCTGCCGATGCTTTCCATAAGGGCACGCAGCCTGGTCAGCTCACTACGGAGCTTCTTGGGAGTTCCCTCCTCTGTTTTTAAATAGGTCAGGTATTCCTCCAGGATCTCCCGGTCGAGCTGGCGGAAGGACCGGATATCCGGATGTCTTTCCCGCAGGAATTCCGACAGCCGCCGCACGGCGGTCAATTCCCTGGAGATACAGGCGATGGCCTCGTTCTGCAGGTTCAGATAGATCCCTTTCTTGGTCTCTTCCCGAAGCTCATCCTGCGTGATCTGAGTGAAATTGATGGTCTTATAATTCTTTACCAGATTCCCATGGAATGGAATGCCCAGCTTCTCCAGTTCCCAGATGTCTTTTTCCTTCTCCTCCCGGCTGTCAGGCGGCTCCAGAAAGTCCAGAAGCCGTTCCACATATCCCATAACCCCAGGCCGCATCCGGTAAGTGCTCCCGTAGTTTCCCTGCCTTTCATAATTTAACGGCATACCCTCCTCCAGCATCCATGCCTTCAGTTTTCGGAACCATGTCTCCCGGTCCCAGTCCAGGAAATGCTCCAGTCCCTTCCCTTTTTTCTCCAGGAAGCGGCAGAGCCGGTTATAATCGCCCCGTTCGTTCAGAAGGGTGATCATGGACACCGTATCTATCCGTTTCTGGATAAATCCTGTCATCTCCCCCTGCAGGGCTGTAGGAAGCAGTTCCAGGTCAAATGCGGCGCTTTTCCCCATATATTTTTTCTGATGTTCCGTCAAGTGTTTGTACCCCTCCATATCCCTGAAATAAAGCTTCATCGCCATCAGTCCCCGCCCCCTTTCAGGCAGGCCATCAGGCTGTTTCCAGGCTTTGCGAAGAATTCCCCGCTGGTCCTGTCGATCCGGTCCGGCATGTAGTCGATGTACTGGCGGGTCATCTCCTCATAGGCATGTCCCAGATAATCC
This sequence comes from Lachnospiraceae bacterium UBA7188, assembly GCA_002490995.1. Lineage (GTDB taxonomy): Bacteria > Bacillota > Clostridia > Lachnospirales > Lachnospiraceae > Acetatifactor. Next base: position 2,622 of record DKVC01000066.1, read on the forward strand.
CTGACTCCCTGGATAGATACCCCGCTGTCATAAAAGCGGGTAGCCACTCCATGTCGGTAATCATGGGACCGGAAGAGGTATTCCCCATCCTTTATCCCCAATTCCATGCAGTATTTTATCATCTGCTTCCGGAAGGTCATGCTTTGGTAAGCGCTCCCTTTTTTATTTTGGAATACATAGCTGTCTGCCTCAATGCCATGCTTTTTCAGATACACCTGCATGAGCCGGTAGACCGCTTCAGGGATCGGTATCCGCTTGTATGTCCTCAGCTTTACCTGGTAGACCTGGATCCATGCGTCCCGTCCCTGTATGTAGTAGGCATCCCCCTTGAGGCTGCACACCTCGCTGATCCGCAGTCCGATCCCCCATAGGTGCAGGTACATGAGCCGGAGGTGTTCCGGGAACCGGTGGAGCTTTTTCAGGATCTCATCGGAGACCTGCTCTTCCACGCTCCGGTCATGGTGCAGGGGAAACGTCTTTTTCAGGTAATATTCCCCGTGGAAGGGGATCTGCCCCACATACTCCCTGGCCTTGAGGAAGCCGTAAAAATGCTGCAGGGCCATCACCTTCCGGTTGAAGGTCTCCGCCTCCAATCGTTTTTCCTGGAGCCTTTGGAAGTATTCCCGAAAACCCGTTTCCGTCATATCGCATGCATCCTGCGGGATCTCCTTTAGGAAATTTCGGATGTCTATCATCTCTGCCTGAAGATAGCGCAGCGACAGGTCTGTCAGCCCCAGCCCATACTTCATATACTTTTTCAGAAGCTGCCGGTTCCTGTCGTGGGTGACCTCCACAAAAGACAGGCTGACTACCGGACTGCTTGGATCAATCCGTTCCGGCTGCAGGGACAGCCTCTCCAGGTACCAGACATCCGCATCCCAGTGAATGTCCTTCGCCTGCAGGAACAGGATCTTCCTGCACTGATCCAGGATACCGGCTGTTTTGGGCTGTCCTGCTTCCATTGCCTGTTCCCGGTATTTTCGGACCTGGTCAAAGGCCATCTGCTCGATATCCTCTACCTGTTCCTCCACACAGAACCGATAGAATCTCCACAGTCCCCGCAGATGCTCCCGCAAAAGTTTTCCGTTTCCATCCTCCCGCAGAAAATAATTCAGGGCATCGAATATCTGCCTCTTCATCTTCCCCGGCGCTTCCTTTGAAAAATCCCATACCCATTCCGGTCGTTCCGGGCAGGTGTCCAGCCGTTCCACCAGCTCCTGGGCTGGATGGTATGGCAGAAACAGAAGACTGTCCTCATATGGGTACTTCAGAGGGATCCGTCTGACCTGTGGCCGCCCCTGTTTCCTCATGTCGTACTGTTTGATATGGTCAAAGTATTTCAGATAAAAGGTATGATATTGGGACTTTGCCAGTGTGGGGAGTTCTTCGGCAAAAACCAGTCGCCATTCATAGTCCAGTTCCCCGATGCTCCAGATCCCATACTTTTCCATGAATCTCTGGAG
>DKVC01000066.1:4506-4659 GCA_002490995.1 Lachnospiraceae bacterium UBA7188
TTTTTCTCTTCTGTCTTTCCGCTTTTCTTCTTTGTTTCCTCATGCGGCCCTGTCTGCTTTAACTGATATGCGGGCATCCTGTCACCTCCGTCTACAACAGCTCACGGATCCCATAGTCATCAGAGTGTTTCTCATAAAAGGCCCTGCTCGCCT
>DKVC01000020.1 GCA_002490995.1 Lachnospiraceae bacterium UBA7188
ATGTTCAGAACTACAACTTAGTAGTACTGTGAGGCAATACCATCATATTTATTGACTAACACCAATAGTTTTTATGCTGAGTGTGTTGATGATCTTTAGTCTTGCCGCCTGCGGCAGCCAGGACGGAGGCAATCAGGGGACTGCTCCCCAGTCGGCAAACGGAGGAAATGGAACCGAAAACCTGCAGAATCCTTCCGGGCAGATAGAATCGCCTGTGAAAGATACGGCTGGTTCTTCCACAGAAACATCAGAGGAGAGCGTGGAAACAACAGAAAGTAAAACATTGGTGGTATACTATTCAGCCACAGGATATACAGAAAGTGTTGCAAAGTATATTGCAGAAGCAACAGGCGGCGAACTGTTCAGGCTGGAACCTGTGGAGGAGTACAGCAGCGCTGATCTGGACTGGACGGATAGAAACAGCCGGGTATCCCGTGAGCATAACAATCCGGAGGAGAGGATGATGGATCTTGTGGCATCCACTGTTCCGGATTGGGAATCCTACGAAACTATATTTATAGGTTATCCTATATGGTGGGGCATTGCAGCATGGCCGGTGGACAGGTTCATTGCAGACAATGACTTTACGGGAAAGACAGTGATCCCTTTCTGCACATCCTCTTCCTCCGGCTTGGGAGAGAGCGGCGAACTGCTAAAAGAGGCGGCAGGAACAGGAGAATGGCTTACAGGCGAAAGGTTCCGTTCCGGCGCTTCTGAAGAAACTGTCAAGGAATGGGTAGAAAGCCTTTCGTTAGAATAGGAGGCCATTCATGAAAAGAAAGCTGACTCTCTTGCTGGCTGTTTCAATGGCTGTTCTTTTATCCGCCTGCCAAAGCGAATCATCACAATCGGATAGGGACAGCGCAGACAACATCCTGCAGGAAGATGTGGGGCAGACGGAATCAGAAAATGTGCGGGAGGAACTTACAGTGGGCAGCGGAGAGGGTAATTTAAGCGGAACAGTGCCGGATGAACTGGAGTATATTCCGGCTGAATACAAACATCCTGCAGAGCAGGCGGGAATATTGGAAAAGCTGACATATCAGACATGGGAATCCTTTTCTTATGAAGACCACACACAGGAACTGACAAAAGAGGCATGGGTTTATCTGCCCTATGGGTATTCGGAAGAGCAGGAATATAATGTTTTCTATCTGAGCCATGGAGGCTGGAGCAATGAAACAACAATCATGGGAACAGATGAGGAGCCGCATACTTTTAAGTATGTGATCGACCATGCGATCCAGGATGGAAAGATCCAGCCGCTTATCATTGTCCTGCCTACATATAACAATACAAGCGGAAACGACAGCGGTGATTACAGTCTCGCATTGAAATTGACAGACCAGTTCCATAACGAACTGCTGAATGACCTGATACCTGCTGTTGAAAGCAGGTATAGTACCTATGCGGAGGATACGACACCCGCTGGTATCGCGGCTTCCCGTGACCATAGAGGCTTTGGGGGATTTTCCATGGGTTCCGTCAATACATGGTGTACGTTCCGGTACTGCCTTGATTATTTCCGGTATTTTATGCCCATGAGCGGCAGTTATACCACTGACGGGGAGTACATGGCAGAGCTGGTCAGGGAATCCGGGCACACATGGGATGATTTCTTTATCTTTTCTGCATCCGGCACGGATGATTTTGCATACAGTGCCTTTAAACGGCAGATCATGGCTATGGGTGATGTGGAGGACGGTACTTTCCGGTTTGCGGATAATGAGGCGGATGGCAATCTGGCATTTTTGGAGCGGGAAGGATATACCCATAATGGAACAGCAAGTGATGAATATACATACAACGGGCTGCGTTTTTTCTGGAATGGAGAGAAATGAAAGGAATCCGCAGGAGAAAAATAAACATATTGGATTGGTGAGGAGAGAGTTTGGATGAACCCCAAAATGATTGTTAAGACAGGTGTTGATATTGGGATGACGGTTGCCCTGATGTTTTTGATGACCTATGAGATGATAGGGCAGGCTCTCCATGAATGGCTGGGAATAGGGATGTTCTTGATGTTTGTCATCCATCATGTCCTGAACCGCAGATGGTTTGGGGTGCTTCTGAAAGGGAAATATACGCCTTTCCGGATATGGCAGACGATGCTGGTGGTGTCAGTACTCCTTTCCATGATCGGCTCCATGGTCAGTGGTGCCATTATTTCCCGCAGTGTTCTCTCCTTTCTGCCGATCCATGGCGGAAGCTCTTTTGGAAGAAAACTTCATATGCTGTCAGCTTATTGGGGGGTTGTATTGATGTCCCTTCATCTTGGGCTGCACTGGAATATGATGCTGGGAGTGGCGGGAAAAGCAGTACAAGGAACTTCAAAGGTTCGCATCTGCATGCTCCGCATTGCTGCAGCAGTGGTGGCTGTATACGGCATGTATGCTTTTGTGAAACGGGACATAGGGAATTATATGCTGTTAAAGGTTCACTTTGTTTTTTTTGATTACGATGAGCCTTTATTCTTTTTCCTGCTGGATTATGTAGCGGTCATGGGTTTGTTCCTATTCATTGGGCATTATCTGTCTGTTTTTTTAAGACAGCATGGCAGAAAGAAGAAAGCATGAAGGCGGAGGGGCAATTCCGCTTTCTGAAATATGAAGGAATAGCGGAAAAATATGACACAGACGGAATGTAAAGGATGGGGACCTATGCGGATATTAAGAAGGAAAGTTATGGTGCCGGTAATCTTGTTGAGCTTGTTGCTGTCTGCGTGTGGCGGAAGCGATGGTCAGTTAGCTGATGAATCCGGCAATACAGAACAAAGCGCCCATGTTGAGAATACTGATCAGGAGGAAAAGGAAATGCCTGTCCCTGACAGCAGTATTGTGGAAAACAGAGACGGTCTTACATTCCCGATAGGGAATGCGGTTACTTTCCCCGGAGCTTTTACGGGAACAGCATACCTTGCCACCATGATAGCCAGTGATGAAATATACCATTTCCCGCAGACCAACCATGTGACATTCGAGCCTGGGGCAAGAAGCAACTGGCACAGCCATGGAGGGATGGTTATTCTGGTTACCGGAGGTGTCGGATATTATCAGGAAGAAGGAAAGTCGGCTCAGATCATCAGGAAGGGGGATGTGATCGAGTGTGCCCCCGGTGTCAGGCATTGGCATGGCGCCGCTCCTGACAGCTGGTTTTCTCAGATGGTGGTCTATGATGCCGGTTATTCCGGCGCAAGCGATGGTGAAGAACCAGTTACGGATGTGTATTATGCAAGTTTGGAGGCAGAAGAGTATGCAGGACATAACATAACAACAGACAATGCTTTTATGTTCCAGCGTGCAAGCCAGCCTGTCACTATGCAGACATTCAGCGGTCCGGTGTATCTTTCTGACATCATTGGCGAAAATGTCGCCGGTGCACCGGGTATGCACTATGTTGTGTTTGAACCGGGCGTTATCAATAACTGGCATACCCATGAAGGCGGGCAGATCCTGATTGCTACGGATGGGATTGGGTATCATCAGATTGAGGGGGAGCCTGTGGAGATACTGTACCCTGGTGATGTGGCATTTTGTCCGCCGGGCGTAAAGCATTGGCATGGGGGCAGTGCAGAAACAGAGTTTGCCCATATTGCCATCAATACGAACCCGGGATCAGGCGGCGTGGAATGGTTTGATCGTATTTCGGAGGAAGAATACAATAAGCTGCCCGCAGGGAAATAAAATCAAACAGATACGATGAAAAGGTGAGGTTATGGAGAACGCTGTTTTTACTACCTTGTGCATGGTCAGTGATATAGATGGGAATGTGCTGGTACAGGAACGTATCGGAGGAAAATGGGACGGCATTGCTTTTCCGGGCGGTCATGTTGAGCAGGGTGAATCTTTTGTGAAATCTGTTATCCGTGAGGTTTATGAGGAAACAGGATATACCATTGAATCGCCATTGTTATGCGGCATAAAGCAGTTTCAAACAGATGAAGGCGGCCGGTATGTCATTCTTATGTTTAAGGCTGATAAATTTCATGGAAAACTTGCATCGTCATCTGAGGGGAGAGCCTTTTGGATCAAGCGTGATGAAATGCAGCGATACAATTTGGCGCATGATATGTTGGAGATGATGGAACTCTTTGAAAATGATGCCAAAAGTGAGTTTTATTACTATAAGGATATGGACAAGTGGAAATATGAAATTTTATAAAAATATACATGGCTAAGGTGCATGACACAGATAAAACTGAAATCGGATAAAAAATACTAATCAATGTAAAATTCTAGTATAGTAGTTTGAAAATGTATATTAAGGCATTTTGCATAAAGGACAAGGTGGTAAAGTACATTCTTTATATTGCAGAAGCAGAAAAATAGAGCATTATTGCGATTAAATTACGCAGCCATATAATGGCTTCGAGAATAATTTAAAAAACATTACGGATAAAGAAGGTGATGGTATCGGACGCATATTGGTAGTTGAGTTTGATGGACGGGATTCCTCGGTTTTTGATGCAGTAATGGATGTTCTAAAACATCATTCTAATTTTGAATATGTACAGATGAATGACGATTCGATACTGTCGGTGCCGGGGCTGGAGATTTACCCCAGCCGCAGGAAGATATACCGCGGGCGCAAGGAGATCAGCCTGACGGCAAAGGAATATGACCTTTTCTATCTTCTGGTGGTGAACAGGGGGCAGGTCTTAACCTACGGGCAGATATACCAGAACGTATGGGGCGATGAGGCGATTGGCAGGGAGAACAATGCCGTGAAATGCCATATCAGGAACCTGCGCGAAAAGCTGTTCAAGGCGATACCGGATGCTGCATTTGCAATCCGGTGTGTCAGGGAAGTCGGGTACTGCTTTGATGTGAATCCCGAATAATTAATGTATAATCAGTGGTTTGGATGCATGATCTGAACCGCTGTTTTTTTGACCCATTTTAGTGCAAACCTACAAATTCCCATAAAAATATACCCAATTCGCTAGGTCTATGCCAAGCTGTGTCGCAACTTGCGTTTTTCTACACCGTACCTACACCCAGCCTACACTTGCCCTACCTTTGCATATTTTATAATTTCCCCAACTGGCAGATCGCCAGGGGGGAAAACGTGCCGGAAAAGCCGCGTATCCCCGGAAAGGGAATACCGTGGGCATAGAATGGACAGGGTCGGGGCTTGTGCCGCAGAAAATAAAATATCATATATTTTTCATACACACCGCGGTTCCCAAAGGGGCTGCGGTCTTTTTATGTTCGACACATTCCCCGCCCATTCTGTCCTGTTATATACAAAAGCCCATAATCTTACAAAAGAGCGCACCCCGCAAAAAGGGCCTGCGCTCTTTTGCTGTCAGGGGAAAGAGCCGTGGCCCGCCGCTTGTCCTTCGTTTTCTGAAATTCGGAAATGAAGGAGGACAAGCCTATGGCAAAGGCATATAGAATCCCGGATTATAAGAAGATGTATCCGGAAGCCAAAGAGGAAGTGATCAACCTGCTTAGAACCACAGAAAGGAAAATGCAGTACCAGGAATATGACCTCAAGACGGAGCAGACCGTCATAAACCAGAAGGATCAGACCATAACCACCATACCCAGCAGGGAAGATTCCCTTGAACGGCTGGCAGACCAGGAGATGCAGTTTGCAGGGGAGTCAGAAAGCGTGGAAGAAACCGTGCTGCGCAGGCTTCGGTATGCACAGTTACATAAGGCCCTTTCTATGCTGTCTGATGATGAACAGGAGCTGATAGACCGCCTGTTTTTCCAGGGGCAGACTGTAAGGGAAGTGGCGATGGGCATGGGTATATATCCCAATGCTGTGCATAAGCGGAAGAAACGCATCCTTGGGAAACTGAAAAAATTTTTTGAAAAAAATTAAATTTTAGGGTGTACAAAACGCTCTGCCAACGTGGAAGTAAGTAGAGGGGAATTTTTTTCTCCCCTCTGCCCATTGAAAAATACCGCCGCCAGGCGGTCATATCCAGCAGCATAGATACGTTAGCTGTCCAGCTTGATAAAGCAAAGCGATGCGGAGGACACGCCAAGACCACCTGCAGGGAAAACCTGTCAAAAAGATCACATCAAAGGTGCAGAGCGGCAAATGTCCGTCCCAAGGCGGCCTGTGGCGGGCCGTTTGCCATGACATGGACAGCCTATAATGATACTTCCGTCCAGTCACAGCCCCGCAGGAGCGGGATCACGCAATGAGGGCGGCTCGGAGAGAACCTCGGAGGGGTTAGAACCCCATGACGGCCTTAAGCCAGGGCCGGTCTTTGTCTGCTGCCTATGGGCGCATCCTGCGCCCGCTCCGGGGAGTAGTGTCGAACAGGGGCAGATTGAAATGAAAGACGAAAGACAAGCATTTTCAGGCTGGGAAATTTTCCAGAGGGGAAATGCTTTCATGATAGAAACTACGGCGGCAGACTGCCAAGGAGCCGGGAGGATGTTCCAAACGGCCACGATGGAGACTGCCGCCGTCCTTGTGTCATGAAAAATAAGGGATGGAGAATTTGAAAGTATATGTTTTTATAGGAGGGAATGCATGGATCAGAAAACAATTGACATGGTAAACCGGATCATGAATACGGAGAGGATGGGATATGCCTATGTGTACCCGTCAGATGGAAACGCAAGGGAGGAATACCTGGTCTCAACAACGCCTGAGAACCTGGCAGATTTTATCAGCAGCCATCGTGACGCGCACAGGATAACTGTCACAGACATTGCGGACAGGTCTCTCCTTGACGTCAGCGGAGGCCTTATCAATGGCAATCCGGAACCGGGAGTACGCACAAAGATACTCAACAGGCTGGCGCAGATCCAGACAGGGGAAAAGGCGGCCGGGGAAGTCCTCCAGCTTGACAGGAAACAGGCAGATGCGTATTTTGCGGCGGAGGACAGGGCAGTAACCATGGCGGAATACGGCATGGAGTGCAGCATGGGATAGGAAGATGAATGCGGGGAAGGAGGAAACGGACATGAACATCAAACGGGGTGATATTTACTATGCAGACCTGGCGCCTGTGATCGGGAGTGAGCAGGGCGGCACCCGGCCCGTACTGATCATACAGAATGACATGGGGAACCGGCACAGCCCCACGGTGATCGCGGCGGCCATTACCAGCAGGCAGAAAAAGAAACCGCTCCCCACCCACATCAGGCTGGAGGACAGTCCCCGCGGGCTGGAACAGGAATCCACCGTCCTGCTGGAGCAGGTGCGCACCATTGACCGTGCCAGGCTGAAGGAATACATAGGCCGGGCGGGCAGTATGATCATGCAGGATGTGGACCGTGCCATAGCGGTCAGCTTCGGGCTGGACGGGATACTTTTCCCCCAGGAGAAACAGGAACCACAGGCAGGGAAGGAAAGAGATTAGAAACCCTCCGGCAGACGGATGCAGGAGGGCAGAAAGGGGGCAGCTTATGGAAAGCAGGAAACGGGCATGGGCATATTGCTCGATTGATGCGCCGGAGGATGAAAATGACGCATTAAAGAAACAGCGCCAGCAGCTCTGTGAATATGCGGAGCAGATGGAATTTGCAATGATTGGCAGTTCCAGTGACATAGGGAGGAAACCGCTGTGGGAGCGCACTGGTTTCAGACGCTTTGTGGATGCGGCCACCAAGGGGGAAGTGGACATCCTGCTTGTGGCAAGCCGCCGCTGCCTGACGCATTCGTCCATGCAGATGGCGCAGCTCCAGGCACTGGCGCAGGACTGCGGCCTGCAGGTGTATTCCCCATTGACCGGGCCAATGGAACTGTTATAGACAGAAGAAAGGAGGCAGGCATGGACCAACGGGAATTTGAACACTGGCAGGCGGTAACATCCAGCAGCCGGCATATGTGGGTTGAGGATGCGGTGACACGGATGAACGGGCGCGGCTGTCTTTATTACAGCGGCGGGGAATCAGGGATCTATATGCGCATCACCAAGGACGGGACCCTGCAGGTAGGGAGTTATGAGGGAGCCATCCCCCATATCGGGGAAGCCCTGTTCAAACCGGAGGCGAAAAAGGAATGCGGCAGCTTTAACGAGGCATTCCAACTGGCCTGCGAGCTGGGCGGAAAGAAGTTTCTGGCGGATATGTTCTCCGGCAGCCAGATCCCCCAGGAAATAGAGACTGGAGGCATGGCGCCCATGCAGATGTAACACAGGAAAGCCGCAGGGCGTGGAGGACAGGATCACGGACAGAAAGAAACATATGGAGATGGAAGGAGGCAGGGACATGGCGCGGATCATAATGGGAACGGCAGTATTTATCATACTTTTTCTGACAGCCATCTATGTGGTGGCCGGCATAGCAGTCAGCGTGGCAGGGAGCTACCAGACCGACTGAAACCCATTGTCGGTTCTGCTTTATTTCCGGCAGCCATGTTTGTTGGGTATGGATATAGATAACATCACGCCTACACGGTATACTGTATATGGCGTCAGGGAAGGAGGCGGAAGCAGGTGAAACGGTATACGGTGGAGACAGCAGCCGAAGGAACAACAAAATATTTTTACATCATGGACGGGGAGACACTGGAGATCGCCCTGCTCCCAAGCAAATACCTGAAACACAAGATAAAGGCCAACCTTTCCCCGAACACAGTGAAACGGTATGCCTTTTCCTTATGCTGCTACATGGAATACATGGCGGAAAAGGAACTGGAATTCCCCGCAGTCTGCGGCATGGGGTACGAGGAACAGAGCAGCCATTTCACACAGTTTTTGTACTGGCTGAAAGAAGGATGCCATACGGAGAAAAAGAAAACAGGGGATACCGACAATGGGACCTGCAACGCATACTTAAAGGATGTGTTCGGGTTCTATCTTTTTATGGCGGAATGCGGCTATGTGCCGAGCCTCCGGGTGCTCTCCTACAGCCAGATCACGGTGCCCAATGCGGCAGGAGTCAAGCGGACGCTGCGGTGCCGGTCCTTCGGCGGTTACATGAAGGCGGAGGAACGGAACGTGAGGGCTGCAAGGGAGGAAGAGATCATTGCCACCCTGCAGGCATTGTATGAATATCTGAAGGGGATGGGAGAGGAGGAATGGAATGGATACAGGGAGAATGCAGAACGTTTTTTGGCATCGGAATTCGCGGCTTCTTATGGGGAGACGGCGTTTGCTGACGTATTGGTTCCAGAGATTGTTTGCTGGAAGTGAAAAATAGACAAAGCTTATAGATTTTCTTATAGGCATCTGTGCCGCGGGGGACATCAGTGTAGAGCCGGATATCCCAGTCAGGTCGGGTCTTGATGACCCTTCCATATTTGGAATCCGTACAGCTGTTTTTGCATTTGGAACAGTGGTCCTTCCCATAGGGGCAGTCAAATTCTCCCTGGCGGAACCGGATGAGCAGGCCTGCGGCAGAGCCTTTGTCTGTGTAAGCTGCCACATCAATGGCATCATTGCAGCCGGTTTCCCGCCGTTACAACATAATCAGGAGGAAAAATCATGAAGACAAGAGAAATCAGACAGGAG
>DKVC01000127.1 GCA_002490995.1 Lachnospiraceae bacterium UBA7188
GAAAGCCGTTTTCCTTATGTTTCCAGGCTTTTTTCTAAAGAAGTTGTAGCAGTTATTTTCCGACAGTTCCTTAATCACAGGAAGAACCAACCTACAAAGAAAGGCGTCAAATGGACAGGATGCAGGGGAGCATGGGTACGCTCAGCGCCATGCAGCTTACGGCGGATACGGCAGGATTAGATGCAGAATGCAAGCTGCTTCTGCACAGAAAAGAAGTAATTTCGGTCATCCTGAAAGGTACAGTAGAGGAATACGAAGGATACAGCATGGAAGAGATCATGGATTTTATTGAGGCGGATTCCATTGAAGAGATAAAGGAGGTATCGGCCAATCGGACAAATACACAGGTGCGAGGCGACAATGTGGAGTTTGCGCAGCTGAATGAGAAAGTGTCCTTTTTCGACATGCTGCTTAGGGCGAAGAACCCAGCCCTTTCCGAAGCGGGTATATTGGTTAATCTGCGCATCGATATCGAGCCGCAGAAGGACTATAGGCCAGGTTACCCAATCGAGAAACGAGGATTGTATTATTTGGCCAGGCTTCTGTCTGCCCAGTTGTCCTTGATCACGGAACAGACGGACTATCGGGGATTGGAGAAATGCTATAGCATTTGGATCTGTCGGGATAACATACCGAAGGATGAACAGTACAGCATATCTTTCTATGAAATCGCAAATACGAGAAACATCGGGAATTGTACAGTCGATAAGAAAGATTACGATTTGATAAAACTGGTCATTATCAGATTGGGCGATAAGGTGTATAATGGAGATGAGGGAAGCGAGGGTTACAGGCTCCTGCGGTTCCTGAATGCAATCATGTATCCCCATGAAGAGGGTTTTATGGACACGATTTCGGAGTATATCGATTTTTCGGCGAATGAAGAACTGTGGAAGGAGACGAATGGTATGTTTAGCTTAGGACAGTGTATCCTGGAGGATGGGAAGAAAGAAGGGATGGAGAAAGGAATACGCGCATTGGTTATGGACAATCTGGAGGAACATATTCCGGTAGAGAGGATTATCGAGAAGCTGCAACGGCATTTCAATTTATCCAGAGAAAGCGCACAGATGTACTACGAGAAATTTACCCAGGAAGAATGAAATGTCCGATAGGTTCTTCATAGGGACATAAAATTGAATATTGAATGAGAATCCTGATATAAGTATGAAATGCGCAGGCAGAAAACTTATATCAGGATTTTTTCGTTGCCGGAAGTATTTTCTGCTTTTTTAAGGAGGAAAAACCGTGGAATACATTATAGTCCAGGCCGGAGGGAAAGGCACAAGGCTGGAACATCTGACACAGAACAAGCCGAAAGCACTGCTTCCGGTGGAGAACCTGCCCATGCTGTTCCATCTGTTCCGAAAGTATCCGGACAGGCGTTTCATCATCATTGCAGATTATCGGAGAGAAGTGCTCCGCGAGTACCTGGCGGCCTTTGCGGAGGTGAAATACCAGGTCGTGGATGCGGAAGGAACCGGAACCTGCGCGGGAATCAGGCAGGCCCTCTCGCTGCTTCCGGACAGGCAGCCCTTCATGCTGATATGGTCGGACCTGATTCTGCCGGAAGAGTTCCGGCTGCCCAAAGAGTACGGGGACGGGGAGACGTCGGCAGAGGATTTCGATAAGGAAGTGCCATGTGCAGCCGTTCCTGCAAAATCAGGTGTTGAGGAATGCCCGCAGAATGATTACATAGGAATATCTACTACCTTTTCCTGCCGCTGGTCTTATAAGGACGGAGGATTCAAAGAGGAGCCATCCCGTGAAAATGGCGTCGCAGGCGTCTTCCTGTTCACAGACAAGAGCAAGTTACAGGATACACCGCCTGACGGCGAACTGGTCCGCTGGATGCAGTCGGAGAGGATGCAGTTCAGGGAGATTAGCCTGGCAGGTACGAGGGAGTTCGGGCTTCTGGAGGAATACCGGAGGCTGGAGCGCGTGAAGTGCAGGCCTTTCAACAGAATCGTGCTGGAAGGAGATGTGCTGGTAAAGGAAGCGCTGGACAATCAGGGCACGGCGTTGGCAAAAAGGGAGTGCGCCTGGTATGACAAAGCGGTGGACCTGATGGCATGCCGAATGGGGAATGATGCCTTGCCAGAAAGGAAAGGCTGCCCTGACCAAGGAAGCCTGAAATCTTTCCTCCCAGCCATTTATAGCAGGAATCCCTTAAAGATGGAGTATATCAGGGGTAAGAACCTATATGAATGCAATCTGGACAGAGAAGGAAAACGGAGAGTTCTGCAAAAGCTGGTGGCGGCTCTGGATGCGATTCATGGTTTGGGGCATGTCCCGGCGGATCCCTTTAGCATGAAAGAGGCCTATTACCGCAAGACCATGGACAGGCTGTCGAGGATAGAGGATCTGGTGCCCTTTGCCCGGGACAGGGAGATCCTGATCAACGGAAAGAAGTGCAGGAATGTGTTCTTTCACAAAAGGGAACTGGAAAAGAAGCTGGAGCAGCTTGCCTGCCCACAATTCTGCTTTATCCACGGAGACTGTACTTTTTCCAACCTGTTGCTGCGGGAGGACGGCACGCCTGTACTGATCGACCCCAGAGGCTATTTCGGCTTTACAGAATTCTATGGGGATGTCCGGTATGACTGGGCGAAGCTCTACTATTCGATCGTGGGGAATTATGACAGGTTCAATCTGAAGGACTTCCGTCTGGATATTACGGAGCAGGGAGTGACGCTGGATATATCCTCCAATCATTGGGAAGACATGGAGGAAGATTTTTTTGAACTGACAGGTGGGGAGAAAGACGAGATTAAGCTGCTTCATGCCGTCATATGGCTGTCGCTGACCACTTATGCCTGGCAGGATTATGACTCTGTCTGCGGCGCGTTTTACAATGGACTGTATTATTTAGAGGATATATTATGATTGACTATTTTGAAAAGCAGCTGGCCGAATTGGACCATTCCATTCATTCTCTGGATGAAAAGGAATTTTCCAGATGGGCTGACGAAACGGTGGAAACACTGAAGAGCGGGCACAAGATTATTGTATCCGGCTTAGGAAAAAACGTGCCTATCTGCGAGAAATTCGTGGGTTCCATGGTTTCCCTGGGTCTGGACGCCAGCTTTCTGCATACCAATTCGGCGGTACATGGCGATATGGGTATTGTGAAGGATGGGGACATGCTGATCCTGCTGACCAAGAGCGGAGAAACATCAGAATCCGTCTATTTTGCAGGACTATTAAAGGACAGGAAGATAAAACTGTGGCTGCTGACTTTTGTGAGGGACAGCACATTGGCAAACGAAATTCAGAACAAGATTATCCTTGATTTAAAGCATGAGGGGGATTTATGGAATATTATGCCCAATAATTCCACTACCATGAACCTGATCGTGCTGCAGGGGCTAGTGATGGTGACTGCAAAAAGGCTGGGGCTGGATATCGGAGACTTTAAGCGCAACCACCCCGGGGGACATATTGGAGTGATGCTGCAGAAGAAATATCCGGAGGAGGCAGGGCAGTATGACGGCAGAAGCGGAATGAACCGATAAAACCGGGAACGGAAAGACGGAAAACCTGACAGAAGGAGACAGCGATGGGTGGAACGGAATGCCGAAACAGAGGGATTCTTGCTATAGAAAAAGCCTTGGAGGAATTCGATAAGGTTATCCTGATTGACAATAAGCTGCATGACTGGCGGATGACGGGGGCATTTTATGATGAGGATAACTTTAAGGAGACAGACAAAAAAGTATTGATATTGTCGGAAGCGGAGGAGAAGCGTGTAGGAAATATAGAGTGGCAGTCTATTTCGGAAAGAGAAGCCAGGGAAATACTGGAAATTTATTACTTGTACGAGTTTTCAAATCGCATTGCTGTAGTGGATCGGGAACAGGCATTTGGCAGCCTGTGGGATTATGTTGCCACAGGTTTGCTGACAGAGGAAGAGTTGGTAGAGGCTATCTTGAAATGACCATAGGATAAACTGTTGCCGGAATTCTGCTTTATTCCCGTAGGCAAACATTGCTCGTTGAACAATGAGGCAAGCGGGCATTGTTGTATGCGCATTCGACGAATGCCGCGAGGGTCATGGTGGAAACGGAGAGAAGTACTGCGTGGGAGGATCTGATTAAAGCATGGATAAATCGCATTACGAAGAAATGCTGTCGAACCTGGACAGGCTGCTTCAAAACAGACTCATTCAAAACAAAAAGATATATTTGTTCGGGCACTGCAATGCCACGGAAGAGCTGGCAAAACTGCTGATGGAAAAGGGGTTTTCCGTCGAGGCAATCTTAGACAATAACAAAGCCAAACAGGGGAGACAGTTCTGCGGAATCATGGTGCAGGCCCCTGAGATCATTCTGGCGGAAACGGCAGAAGATACGGCGGTGTGCATAGTGGCGAGGGCTTATGCGGAGATGGCAGACCAGCTGAAGCGTCTGGGCTATCAAGGGGCTGTTTACAAATTGGCCGATTATAATACCTATGCGGAATATTGCTTATCAAATGAAACCATTGCCAGTAAAAAGGCGAGGGTGAAAAAAGGGATTCACCTGCTTCGAGAGATGGAGCGGAAATACCCGAAATGCTTTAGGATACTATGTCCTTTTGCGGCGTTGGGTGATGTCTATTATGCTATGTCATACTTGCCGTCCTTTCTGGAGAAAAGGAAAACCTACAGCCTTGGATTTGATGGCTGTGTCATTGGCGTGATAGGAAGAGCCTGCGCAGAGGTGGTGAAGATTTTTGGGGATTATCAAACAGAGATCTTATCCCAGGAAGAGATGGATTATATCGTACAGGCCATTCTGTATACGAAAGATACGGGTTCTTTCGTTGCGCATCAGGACAGGCCCTATGTAATAAATCTGCATAAGGCATTATACGCAAAGTGCATCCCTCTGGAGCAGATATATTGCTGTGGGGTATTTGGGCTGCCCAAAGAAACGAAAGCATCCAGGCCCATTCGCCTGCATCAATATGCAGATTTAGAACAGATAAAAGAGGGCAGGGCAGTCATCTTTTCGCCTTATGCAAAATCGGTGACGGAATTGCCGGATGCGCTGTGGGATGAAATGGTTGAAGACTGCCTGAACAGGGGCTATCAATGTTTTACAAATGTAGTAGGGGCAGAAAAACCGCTTTCCAATACAATGCCGATCAGTCCGGCAATTTCAGAGATACAGTCGGTGGCGGAGCGGGCGGGAACGTTCATCGGAATCCGAAGCGGCATCTGCGATGTTTTAAAAGAAGCAAAGTGCAGAAAGGTGGCGCTGTATCCGGATTACAACTACTGCGATACGAAATGGAAAGCGATTGACATATACGCTTTGGAAGGATGGGAGAATATAGAAGTAAGCGACGAGGAAATACAAAGACTTTTCCGGTCTATCTGGGGCAGGGAGAAACACAGAGCGGACTATGATAAGGAGATTGCAGAGGAGGTGACAGGCAATGGAACTGGTAAGAGAACGCATTCAGGAAAGCATCGAAGTGAAGAGAAGGATACTTGAAGATAAAGAAGTCTTGAATCTGATAGAGGAAGCGGCGATGGCGATCCAGAATTCCCTGAGATGCGGTGGTAAGATTTTGTTTTGCGGAAACGGAGGCTCTGCCTCTGACTCTTTGCATTTAACAGCTGAAATCGTTGGAAGATTCCAAAAGGAGCGCAAAGCCATGGCGGCGGTATCCTTGAACGCTGACGTAGCCGCATTGACTGCCATTTCGAATGATTATGGCTATGACGAAGTGTTTTCGAGAGCTGTTGAGGGACTGATGAAACCGGAGGATGTTCTTGTGGGAATCAGTACCAGCGGCAATTCGGAGAATGTCTATCAGGCTGTTTTGAAAGCAAAGGAAGTTGGGGGATGTACCATCGCGCTTCTTGGGAAAAACGGGGGTAAGATAAGAAATGCCGCGGACATTTCCATTGTTGTGCCGGATGACTGCACGGCAAGGATACAGGAAACGCATATCATGATTGGACATATCCTCTGCGAATTGGCGGAATCATGAGGAAGACAAGAGCTGGAAATATTGCGGTAAAGGATGGCCTGATATGGATGAACTGATATTGTCCACACTTTCCAAGACATGGATCTTCGATTTGGACGGGACACTTGTAAGGCATAATGGATATAAAGAAAATGGGATGGATACGTTGCTGGCAGGTACGAAGGAATATCTTGCGGCAATTCCTCCGGAAGATAAAATCATCATTGTGACTTCCAGGACAGAGGAATACAGGGAGATGACGATGCGATTCCTTCTGGAAAACGGCATACGATATGATGAAATCCTTTTCAATATGCCTTTTGGAGAGCGGATTCTTGTAAATGACAGAAAAACTTCCGGCCTGGACATGGCAGTGGCGGTGAATCTGAACAGGGATGAATTTAAGATGCCGCAGGTCAAAAGGGAAACATGAAGAGGGCATAAAAAGCAGAGTCAATACTGGATATGAGGTGAAAACATGCAATTCGAACTCACAGCCTCCATGATGTGCGCCGACTACGGACATCTGGAGCGGGAAGTAAAAAAACTGGAAGAAGGCGGCATCGACTCCTTCCACATAGACATCATGGACGGCCGCTACGTCCCCAACTTCGCCATGTCCTTAAACGACATGCGCTACATAGCCTCCGCCACGTCCAGGCCCCTGGACGTGCATCTGATGATAGAGCATCCAAATGGCCGCATAGGCATCTTTCTGGAGCATTTGCGAAAGGGAGACACAGTCTACATCCATCCTGAGGCGGAATACCATCCATCTACCACTCTCCAGGCCATCATCAATGCCGGGATGGTCCCCGGCATAGCCATCAATCCCGGCACCTCCGTGGAGACGGTCATGGAGATGCTGCGCATCGTCAAGAAAGTTCTGGTCATGTCCGTGAACCCTGGCAACGCAGGCCAGATGTACCTGCCCTATGTAGGCAAGAAAATCACCAAACTTCTTTCCATGAAAGAGGACATGGATTTCGAGCTTTATTGGGACGGCGCCTGCAGCGCGGACAAGATTCTGGAATATGCTCCCAAGGGAGTGAAAGGCTTCGTGCTTGGGACTACGCTTCTTTTCGGCAAGGACAAGCCATATAAGGATACGCTGGCAGATATCCGTGCGCTGAAGTTTTAGTGAAGTTTAAGAGATTTTTCTTCAGTTCATATTGCACTTTAATCGATTTATGGTATAATTTCTAACAAAGTATTGTATGGCGGTGCTGTCTCAGTCGCTCTTTGGGATATGGGAGTGGCATTCCTGAAAGACATTACTCTGAAAAAAGAGATTGGAGGTACTGTTGTATGAGACCGGAACTATATTTAACTATAATGTTTGTAGTCTGCATTATTGCATTTATTGTTTCGCTTTCAGTAAATCGAAGAAGTTTAAAAGAGGAACTTGCGATTTCTATCAAGCAGGATATTTCAATTGGCCAAATGAAGGATGCTGAAAAAAAGTATCGGATTTTCTTTCAAAAAACGGTATCCATCCTGGAGAAAGCATCTCAATCATTGGACGGGCATTAAACGTTTATGAAGGCGGTGAGGATGATAGAATTTCGAGTCAGGCTCATTTAAGCAGTCCTGACGAAAATGGGGCAATGGTGGTAACTTTTCGGAAAGGTTTAAGTAAGCAGGAAAGAACATTTGCTTTTGCACATGAATGTGGTCATATTATCAATGAGGATGATGCGCCAATAGACCGACCGGATGGAAAACATAAGTCAGAGACGGAACAAACCGCTGACTATGTTGCCGCTGCGTTGCTTATGCCCATTGACGATGTTTATGCTTATTTAATTGAGAACCGGTATCAGGACACGACACCACAAAAGCGGGTTCGGTTAATGAAAGCATTATGCAAACGATATGGTGTGAGTGAGGTAATAGCCTTGCGAAGAATTCGGGAAGTGTCTGTTCTTAAATCTGCATAGTGTGTCGTGGACTGCTCCTGAGTCCTGATATAAGTCTCGGATAAATGACCGGAAACCTTATATCAGGATTTTTAAAATTTATCCATTATCAAACTGCTGGATAAGGTATATAAAATGAAACAGGCAAAGGAAAACAAAGCAATAGCAGCGATTTTCTAACGATGGCGGCAGACAGCATAGCTGCGGACATTGATGGGGATGTATGACCGGAAAAGTGGCAATCGACCTGCAGAGCGGAAGTGCTCCCTGAAACTGCTGGTTCAAAAACTCAATGATTTGTCCTTTGACTTTAAGCTGGTGTAACTGTAGACTATATCTTAGGAATTACCGGAAAAATTAAGGATTCGCAAAGTGGTTACTGTAATTTGCAGACATTTCCTTAACAACGCGTAACCGAGAATGCTAACGGAATATCGTCCGTAAGAGATTATAGTATCGTTTATTCCAGGAGGAATCAGCATGGAAAAAATTTCATTCATACCGGAAGAAACCGACATGGAAGAAGTAAAGTTTCACGGGGTGACCATGGGAGGAAAAATATACTCCCTGCGCAGGGCAAAACGCATGAGCCAGGAGCAGCTGGCAGCGGTGCTCAATATCAGCCCGGCGGCCGTCTCCAAATGGGAGCGCAACCTGTCAAACCCGAGCATCGAAATGCTGTGGGTACTGGCTGATTTCTTTGAATGCAGCATAGACGAGCTGGTGGGCAGGACCCTGGTACAGGTGGAAAGAGTGGGAACATACAACAGGAAAAAAATCCGCCTTGTGGCAGTGGGGGAGGATCTGCTGAAATGCAGTGAAATCAGCAGGGCAGAGGGACTGCTGGCAATGGAAGCTTACATCCCCAGGCTCAAAAGCGGAAGCAGATTCCTTGCTTTTGCGATTCCCTGCATCATGAAATTTTTTATGGAACAAATGGCATTGGACGATGCGTTTCAAATCCTTGAAAACTATGTTACGACCCTGCCGGAGGAAGAACGCCAGGAGGGCAATATGACCACGGCGGTACTCCGAAAGATTTTCGCCGGTGAAAACCCGAAGATCCTGCAGGAACTGATAGCGTCTTTTATTGGAATGGATTACAGCGAGAGAAACGGAAGGATGAGCGAAATTCTGAAATATACACGTCAGGAAATCCTGGACCAATATAAAGGCAAAAAAACATATTCTGAGAATACGGATTTACTGGAAGAGTTCGTACATGTGGGAGATTATGAAATTCAGCTGATCCTGCGCAACATAGAGGAGGTGGCGACTCTGACGGCTGCACTGGCCGGCGCGTCCGGTGAGACAGTCAGGGCTTTTCTGTCAAACCTGTCAGACAGGCTGCTGTACTTCATCCATGAAGACATGCGGCAATGGAAGGGCACGGAGGAAGATATCCTGGCGGCACAAAAGAAGGTTCTGGAAATCGGAAGTTTCTGCCTGGGCGATATGAGGGAGGAGAAGGGAACCCTGTGAACAGTTAGAGAAGAAATATAAAAACTTCTTGCGTCCTATCCTGGGATGTGTTATATTATACGTAAGGAAAAGCCACAGAAGCGGCTCTACCCTTTTAATAAAAGCAACGTAACCTCTTACGAGGTCAGCCGTCACTATTTGCGGTAGTGGCGGCTATTTCTTTCCCTTAAAAATCTGATAAAGCAGACTGATAAGGGCAACAATGAACGTACAGAACAAAAAGAAATCCTGATATGTAATCATCGCATCACCCTCCTTTCTCTCGTCTGGAGGGTTACTTAAACCCTCTGATAAACAAGAGGGTAAGAGCCGCCCTTGGCTCTATGGCTTTTCCCTGCTGACAATATAGCACGAATTCTGGCTTTTGGCAAGGGTGTATCAAAAGGTATATCAAAAGGGTATATCATCAAAAGTATGTTTGTATATTTCCTGATAATTGACTTTATTTATGGTATATTGTATAATTAGGAACTGTCAAAAAAGAATGCGTCAAATAAAAAGGATAACGGGTGAGCGCTTCGGCAGTGCAGAAAAGGGCAGATGAATCCGTTCACGAGGGTAAAGGAGTGTACAACTATGCATTGGTCAGATAAAATTGCGGAGAAGATTATCAGCAGGAATCCGGACAAGGAGGAATATGTCTGCGCGGCTGGCATCAGCCCCTCCGGTTCCATTCACATCGGGAATTTCAGGGATATTGCGACCAGCCTGTTTGTGGTAAAGGCTCTGGAGAGAAAAGGAAAGAAGGCAAAGCTCCTCTTTTCCTGGGACGAGTATGACAGAATCCGGAAGATTCCGGTGAACGTGCAGAAAGTGGACAGGGGGATGGAGAAATATATCGGGGTGTCTTATGCGGATGCACCCAACCCCTTCGGCACGGAGGAGGCTTCCTACGCCGAATATTTTGAGAAAGAATTCGAGGCTTCCATTGAGCGTTTTGGCATTAAGATGGACTACCGGTATCAGGCGAAGATGAATAAGAGCGGCAAGTATCAGGAATATGTCATCGAAGCTCTAAAAAAGCGCGGGGAGATATTTGATATCCTGGACAGCTTCCGCACCCAGGATGCCCAGGAGGGAGAGCGGGAAGCATATTACCCGGTGTCGATTTACTGTCCGGAATGCCACAGGGATACCACGAAGATCACCTCGCTTTCCGACGACTGCACGAAGGCTCATTATGTCTGCAAGTGCGGCCATGAGGGAGAGCATGATTTCACAAAAGATTACAATTGTAAACTGGCGTGGAAGATCGACTGGCCCATGCGCTGGAAATACGAGCAGGTGGACTTCGAGCCGGGCGGAAAGGATCATGCCAGCCCCGGGGGCAGCTACGACACCAGCAAAGTCATCGCAAGGAAAATCTTTAATTACGAAGCGCCTGTTTTCCAGGGCTATGAGTTTATCGGCATTAAGGGAACTACCGGCAAGATGTCCGGTTCTTCAGGCCTGAACCTGACGCCTGAGACGCTGCTGAATATCTACCAGCCGGAGGTGATTCTGTGGCTCTACGCGAAATCCGAGCCCACAAAGGCTTTCGATTTCTGCTTTGACGACGGGATTCTGCGGCAGTATTTTGAGTTTGACAAGCAGTACAACAGCTACCTGGACGGCAGTGCGGATGATTATGTGCGGGATATCATGAACAGCTGCCTGATGTTTGACAGGAAGATCAGCACGGTGCCCATGTCCCATCTGGTGCAGCTGGGTTCCATTGTGGATTTCAACGTGGAGATGCTGGAGACCGTATTCGAGAAGATCGGCACCCCCTATAAATATGAAGATTTCAAGGAACGCCTGGGCCTGGCAAAATACTGGCTGGAGAATTGTGCTCCGGAAAATGTAAACAGACTGTGCCCGGTCCGCAACTGGCCTGTGTACAATGAGCTGGACGAAAAGGAAAGAGCGGCCGTGGCGATGCTGCATGAATACCTGGCCGGAAACGAATATACCTTAGACGAACTGAATAAGGAATTATACGAAATTCCGAAGAGAATATACGGCTATGACGCAGCAAACCTGAAGGCGCTGCAGGGCACTTTCTTCAAGGATGTATACCGTCTGCTGCTGAATAAGGAGAAGGGACCCAGGCTGTACCTGTTCCTCTATGCCATCGAGAAGGACAAGTTCCTTTCGCTGCTGGATTTCTCCGCTCCCATGACGGAAGAGGAGGAGCAGGCCCTTGCACCGAAGGAAGAGGCGCCTGAACAGGAGGAAAAACAGATCGTATACGGAGAGCCTGACCCGGTTGCGCCTGTTGCGGCGGAGATTGATTCCGATGAGTTCAAAAAAGTGGACCTCAGAGTATGCAAAGTGTTAAAATGTACGGAAATCCGTAAATCCCACAGCTGCTATAAGCTGACGCTATTTGACGGAATGAAGGAGAGGGTTATCGTCTCCAGTATTAAGGAATATTATAAGCCGGAGGAACTGATCGGACGGAAGATTATTGTGGTGGCGAATTTGAAGCCTGCCCGCCTGGTGGGTGTCACCAGCGAGGGCATGCTGCTGGCCGGAACCAATAATGCCTGCGGCTGCCAGGTGATATTCGTGGATGATATGGTGCCGGAGGGGACGAGAATCTGCTGACAAATCGGAAACGGAACAAACATAGAAACGGAATATGTGAAACGACTATACAATTTTGGCTAATGAAGTTCCGGATCAGTGGTGTAGTGGTCACCGGTGTTTTGAATTGATTGAATAAAAGATCTCACAAATGGGTACTTTTGCAATACGGAACAAAAGCGGCACGACATTATTTCTGTACCAGTTGATAGAGCCTTACAACTGTGGCGGCCAACGAACGTTAAGGCACAAAAGGAAATGTCGTTCACTGCAAATATGAATCGGAAAAGAATGCAGGCAGGGCAAGCCTGAGTTTCCTGCGGGGAGAAAGGATTACGCGATGAAGCAGAAGCAGACAGCCCATGTGCTTTCCCAGAGGGAAATCGCACCGGATATTTATGATATGTGGATTGAGACATCCCTGGCGGCGGAGGCGAAGCCGGGACAGTTTGTGGGGGTATATCCGAAGGACAAAAGTACCCTGCTGCCCCGTCCTATCAGCATCTGCGAGATAAGCAGGAAGACAGACGCAAATATTGCGGCGGCAGGCGGAGAGAAGGAGAACGGGAACCCGGCTGAAAGGAATGCCGTGTACCCTGCGGAAACGGATGCCCTGCGCATTGTCTACCGCATTGCAGGAGCGGGGACCAAAGAATTTTCCACTTACTGCGCCGGGGAGCCCATTGAGCTGCTGGGGACTCTGGGCAACGGCTTCCCCCTGTTTCCTGTCGGAGGAACGGAAAAAGGAGCCGGGAAAAAAGTATTTCTCATGGGCGGTGGCATCGGCATTCCGCCCATCCTGGAGCTGGCCAGGCAGCTGGACACAGGAAAAGCCGAAAAGCAGATTATACTGGGATACCGGGACGGCGCGCTGTTTTTGAAGGAGGACTTTGAGCGGTACGGTACTGTCTATGTCGCCACGGAGGACGGCAGCGTGGGCACGAAAGGAAACGTGATGGATGCCATCCGGGAGAACGGCCTGGAAGCGGATGTGATCTATGCCTGTGGCCCCATGCCCATGCTCCGTGCCATTAAAAAGTACGCGGCAGAGCACCGGATTCCCGCCTATATTTCTCTGGAAGAGCACATGGCCTGCGGCGTGGGCGCATGTCTTGGCTGCGTGGTGAAAACGAAAGAAATCGACCATCATTCCCATGTGAACAATGCCCGGATCTGTACGGATGGGCCTGTGTTCGAAGCGGGAGAAGTGGATATATAGCAGATAGCCCGAAACAGTGCAGGGGATTCGTGAGGCAGAGGGGGTTAAAACAGGGAAAAGGAGAAGACAGACATGAATACAGAAGTCATAATTGCGGGAGTCCCGTTGAAGAATCCTGTCATGACGGCATCGGGAACCTTTGGTTCCGGGATGGAATATTCGGAATTCGTGGATTTGAATCAGCTTGGGGCCGTAGTCACCAAAGGCGTAGCCAATGTACCCTGGCCGGGCAATCCGACTCCCAGGGTGGCGGAGGTCTACGGCGGCATGCTCAATGCCATCGGGCTCCAGAACCCCGGCATTGATGTCTTTCTGGAGCGGGACATTCCTTTTCTGAAACAATATGACACCAAAGTCATTGTCAATGTCTGCGGCAGGACAGTGGAAGACTACGTTGAAGTAGTGGAGCGGCTGGGGGAAGAGGAGGCAGTCGCCATGCTGGAGATCAACGTCTCATGCCCTAATGTGAAAGAAGGTGCCATTGCCTTCGGGCAGAAAGCTGACGCCTTATTCCACATTACACAGGAAATAAAAAGGCATGCAAAACAGCCTGTTATTATGAAATTAAGCCCAAACGTAACCGATATCACGGAGATGGCGAAAGCGGCGGAGGCTGCAGGCGCCGATGCCCTTTCCCTGATTAACACCATTACCGGGATGAAGATTGATATCCATAAGAGGAAATTTGCGCTGGCCAACAAAACCGGAGGCATGAGTGGTCCCGCTATTAAGCCTGTAGCGGTACGTATGGTGTACCAGGCAGCCCGGGCGGTAAAGATTCCCATTATCGGTATGGGGGGTATCGCGAACGGGGAGGATGCGGTGGAATTCCTTCTGGCCGGAGCCAGCGCTGTCAGTGTGGGCGCCATGAATTTCGTCAATCCGTACACCACGGTGGAGGTGGTGAAAGGAATAGAGCATTATATGGAGCAGTATCATGTGGAAAATGTCACTGATTTAATCGGGGCAGTATCCTGATTGTGGTGTTTCGGTATTCATACAGAAATTGTAGAAACTTCATCGGGAATTGTCAGACACCTCATTATATGTACCTTTGCTCGGAAACATTTGCCAACGGAAAGGGATAAC
>DKVC01000183.1:0-1761 GCA_002490995.1 Lachnospiraceae bacterium UBA7188
AAATAACCGCTGCAGGTTTGTTGCAATTTTTCTTGTATTTCAGGGCTTTTTCCTAAAGAAGTTGCAGCGGTTATTTTCCGACAGTTCCTAAATGGATAGAAAAAGCGGAGAAAGAGGGGATGCAGTTATGCTGGAAGTCATGGAATTAACGAAAAAGTACGGAAAGACTCTGGCGGCGGACCATATAGGGTTTACGGTGCCGGACGGGCGGATTGGGATTTTGCTGGGGCCAAACGGGGCCGGGAAATCCACTGTGATCAAGAGCATCGCCGGA
Source organism: Lachnospiraceae bacterium UBA7188 (assembly GCA_002490995.1). GTDB lineage: Bacteria > Bacillota > Clostridia > Lachnospirales > Lachnospiraceae > Acetatifactor. The sequence goes on from DKVC01000183.1 coordinate 275, forward strand.
TTGCTGCGGTATAAAGGGGTAATCCGGATTCAGGGACAGGATGCCAGAAGCCTGGAGGCGAAGAGATGCTTTGCCTATGTGCCGGAACTGCCCTGTATGTATGATGCGCTGACGGTGAGGGAGCATATTGAATTTATTACCAGGGCTTATGGGGTGGATGTGACACAGGAAGAGGTGGAGCGTCTGTTCAGGCGGTTCGAACTGACGGATAAACAGGAAAAACTGGGGAGTGAGCTTTCCAAGGGGATGATGCAGAAGGTCAGCATCTGCTGTGCCCTGGTCATTAAACCCAGAGTGATTCTGCTGGACGAGCCCATGGTGGGGCTGGACCCTGCGGCTATCAAGGAGCTGAAAGAAGTGATTCTGGAATTGAAGGCGGAGGGGTGTACGGTTTTGATCAGCACCCATATGCTGGAGATGGTGAAGGAACTGTGGGATGTAACCTTTGTGATGGATAAAGGGCATATCATAGGGACTTATCCGAGGGAAGCCGTGGCAGATGAGGACCTGGAAGCGCTGTACTTTGCGGTGACGGGGCATGGCGGGGATTCCGTGCATACACAGACAGCGGCAAATGGCAGGGATGCGCAGAAGCCGGTAGAAAACGGAAGGGATGTGAGGTAAAAGAATGGGGGCAGTAGGGTATCTCTATCGGAGGATATTGCGCAACCGTGTAAAGACGGCGCTGCGCAGGCCGGTTACGTATTTTTATCTTGTGCTGATACTGTTTTACATGACGGCAGTTCCCATGTCGCTGCGAATGACAGTGGACACGCTGGGGGCGGATTCTGCCCGGGGACTGGTGACGGTGCTGGCTGTATTTGCACTCTGGACAATTCCGGCGAATCTGATTGCCTATTCCAGACGAAAAGGACTGGTGTACAGGAACAGTGACGTGCACTTTCTGTTTCCGGCTCCGGTGAGTCCAAAGCAGGTGCTGCTGTATGCACATTTGAGGACGCTGGCAGTGCAGCTGGTTTTAAACCTTTTTGTCATTGTCTGCGGAAAGGTGCTGTTTCATGCGGAGGGCTGGAGGCTGGCTGTCTATTTTGTGTTCTCTATCTTCATAGAGAATCTGTTGGAGGGCAGTATCATGATGCTGCTGTATGGTTCCGAGCGCCTGGGGGAGAAGGAGAGAAGACTGGTGGTGAAGGCAGCTTACGGGCTGGTTGGGATTCTGGTGCTGATGGGAATCCTGGCTTATTTCCGCGGAGGATTACGCCTGCAGACAGTGGCGGATTATCTGCACAGCGACATGATTCAGCTGGTGCCTGTCATCGGGTGGTACATTGCGGTGCTGCATCTGCTGTTTCTGGGTGCCACCACTGCGAATGTGGCGGGTACGGTCTGTTACTTCCTTCTGGTGGCAGGGGCATTGGCAGCAGCATGGAGGATGAAATGTACAGGGGATTTCTATGAGGATGCCATGAAATTCGCCGAAGATTACGAGGAGGTGCTGGAGAGCCGCAGGCAGGGCAATACCCAGT
>DKVC01000183.1:2040-6403 GCA_002490995.1 Lachnospiraceae bacterium UBA7188
CAGGGCAATACCCAGAGACGGCTGGGCAGAAGGCAGAAATTCGGCAAAGCCAGGGTGAACTGGAAGGGGCACGGCGCCAGGGCTCTATTTTACAGGCAGCTTTTGGAGTACAGGAAGAGCAGATATTTTATATTTGACGGCAGTACGGTGGTGGCCGTACTGGCAGGCGCGGCCATGGCATATCTCTATGTTCGGGAAGGCGGCTTTGGAGCATTGGAAATGTATGCTCCGTTTGTTCTTCCTGCTGTATCAGCTTATGTGATTTTTATCTTTACGGCTTTAAACGGGAAGTGGGCAAAGGAACTTTTATCTCCCTATACCTATCTGATACCGGACACGGTTTTCAATAAACTGATTAACGCTACGGCGATGCAGCATATTCAGAGCCTGATGAATGCCTGCCTGATTACTTTGCCGGGAGCCATTGCCATGAGGCTCTCACCGCTGATTACAGCGTTGGCGATTCTGTTTTATGTGGTTTTATCGGCAAACAAGCTGTATGCCCTGGCAGTGGCGGAAGCAGTGTGCGGCAGTACGCTGGGCAGGGTCGGAAAACAGCTGCTGCAGATGCTGATCCAGGGCATGGCGGTGATGGCGGCAGTGATCGGAGGCGTGCTGGGGATGGCCGTTGGAGGTGTCGTTCAGGCCTATGTGCTGATGGATGTGTTCCTGGTGTTGTTTACCATTATTTTCATGGTGATTGCCATGTTGAATTTCTATAATATGGAGACAGCATAGTTCCGCAGCTGCGACAGCATTGACTTTCCCTGACCATAATGATAAGATGTGTAAGGAAATTGTTCTGCCCATGTCCGGGCAGTGGAAGGGTATATGCGAAACTTTAAACAGCGTATGCCTGTCCAGTACCCCAGAACAATTGATGACCCTGCATTTGGGACAGAAATTGTTCTGCCCATGTCCGGGTATTGAACGGATATACGCAGAATTTTAAATAAGAAGGGAGAAGATATGATTAACAAACTGATATCTAAGATACGTAAAACCAACGCTCCTATCGTGGTAGGGCTGGACCCCATGATGAGATATGTACCGGAGCATATCCGGAAAGCGGCTTTTGCGGAGTATGGCGAGACTCTGGAGGGCGCGGCGGAGGCCATATGGCAGTACAATAAGGGAATCGTGGATGCCATCTATGACCTGGTGCCTGCGGTGAAGCCCCAGATCGCCATGTACGAGCAGTTCGGAATCCCGGGAATGATTGCCTTTCAGAAGACGGTAGATTACTGCAGGGAGAAGGAGCTGGTGGTCATCGGGGATGTGAAGCGCGGAGATATCGGCTCCACCTCAGAGGCTTACGCAGTGGGCCATCTGGGAAAGGTACAGGTGGGAAATCATTTCTTCAGCGCATTTGGGGAGGACTTTGCAACGGTGAACCCATATCTTGGATCTGATGGGGTGAAGCCCTTCCTGAAGGTATGTGCGGAGGAGAAGAAGGGTATCTTTGTTCTGGTCAAGACCTCCAATCCCAGCAGTGGGGAACTGCAGGATCGTCTGGTGAAGGGAGCGGCCGGAGCGGAGACATCGGGAGAAAACGCAGACAGGCCGCTGTATGAGGTTGTAGGCAGGTATGTTGCGGAGTGGGGAGAGCAGTGCATGCCGGAGGAAGGCTCGTACAGCTATGTGGGAGCCGTGGTGGGTGCCACTTACCCGGAACAGGGAAAAATCCTGCGGAAGATGATGCCAAGGACCTTCATTCTGGTGCCTGGTTACGGGGCTCAGGGCGGAAAGGGTGCGGATCTGGTACATTTCTTTAACGAAGACGGCCTGGGGGCGATCATCAATTCTTCCAGAGGAATCATTGCGGCGTATCAGCAGGAGAAATATGCCCGCTTCGGGGAGCAGGGGTATGCGGATGCTTCCAGGGCGGCAGTGCTGGATATGAAAGAAGACATTGCAGCGGCGTTAGAACAGCGAAGTTAGGCTTTCAGGTTATCTAATACCTGCCATTTTGATTCCCTGGGATGCGGTGTTTCAGAAAACTTTAATATTCAGTTTATTGACAATTGTTTCATTATGATACAAAATAGAATGCAGTGCAGTGGGCTTTCGCATGGAGAGAAAGGGCTGGCAGAGTGTCGGCCTGTATTTCCATGCCCTGGAAGGCCCGGAAAGGATGGATTGGAAATGACAAAAATAGACGTATTTTCCGGATTTCTGGGAGCGGGCAAAACCACTCTGATCAAGAAGCTGTTAAAGGAGGCGCTGGACGGCAGCAAGACCGTGCTGATCGAGAATGAGTTCGGCGAGATCGGCATCGACGGAGGATTTCTGAAGGAATCGGGCATAGAGATCAAGGAGATGAATTCAGGCTGTATCTGCTGCTCCCTGGTGGGAGATTTCGGCACCTCACTGAAAGAGGTGATTGAGACTTATGCGCCTGAGCGTATCCTGATTGAGCCCTCCGGCGTAGGGAAGCTGTCCGATGTGCTGAGGGCAGTGGAAAATGTGGCTGTGGATCTGGACGTGAAGGTGAACAGCGCGGTAGCTGTAGTGGATGCCTCAAAGGCGAAGATGTATATCAAGAATTTCGGTGAGTTCTTTATCAATCAGATTGAATATGCGGGGACGATTCTGTTGACCAGGACGGATAAGGTCAGCGAGGAGAAGCTTCAGGAGAGCGTGAAGCTGGTGCGGGAGCATAATGACAAGGCTGTCATTATTACCACGCCTCTGGATGAACTGGAAGGAAAAGCGGTTCTGGAAACCATAGAGGGTGCGGATACCCTGGAAGAAATGATGAAGGAAATGCTGGAGCATGCGAAGGAAGAGCATGAGCACCATCATTATGAGGGAGAGTGCTGTGGACATCACCATGATGAGGAAGAGCATGAGCATCATCACCATGACGGGGAGTGCTGTGAGCATGGACATCATCATGATGAGGAGGATCATGAGCATCATCACGAAGAAGGCAGTGAACACGGACATCACCATGGTGAGGAAGGGCATGAGCATCATCACCATGACGGGGAGTGCAGTGAGCATGGACATCACCACGATGAAGAGGAGCATGAGCACCATCATGACGGGGAATGCGGCTGCCATGAGCATCACCATGACCATCACGGGCACCACCATGCGGATGAGGTTTTCACCAGCTGGGGGAAGGAATCGCCTGTCAAATTTACCGGCGCGAAGATTGAAAGCATCCTGACGGCTCTGGACAGCGGCGCTTATGGCAGCATTCTCCGGGCAAAGGGAATGGTTCCTGCGGAGGACGGAACATGGGTTTATTTTGATTACGTTCCCGAAGAGCACGATATCAGGACTGGAAAGCCGGCAGTGACCGGAAAATTCTGTGTGATAGGCGCGGAATTGAAAGAGGATAAGCTGGAAGAGCTCTTCGGCTGACAATATATACTGCACGCCAATTATACTCGTGAGCGCATTTAACTGCCGCTTCTCTGCCCGGTATTACAGAAGTGCTCACTCGTTATACATGTAGGTTGGTGCAAATATTTTCGTTAGCAAGTATAAATTTGCAGTAAAACAAAACGAAAGACCGCCAGCTCTATATGTTCGCTATGAGCAGATTTGTAAATTCTGGCGGTCTTGAGTAGAATTTTGCTTTGAGTACCCGAATCGGAAAGGCGGGATAAAGATGAAACCTGTATATGTGATTAACGGTTTTTTGGAGAGCGGGAAGACGGAATTTATCAGCTTTACTCTGGCCCAGAACTATTTTCAGGTCAGGGGCAAGACTCTGCTGATCCTCTGCGAGGAAGGGGAAAACGAATACGATCCCGCACTTTTGAAAAAAAGCCGCACGGAGGTGGAGCTGATTGAGCGGGAAGAGGATTTCAATCCGGCAAATCTGACGGCTCTGGAGAAGCGCCACAAGCCGGAACGTATCATTATAGAGTATAACGGTATGTGGAATTACAAAAATGCAAAGCTTCCCTGGTACTGGAACATAGAACAGCAGATTACCACAATTGACGGTTCTACGTTTCCCATGTATTACACCAATATGCGTTCCCTTCTGGCTGAGATGATCCGCAAGTCGGAGATGATTATCTTCAACCGCTGCGACACGGTCAGGGAGCAGCTGAATTCCTACAAGAGAAATATCAAGGCAGTAAATCCCAATGCGGATGTCATCTTCGAAGATTCCAAAGGAGAGATTGACGAGATCTTTGAGGAGGACCTGCCCTATGACCTGAACCAGCCCGTTATCGACCTGGACAATGAGGGATACGGAATCTGGTACCTGGATTCCATGGAGCATCTGGAGCGGTATGAGGGTAAGACTCTGCGGTTTGTGGCCATGGTGCTGAAGCCGGAGCAGTTCCCCAAGGGGTATTTTGTACCCGGGCGTATGGCCATGACCTGCTGTGCGGAG
>DKVC01000183.1:6718-6923 GCA_002490995.1 Lachnospiraceae bacterium UBA7188
TATGGCTTTTCTGGGGTATGCCTGCGAGTATGCGGGGGTGGATGAGCTGAAGCAGAAAGAGTGGGTGAAGGTGACTGCCAGGGTGGCAAAGGAATACTGGGCGGATTATAAAGGCGAAGGCCCGATTCTGCATGCCGTCAGCGTGGAGAAAACCAAAGCGCCCAAGGAACCGGTTATCAGTTTTTCATAAGGAAGTGTCTACAAA
>DKVC01000183.1:7262-10044 GCA_002490995.1 Lachnospiraceae bacterium UBA7188
TGCAGCGTTTATTTTCCGACAATTCCTAAGTATATGACGGAGATTCTGGAATGGAAAAGAAGAATGCCGACGAGAAAGAAATACAACAGCTGAAAAACCGTTTCCACGACCTGGCAGACAAATCTTTCCGGCAGGGTGTCTATACTTTTACCGGCTTTCTGGGCTTAAGCGACCAGGATTTGTTCTGGCAGGAGGAAAAGGGGTTAAAATATGCCGGTTACAGGCTGAGCGGAGGATATGAGGGCGCGGAGCGGGTGCTGATCCGCTTCGGCAGCCCGGAGGAACTGGGATACGAAACGGAATTTCCCATTGCCTGTATCCGGATTGCGCCACTTGCGCGGAAGTTTGCGGATGAGCTGTCCCACAGGGATTTCCTGGGAGCGCTGATGAACCTGGGGATTGAGAGGAGTACTGTGGGCGATATCAGGGTTGCAGACGCTGAAGCGTATCTTTTTTGTCTGGATTCCATTTCTGATTTTATCTGCGGGAATCTGGCACAGGTAAAGCATACCAGTGTGAAGTGCAGTCTTACGGAAGACATCGGAGCGCTTCCGAAGGAAGAGCCGGTTTCCGTGAGTCTGCATGTGCCTTCTCTGCGGGCGGATGCGGTGCTGGCCAGAGTCTATGATCTGTCCCGTGAGAAAAGCATTGAGCTTTTTCAGGCCGGGAAGATCTACATAAACGGCCGCCGCTGCGAGAACAATTCCCGTCAACTGAAACCCGGGGAGACGGTAAATGCCAGAGGGTTCGGGAAATTTACGCTGTCAGGGGAGCCCAGGGAGACCAGGAAGGGCAGGCTGGCGGTTGAAGCGGAAGTGTTCCGGTGAGGAAGCTTTCTGTTCTGAACGGAAACGGTTGTAGTGTGCTGGTTAACTCTGCCGTTGTTGCTCCCCTGATTGAAAAGATACGAGAGTTTTTTACTGAATGAACGGGGATTGGCATAAAGGCAGGTGGTCTTTCGTGGTATATTTTTGCAGGCAGATGTTTTTGATTCTGAGTACAAAATGATGTGTGAGAGGTTCTTATGTATTCATATACGATGACACAATGGCTTTTCTTTTTTTATATTTATTGTTTTGCCGGGTGGTGTATTGAATCTGCCTATGTATCGATTCATGAAAAAAAGCTGACAAACCGCGGTTTTATGAGAGGCCCGTTCCTGCCGCTGTACGGGAGCGGGGCAATTATGATGCTGGTGGTGTCCATGCCCTTTCAGGACAATATTGTATTGACTTACCTGGCCGGCTGCGTGGGTGCCACTGTCCTGGAATATGTGACAGGTGTAACCATGGAGGCGCTGTTCAAGATGCGTTACTGGGATTATTCGGATAAGCCCTTTAATTTTCAGGGACATGTCTGCCTTGGGACATCGCTGGCGTGGGGACTTTTGACAATTCTGATGACAGAAGTAGTGCATGTGCAGGTGGAACATTTTGTGCTCTCCATTCCGGGAAAGCTGCTGGCGGTGCTGACCTATATCATGACGGTGGGGATAGCGGCTGACTTTGCGCTTTCTTTCAAGGCTGCCATCGATATCCGGGATGTGCTGGTGAAGATGGAACAGGTGAAGCGGGAAATGGTGCATATCCAGAAGCGGCTTGATGTCATCATTGCGCTGACGAACCAGGAAGTGACGAATTATAAATCGGCCATGGCGGAGAATGTGAGCACGGTGAAGGAAGAGCTGGCGGAAGGCATGGGCATGTGCATCGATGATGTGAGGTCCGGCATCGAGAGCAAGCTGGAGACGGCTAAGAATATCGTGCTGGCGAAACCTGCGGAATATTTTGTGGGAATCAAGGAAGAGCTTCTGGACCTGAAGACCAGGTATGCCGTCAACGTAGCCGACAGGGATCGTCTCGGAAGGCTCCGGGATTTCTTCCAGAGAGATATGATCCGTTCCAATCCCAGGATGATTTCGAAGGAGTACAGGGAAGCGTTTGAAGAGTTGAGGAAGAGAACTTCGGGGAGAAAGGATAAAAAGGATCGGGAGAAAGGGGAGGACTAAAAGGGACGAAGTATATCTAAAGCCGTTCGGTGCTGGTAACACGGGGCGGTTTTTACATTATGCAGTTGCTACTACATGTTCGTATCCATGTCTTCCGGTTTCTGGTACAGCAAAGACCTGCTGAACTGGGAATTCCATGGGAATCAGAATTTGCTGATTTACGACTACGCGCCTGATGTAAAGCAGGTGGGGGACTATCTGTATTTCTGCGCCTCCAGGAGAGGGGGGAATTGTCCCATAGGGCGGTATGCGTGGAGAGCCGCCCTCATCCGGACTTCTGCGGAGAAAAATGGTGGGAAGACATGGATGTAATACTGGATGAAGCCAGGAAACGGGGCATGAAGGTATGGATTCTGGACGACAGCCATTTTCCCACGGGATTTGCCAACGGCGCGGTGAAAGCTGCACCCCTGGAATTGCACAGGCAGAGCATCTGTGCAGGCCGCATGGAGCTGGAAGGAGCGGCGGAGGAGGTTACTTTTTCTGACAGTATCCGGTTTATCACAAAGGAAAGGCTGGATATCATGAAGATGCTGTTTTTGGCAGCATTCTCACGCTTTTTTGTCATGGGAGTTACTTTGCTTGGGCTGCCTTTTCTTGTGCGGACCGTGCTGGGACTGGACGCAAAGTTTTACGGTGGGGCGGAGAGCGCGCTGGCGGTGGCAACTATTTTGGGAAGTATTGCCGCAGGGCTTCTTACGGGGAAGTTAAGATCCAGCAGATTATCATATGTGCTTGCGGCGATAGGTATCTGTATCATTCCGGCAGGGGTTG
>DKVC01000276.1 GCA_002490995.1 Lachnospiraceae bacterium UBA7188
TATCATTATTATACTAGGAGATATTAAATGCCATGAGTCTGTTAAGCGTAGTGGTACCATGCTATAATGAGGAGGAAAACGTGCCGTTCTTTTATGAGGCGCTTTTGAAAAATCAGGTTTTCTTTGATGATAATAAAATCGATCTGGAGATTCTGTATATAGATGACGGTTCCGTGGACGGAACGGCAGCTGAGGTCAGGCGCCTCAGGGAGAAGGATGAGCGTGTGCATCTGGTTTCCTTTTCCAGAAATTTCGGGAAGGAGGCAGCCATGTTCGCAGGCCTGGAAAATGCCAGGGGAGATTACATTGTCCTGATGGATGTGGATCTCCAGGATCCGCCCTCCCTGCTTCCGGAGATGTTTTCCTATATGGAACAGGGATATGACTCGGTGGCTACCCGGAGAGTTTCCAGGAAGGGGGAGCCGCCGGTGAGAAGCTTTTTTGCCAGGATGTTTTATAAGCTGATGAAGCGGATTTCCAGGACGGAAATTATGGACGGAGCCAGGGATTACCGGCTGATGACACGGCAGATGGTGGACGCAATCCTTGCCATGAAGGAATACAACAGGTTTACCAAGGGAATCTTCGGATGGGTGGGATTCCGTACCAGATGGCTGGAATATGAGAATGTGGAACGGGCCAGGGGGGAGACGAAATGGAATTTCTGGAAGCTGTTTCTGTATTCCATGGACGGGATAACCGCTTTTTCCACGGTGCCTCTGATGCTGGCTTCCGTCATGGGAGTGTTTTTCTGCATTGTGGCTTTTCTGATGATTGTTTTTATCATTGTACGCAAGCTGATATTCGGGGATCCGGTATCGGGCTGGCCGTCTCTGGTGTGCATCATCCTGATGACCAGCGGAGTACAGTTTTTCTGTACCGGGATTTTGGGCCAATATCTGGCAAAGACATATATGGAAGTGAAAAGGCGTCCGATATATCTGGTGAAGGAGCAGTTTTGACGGGTTGATATTTTTGCAACACTTCCTTGGGAATTGTCGGAAAAGAACTGATACAATGACATATATTGAACTTTTTATATATGTCCCGCAGTGAAGAAGCAGCAATCCATTGGAAAGGGGAATTCGTGTGGAGATTACTGCAATTAAGGATTATGAACTTGAGAAATATATTACTGAAATTATGTTAGACGTAGGGGTTCCGGCGCACTTGAAGGGATATCATTACCTGAGAGATGCTATTTTGCTGACCGGCAGGGATATGGAGGTAGTGACCAGCGTAACCAAGCTGCTATACCCCACTGTTGCCCGAAGGTTTAAGACGACAGATCAGAAAGTAGAACGGGCCATCCGCAACGCCATTGAGGTGTCATGGACGAGGGGGAATGAGCAGACTTTTGAAAAAATGTTCGGATACTCAGCGTCATCAGGCAGAACAAGGCCTACAAACAGTGAATACATTGCACGTATTGCAGACAAGGTTCGGCTTGATATCAAAGCTATGTAACAATATACAAAAGAGGCAACAGGTGACAGACTTGCTTCTAACTGCGGGAATAAAAGCAGCCAGATGAAATCCGGCTGCTTTTATGGACTTAATTGGATAAATATGATAAAATGACTTTATTCTGGAAAAAATGATATTATAGGAAGCAAGTGCAGCTTCCTATAGTTGAATACGGCGTAAAGAAATGCGCCTATTATCGGAACTGGGCAGATGAGTTTGAGGACGGCAGGCGTGAAAAAAGGATTGTTTGGAGATTTCCTGATTGCAGGAGAGATTGTTATCATTGGGCTGGCAGCTGCAGCACATTTGGCTGCCATAGTGTTGGGGTGGAGTTTCAGCAGCTGCGCTCTGCTTTTTGGAGGGCTTGTATGCGGCGCACTGGCAGGCGTGACAGGGATGCTGCTGTTTCGGCGGAGGAAGGCATTTTGCCGTGGGGAAGCCGAAGATTCTTCGGGGAAGCCGTTTGTCCCTGAAGAAGCAGGAGGTTCTTCAGGAAAATCGTTTGTCAGTGGAAAGGCTGGGAGACCCGTCCTGCGCAGATTCGGCAGGACAGAGGGCTGCCTGTATGCGGTATTCGCATTGATATTCCTGTCACAGTTGATTTTTATCTGTATGGGAGATACGAATTACCGGGAGGGCGATATGACAGTGGAGACAGTGGGCAGTTTCCTGGCTTCGGACGCCCTGTATCAGGTGAATCCCATGACCGGGCTGCCCTATACCCAGGGAATCCCTTCCCGGCTTAAGATTCTGTGCCTTCCAACTCTTTATGCCAGCCTGTCCTGGCTGACAGGTGTGTCACCCATGGCAGTGGTGTGGAAGGTGATTCCGGTGATAACCCTGGTGAGCAGTTACGCGGCCTTTACACTGTTGTCGGGTTCTTTTTTTCCTGAGACGCCAGATGAAGCTTACAGGGAAAAACGGGCATGTTTTATGACTATTGTGTCATTGCTGATGTGGGCAGGTGCTTATCAGCCGGGGATGGACGGATTTCAGCTTCTGTGCGGCGGATGGATGGGGGTCACGATCCGGAACCTGGTGCTCCTGCCGTGGCTTCTCTCCCTTTGCCTGAGGAGAAAATGGATCTTTGCGGCGCTCTGTATTCCGGCGGAAGCCTGCATGGTATGGACTCTGTACGGATGCGGTGTCTGTCTGCCGTTTCTGCTGTGTATGGGCATCCTTCAGGGCTGCTGCAGGATGGGCGGGCGGACAGGGAAGAAAGACGGCGGGCAAAATCTGCATGGAACTGCCGGGAGACATTTCCATGACGATATGGGATTGGATTAGAGGGATAAAATGGCTGAATATTTTCAGAATGCATGGACAGGATGGACAGGCTATACGGATAACGGAAAGCTGCCGGCGCTGCTGATGGCGGTACTGCTGTTTCTGTGGTTTGGGAGGAAGAAAAGGGAACAGATGCCGTTTCTGGTGTACGCTTCCTTTATGACGCTCTGCTGTGTCCTGCCGGTGACGGCCGCCATTCTGATGCTGTACCAGACGAAATTCTATCATTATGAGTGGATATGGAGCCTGGTGCCGGTGACGGCAGTGATTGCTTATGGCCTGACCTGCGCCTGGACGGAATACCGGGCAGAGAACGGGAGACAGTGGAAAAAGACAGTGCCTTTTACACTGCTCCTGCTGGCGGTTCTTCTGTTCTGCGGCAGCCTGGGCAGCACCCTGTGGGACAGGGATTCCCGGAGGGAAGAGCGGATGAGCGCTTACGCTCTGCTGGAAAGGCTCTCCGGCAGATATTCCGGAGAAAGACTTTGCCTGTGGGCTCCCTGGGAGATCATGGAATATGCCAGGGAGAAGGATGCGGATATACTGCTTCCCTATGGCAGGAATATTCGGGACGGCTTTTTAAACGCTTATTCCTATGATGTCTATCAGGAAGAGACTGTCATGCTGGAACAGTGGATGGAGCACATGAGCACAACAGGAGAGGCGGATATGGAGATTGCCCTGCCCCGGGAAGACATGACTGTGCCGGCATGGCTGGCTGAGAAGGAAGAACCGGCTGCGGATATAGCCACATTAGAGAGATGTGTGGAAAAAGCCCTGGAGCAGGGAGTCAACTGCATTCTGATTCCGGGGGAGGCTTCCGATGAGGCGGTGGCCCGGATGGAATCGGCTTTGGGAACGGGAGCTGAGGAGCTGGAAGGCTATTATTTGTTTTGGTGTTAGTCAATAAATATGT
>DKVC01000119.1 GCA_002490995.1 Lachnospiraceae bacterium UBA7188
CAGGTCAGTATGTATGCGGTGTATATGGCAACGCTGGGCAACCGGCCAGATCTGTTCCCACAGGGCGAATACCCCAATGCATCGGGCAGGGAGGATTATCTGGACTATGGTGTGCCGCCGGAGGCTTTGGAGGATGAACAGTTTGCCGCCATGCTCCGGGAGGCCGAAAAATACCTGGGCTACCCTTATGTGTGGGGAGGCTCCAATCCCAGCACTTCTTTTGACTGCTCCGGGTTCGTAAGCTGGGTGATCAATCATTCCGGCTGGAACGTGGGACGGCAGACCGCCAACGGGCTGCTTGGCTTATGTACGCCTGTGTCCAGCTCCAATGCAAAACCCGGCGACCTGATCTTTTTTCAGGGAACCTATAACACCAGCGGTGCCTCCCATGTAGGCATCTATGTAGGCAACGGGATGATGATCCACTGCGGTTCTCCTATCTCTTACGCCTCAATCAACACACCATACTGGCAGCAACATTTCTACACATTTGCAAGGCTGCCATAAAAGGAGGTATCCAGCCAGAATAAAGTTTGGCAGCACAATCATTTCCAAAAATATTTTTTAAGAAAATGGAATTAAGGAGGATTCAGATGGATGAGATAGAGAAAAAAACGGACATATCCGGAGGGCTTTCAACGGAGACAATCGGAAGCCTTATGGCGGAATGTGAAAAGCTGACACAGCAGATTGACAGTGAAAAAGACAGGCTGGAACGCTTTATGCTGGAAACCGGCGGCGCAAGTGACGCCTCTGACCGCATACAGGAGAATATAGACAGCCTGAACGATTCACTTGCGGCGGCAGAGAACCGCCTGCAGGCACTGTTTGATGCACAGGAGAAGGAGGCTTTTTCGCCGGAGAGACAGGCCGCGGCCAAAGTTGAGACTGCCACAGAGCGGGTATCTGTGAAAAAGAATCTCGCGGAAATGAAGGCAAAGGCAGCAACGAGGAACCTTCCTGAAAAGGAAAAAGGGAGGAAGTCCCCAGGCATGAACATGGAAAAATAACAGGAGGGATTTACCACAATGAACGCAAAAATCAAAAAGCTCCGGGCTGATCTGGATAAGAACAAGGCAAAAATATCCGAGCTTGTAAGCCGCAACAAAGAGATTGAGCGGCAGATCACGGAGCTTGAAAACAATGACATTCTGGAACTGGTGCATAGCCACAACTTAAATATCACCCAGCTTGCCGCACTGATCCAGACCATGAAAGCGAACCCCGCCGCTGCCCTGCGGGGAGAAATGGAGGAACCTGAACATGAAGAAAACTAAATTTCATATCTTAACGGTATTTCTGGCGGTGATGCTTAGCTTCACCGCTTTTTCCATGACCGCCTATGCCGGCGGCGGGCCGGAGGAAGAAGAAACGCTCCCGGAAGAAACGGAACCGGCCATAGAGCCGGGAGAACCATTATCCGAAGATACGGACATCGTGACCCGCGATCTGCTCTATGACAAAGCCACCAATAAGCAGTTCCTGACCATTGAGGACAGGGCGGGCAACATCTTTTATCTGGTGATCGACTATGATGCGCCGGTGAACGAGGATGAGGAACAGTATAAAACTTATTTCCTGAATCCGGTAGATACGGACGATCTGGCGGCACTGGCAGAGGAAAGTGAGGAAAAGCCGGTGGCCTGTGTCTGCACGGAACGCTGCGCAGCAGGTGCGGTCAACATGAACTGCCCCGTCTGCTCCGCCAACATGACCGAGTGCGCCGGGCGTGAAGTGCAGCCGGAGCCGACCGAGGAAACGGAGGAAGAAAAAGAACCGGAGCCGGAACCCCAAAAGTCCGGCAACGCCAAGGGCATCCTAGCAGTCCTGCTCTTACTTGCCCTGGCCGGAGGCGGTGGGGCCTATGCCTATCTCAAATTTGTAAAGAACAAGAAAGCAGCCAAACCCTCTGCCGACCTGGACGATTATGAGTTTGAAGACGAGGATGACGAGGACGAAGCGCCTGACGATAACGGGGAATCTGATACCGGCTATGAGAATGACGCGGAAAGCGAGGATGAATGACCTATTTCACTGACAATCCCCTGGAACGGCTGATGCAGCAGAAGCCGGTGGGCGGGCGCGATACCCGCCCCAAAGCCCTGCCGAAAAATCACCGCTGCCATGGGTGTCCCAGCTATGGCAGGGGCTGTAACGGCATCTGCCGCCGCGACCTGATCATCCGCAAAAAATCGAAAGGAGAAACCGAATGAACCAAACACTTGTGATTGCAGAGAAACCTTCTGTTGCAAAATCTATCGCCACTGTCTTAAGAGCCGGAAACCGGAAAGACGGTTATCTGGAGGGAGGCGGCTATCTCGTTTCCTGGTGCGTGGGGCATCTGGTGGAGCTGGCCGATGCCTCCGCCTATGGAGAACAGTATGCGAAATGGGCAGTCTCCGATCTTCCCATCCTGCCGGAGAAATGGAAATATACCGTATCCCCCGGCACAAAGAAACAGTTTGATCTTTTAAAACAGCTTATGAGCCGGAACGATGTGGAGAAACTTGTCTGTGCCTGTGACGCGGGCCGGGAAGGGGAACTGATTTTCCGGCTGGTCTATACACAGGCCCAGTGCAAAAAGAAAATGGAACGGCTCTGGATTTCCTCTATGGAAGATTCCGCTATCCGGGAAGGTTTCGCACATCTGCGGCCCTCTGCGGACTACGATAATCTCTATCAGGCCGCCTTGTGCCGGGCAAGAGCCGACTGGTTGGTAGGGATCAATGCGACCCGGCTGTTTTCCTGCCTCTACAACCGCACTTTGAACATTGGGAGGGTAATGACCCCGACACTGGCCCTGATCGTAAAGCGCGAGGCAGAGATCGCCGCATTTAAGCCGGTTCCGTTTTATACGGCAGTGCTGGCCCTTCCCAGTTTTAATGCCTCTGGGGAACGGCTGGAGGACGAAACCCAGGCAAAAAATGTCATGGAGGCTTGCGCTGCTGCAGAGGCGGCCACCGTTAAAACAGTGGAGCGCAAAGAAAAGACAGAAAAGCCTCCTGCACTCTATGACCTGACTACCCTTCAGCGGGAGGCCAACCGGCTGCTGGGATTTACCGCCCAACAGACCCTTGATTATTTACAGTCCTTATATGAAAAAAAGCTCACCACCTACCCCCGGACAGACAGCCGCTACCTGACTTCCGATATGGCAGACAGCCTTCCGGTTCTGGTGAATGTGGCTGCCACGGCAATGCCCTTTGCCTCCGGCGTACCCATAAGCTGTAATTCCGGCCAGGTTATCAATGACAGCAAGGTGAGCGACCATCATGCGATTATCCCCACCCAGGGAATCAAAGACGCTGATCTGTCCTCCCTGCCTGCCGGGGAGCGTTCCCTTTTGCATCTTATCACCGCAAGGCTGTTATGCGCGGTAGGCCAGCCCCATGCCTTTGCAGAGACTGCCGTCCTCATGGAATGTGCCGGGTATCATTTTAAGGCCAAAGGTCGGGCAGTACTGCACCCCGGCTGGAAGGAGCTGGACGGACGCTACCGGGACACACTGAAAAACAAGCCGGATACTGACCATGAGAAAGAAGCCAAGGCTCTGCCGCTTTTGGAGGAAAGCCAGGAGCTGGAAGTAATTTCGGCCTCTGTCAAAGAAGGGAAAACAAGCCCTCCGGGACATTTTACGGAGGATACGCTGCTTTCTTCCATGGAGACAGCCGGGGCCGGTGAGATGCCGGAGGACGCCGAGCGGAAGGGCCTGGGGACACCGGCCACCCGCGCCGGGATTCTGGAAAAGCTCATTAAGGTGGGCTTTGTCGAACGGAAAAAGGTAAAAAAGGCTGTCCATCTGATGCCGACCCAGGAGGGAATGGCCCTGATCTCCATTCTGCCGGAGCCGATCCAGTCCCCTTCCATGACTGCGGAATGGGAGCATCAATTAAAGGAGATCGAAAAAGGCACCGCCACGCCAGAGGCATTTCTGGAACAGATTACTGCCATGTTAAAGGAGCTGGCCAGGAATCATGAAGTGGTAAAAGATGCGGCCAGCCTGTTTCCCAGCAGCCGGGAAAGCATAGGCAGATGCCCCCGTTGCTGCGGCTCTGTGGTGGAGATTAAAAAAGGCTTTGTGTGTGATAACAAAAGCTGCGGCTTTGCCCTCTGGAAAGAAAGCCGTTTTTTTACTGCCAAGAAAAAGAAACTGACCCCGGAGTTGGTCGCTGCACTCTTGAAGGACGGACGTGCGAAACTGTCCGGCTGCTATTCTGAAAAAACCGGCAAGACTTATGATGCCGTTGTGGTTCTGAATGATGATGGCGGCAAGTATGTGAATTTCAAGCTGGAATTTGAAGGAGGGAAACAGAAATGAGCGAACCGGAAAAAATGATATGTTTCATTAACAGCCACTATGACCCTCTGTTTTATGTGCCGGATGGCGGGAATGTGGTGCTGACCTTCTCCGATGGTGAGAAAGCAACCAGGCCCTGCAAGTTTTTAGACGAGTATCATACCCAGGTGGGCCACAATGTCTACCATATCTGCCAGTTTGCCGAGCTGATGGAGAGAAACGGCACTTCCTATGCACCGGAAAAACCCATGCCCCTTCCCAAGATGTGTTACAGCACACTGCCCGCTACCGGAGAGCTGATTCTGCTGATCCAGGGGGAAAAGGGCTATCGGAAATGCGACCGCTCCGCACCCTACCGGGAACAGAACGAAATGACAGCGGCGCAGAAAAACCGGCGCATGGGTGTGACCCGCCAGCAGGAGGCGGCCATGATGGGCGGAGCCACACGGGGCTGGGCTACCCCTGCGGCCCGAACCAGCAGCTATGATTTAAGAGGGAACCCGATTGCTCCGGCAAAGGGGAGGGCGCATAAGCCCAGGGAGGCGGCACGTTGAGACTATCCAAGTATGAACAGGAGACAATCATAGGCTATAACCAGGCCGAACAGACTGCCAGCGTCTACACCCATGACCCAAAGCTGTTAAAGAAGCTGGCCCGGCTGAAAGAAAAATATCCGAAGCAGGTACGGCAGGAACGGGAAAATACCTACACCGTGCCAAAAGCCTGTGTCCTGATCCGGGAGCCGTACAGCGAACAGCGCCGCGCTGCAGCCAGGGAACGGGCAAAGACGGCGGGTATCAGGCCCCCCGGACAGGGGCGCAAGCTCCAAAAAATAACATGAGCCGCGCCCCGGTACAGGAATCTTCTTTCTGTGCCGGGGCGTTTTTTCTTTGGAACCCCATACCCCATTTTTGAATCAGGAAAGGAGTTGTAATTATGGCAGACAAGAAGCAAAGCAACAAGGAACGGCTGCAGGAAATCACTGCCGGCATTGAGCAGGGGATCAAGGAACTGTTTGAAAGCGAAAAATACATGAATTATCTCCGCACGATGTCGCGGTTCCACAACTATTCCACCAACAATATCATGCTGATCCATATGCAGATGCCCCACGCCAGCCTTGTGGCTGGATTTAATAAATGGAAAGACCAGTTTGGCCGCCATGTAAAAAAAGGGGAACGGAGCATCAAGATAATAGCCCCGACCCCGTTCAAGAAAAAGATAGAAGAAATCAAGCGCGACCCCGACACGAAAGCTCCGGTGCTGGATAAGGACGGAAAAGCTATCCTGGAGGAAAAAGAGATACAGATTCCCATGTTCAAGGTGGTCTCTGTTTTTGACGTATCGCAGACCGAGGGAAAACCGCTCCCCCAGCTTGCCAGCGACTTAAAAGGAAATGTACAGAATTATGAGATTTTCATGCAGGCCCTTAGACGTTCCTCCCCGGTTCCCATGACCATGGCTCCCATCCGGGACAATGCAGACGGTTTTTTCAGTGCCGACACACAGAGCATTACCATCCGGTCAGGCATGAGCGAGGTGCAGACCGTATCTGCCGCTGTCCATGAGATCACCCATGCCAAGCTCCACAATTATGAGAAGGAACGCCTTGCCGCCGCCAAAGGGGATGAAACGAAGGAACCGCCAAAACCTAAAGACCGGCGCACGGAAGAAGTCGAGGCAGAGAGCGTATCGTATTCAGTCTGCCAGTATTACGGCATTGAAACCGGGGATAACAGTTTCGGATATATCGCCTCCTGGAGCAAAGGAAAGGAGCTGCCGGAGTTAAAGGCCAGCCTGGACACTATCAATAAGACTGCCAGCAGCCTGATCCGCGACATTGATATGCACTTTGCGGAAATCTGTAAGGAACGCGGCATTGACCTGTCTGTACAGCCGGAGCATATGGCACAGGACGTATCGGAGTCGGAAAAAACAACAGAAGAAACCGTATCTGCGCCGGTTCCGGAAAATCAGACGCAGGACGAAAAGACGGAAGATATTCCGGAACAGAAAGAAGCACAAACAACACAATCTCCCATACCAGAGCCGATAGTTACTGCCGGGCCGGATGCCGGAGAGCCGTCCCAGCCGGAGCCGCTGCGCTATTATGTGGCGGAGTGCATGGAGTTTCCCGACCTTGGCGAACACCATGAGAACCTCTCCCTGGCTGACGCAATCCGGCTCTATCACGCTATTCCTGCCGAGCGCATGAACGGAATCAAGGGGATCGGTTTTGAGCTGCCGGAGGATGGAAGTCTCTACGGAGGAACCTCTTTCCCTATTCTGGAAGGGAACACGATTGATGTGGACATCATCAACATGATTGATGACTTCCGCGATAATCCTCTGGTACAGAAAGCCGTGGATGACCTGATCGCCGCCATGCCGGAGGTGGAAGTGCTTCGGCAGGAGCCGGTAAAACAGCCGGAACCGGAAATTCCCCAGGCAGAGCCGGTAGAAACACCCTACCGCTACTATATCACCCAGGACGCTTTGGATAATGGTACATATCCGCAGATGGAAGGGGTACATATCCAGGAAGAACCCCGGATCACCGAATATGAAAACGGAACTGTCCGGGCCTACGGCTTTATCGAATACCCCCAGCCGCTCACCCGCGGGCAGATCGCGGAAAGCGGCCTGCTCCCTTCGGAATCCGTTTTTATGCCGGAAGAAAAGCTCTGTGTCCTGGACGATTCTGTTTATCTTCATATCCAGTCCAGTGAAAGCGGCTGGGACTATACGCTCTATGACGTGGAGACATTAAAGGAACTGGACGGAGGACAGCTTGACGCGCCGGACATCATGCTCTCCACGGCTGTTCTCCGTATCAGTGAAATGCACGGCCTCGGTTCTGATTCGATTAAACTTGCGCCCCTTGCCATGATTGATACATTGCAGGAGGCGGCATTGAACGCTACGCAGGAGGCGGTTCAGGAACGGCAGGAGCATTTTGACCATGAAAATCCTGTAGTTGGGAACACTGCGTTAGATCAATACCCGATGCCGGATTCCGGCCTTACCGTGGAAGAACTGGAAAAGGACTACGGCTATCTGGACGGGGATATGCTGCCCCTCTCCAAAGACCGGGCGGCGGAGCTTCTGGAACGGGACTTTACCATCTATGCCATTGTGGACGGAGGCAGCGCGGAAATGGTTTTTGACCG
>DKVC01000199.1:0-3244 GCA_002490995.1 Lachnospiraceae bacterium UBA7188
AAGCATTTTATTTTTCATGGGCTGTACCACCTTGGCTTTTTTGATATTATACTATGTGCATCTGTCAACTTCAAGGTGCTGGCGCTCTATCTTATTTTCGGTTCCTTCTTGTTTTCAGCTGCCTGCTTGTTTACCATACGTGAGCATTGGAGCCGGGAATGCCAAAGCCGCTGCCCTTCAGAACCCTTCCCGGATGTATGCAGAACCTGACTTTATACTCAAGACCGCCAGAATTTACAAATCTGTCTTGGGCAGGTATATATGGCTGGCAGTCTTAAATTCACTATAGTGATAATGGCTTTATTATAGTTTACTTTCGATTACAGGCTTCGCGGAGCGGTTCCTGTAATATACTGCAAATTTCCTTGACTCGCAGTATAAAATGAAACACCCCACAGCAAGGTACGGATGATCCGCCCTTGGCTTCTTGCTTCTTCTTTCTGAATGCTGCAAGCAGCGATGTATTAAACTCGTGGAAGAATAAAATACCCCTCTACAGGCAGCGAATATCTGATTTTCTGAAACAGAAGTCGACATCCTCCAGGTATTTACAACTCGGTATCATCCCACAGCACTTCCGCCACCGTCCTCGCCCCCGTCTATGGTGACTTTTCCGAGTGGTGATATTCACCGATTACTCAGCCATAATTTCCTTAATCGAAATCTTCTTTATCCTTTCAGAATAGATATACATCAAAATTTCATAAATCACGGTAAAAACAACCAGCGAAATAAGCATAACAGGAAAATCAAACTCATAAGCAGGAACCCCTTCCACATCCCTGAATACAATATCAACCATCATTCTAAGCAATGCGTACTGATATACCGTTCCGATTACAAAACCAATATAAGACATCGGCCTGTATCCACCCAGAATTGCTTTGCAGCATTCTTTCTGCGAATAGCCGAAAACCCTCATCATAGCGATTGTCTTTGTATTTCCTTTCACTACTGTTGTAACAGCAAGAAATAATGTTGTAAAAGCTAAAGTAAGACCGATTACGAGCATCATTGCCCCCATCATTTCACTTGCCAAATCTTTCATGCTAAACGACATCTGTGTCATGGCAGAAAAGCAGAACGAAGCAAAAACAGTGAAAAATACAAGTATCTTTTTCGATTTCAAAGTATTGCTTTTTAAATCCTCTATAAATGAAACCTCTCTGTTTTTATCAATTCCGTGTTTGGGTATTTTAGAGGAAATCTGCAGATTGTCTCTCAAAAGCAATATGACCGGTTTCTTTAACTTATACCAGGCATAACCAATTGCAAGCAGGGAAAAGCCAATTGCCG
Source organism: Lachnospiraceae bacterium UBA7188 (assembly GCA_002490995.1). Taxonomy (GTDB): domain Bacteria; phylum Bacillota; class Clostridia; order Lachnospirales; family Lachnospiraceae; genus Acetatifactor. The sequence continues at coordinate 1,297 of DKVC01000199.1, forward strand.
GCAATATAACAAAATAAAGCAAAATGACCGTATGAAAATGTATCGTTATCTCCGGGAGCATTTTATCTTTGTTTTGCAGAGCATAGAACCTGGGCATTAGAAGAAATGCCCCACCGAAACCAATTGCAGTTCCGGTAAACGCGCTGATTCCAAATACCCAGAAGTTCTTTGCGACTTTTAGATTTGAATACCCCATCGCCTTTAATATGCCAAGCTCTTTCCTGTGGGTATCGATATAATGCTTCATATAAAACATCAGCATCACAACCGAAGTTATCAACAAACAGCCACCGCATACAAGACAGACAACCTTTACCGTCGATACCTGGGCGTTATAGAATATCATGGACAATTCTGATGTTATTTTACTCTCAATAGACCGAACATCCAAATAAAAGTTCAGGAACATTGTACATACCAGCACGGCACAGCAGGAGATAATGGAAATGCCGACGAGTTTTGACGCATTCTTTATTCCAATAAGCATAGTCTCACCATCCAATCTCGTAAGCGGTCTTTTGTGTTTCGTTTTGATAAATATTGATTAGTTTGCCGCTGTTCATTTTGATGACTGTTTTAGCCATCTCTGCAATATTCAAATTGTGTGTTACCATTACAATCGTAAAGCCATACTGATTTTTTAATCTGCAGATATAATCCAGTACCTCCCGGCCTGTCATTTCATCTAACGCGCCTGTCGGCTCATCAAGGAACAAAACCCTGGGCTTTTTCGCTAATGCCCTTGCAACTGAAACCCTTTGCTGCTCGCCGCCTGAAAGCTCACTGGGATATTTATGTAGTTTTTCTCCGAGCCCCACTGCTTTGATTATCTCCATGTAGTCTTTGTTGCCCGCTAAATCCGCACCCATTTTCACATTCCTGTCAACATCCATATTGGGCAGCAAATAATACTGCTGAAAAATAAACCCGACATTTTCTTTTCGAAATGCAGTCAATTCATTGTCGGAAAGCAATGTAATGTCTGTTCCGTCATAAAAGACTTCACCGCTGTCAGGACGTTCAAGCCCCGAAATTACATTCAAAAAGGTTGACTTTCCGGAACCCGATACACCGAGTATAACTACAAAATCCCCATCTTTAATTTCAAGGCTGATACCCTGTAATACCCGGAATCGGCTTTCTCCGTTACCATATGATTTTGTAATATCCTTAATTTTAAGCATGATTTCATCGCTCCTTTACATTTTTTAAAAGACTCGTAAATACCTCTGTAATCATCGAGCTGATTTCATCACCTGTAAAACGGCACATTCTGGTGGCACAAAGCGTTGCAATGCCATGTGTATAAATCCAAAGGTGATGATACAGCTTTTTGGCTAAAAGTTCGCTGATTCCGTAATCGTTCTGAATTGACAGGAGAATTTTCTCATAGCTTTCCTCTATCAACGGAAGCACACCAAAGAAATCGGGTATTTCCGGTTTCTCTGTCATAAACAGAAGTTGAAAAAGTTTGGGCTCTTCAACGGAAAAGAGAATGTATTGCGTCCCTACGCCTTTAAAAGGGTGTTCCGCCGTTAAACCTTTATTGACATATTCCTTATACAGCATTTTGGCAGATTGAATCACAGCCTGCTGCACTTCTTCCATATTTTTGAATACAGTAAAAATCGGCCTGGCTGAGCTGCCCAGGTGTATTCCCAGTTCTCTGGAAGTTAAGGCTTCGAAGCCATCTGTTTTGACAATATCTAATGCGGCTTTTGTAATTTCCTCTTTTCTGAATTTAGCTTTTGGCGGCATGTCTTAATTCTCCTTTCTGAATCGTTTGTTTTAAATCATATGATTTATTATAAGCATAATCGCGAAAAAAGTCAATAGGCTATTCCTTTCCGGCTGTAGGAAGGGAGAGCTACAATCCAAAGCTGACCGCCGCCATTGTCAAAGACGTTTTGACGTGGAAAATAAAAGGGGCTGTCGGGAAATAACTGCA
>DKVC01000199.1:3560-14630 GCA_002490995.1 Lachnospiraceae bacterium UBA7188
ATTTCCCGACAGCCCCTTTTATTTTCTGAAACAGAAGCCGACATTCTCCGGGTATTTACAACATGGTATCATCCCGCAGCACTTCCGCCAGGCTGATTTTGCGCACATTCCGCCATCCCAAATAATAAGCCAGCGCCACAAATCCCAGGATAGCCGCCATAAATACGGCAATGGGAACAAAAGGCGCCTGGGCAAGAAACTCTCCCACCGCGATATAACTCATTTTCAGCATGAGCCCCATAACAACCACCGCCAGGGGCAAAGTAACCAGAACCGGGCGGCCTGCCAGAACCATTGCCTCAATGCGGAACATCTTCCCCATATTCTCCGGCGTCAGCCCCAGGGACATGTACCTAGCAAATTCCCGCTTTCTCTGGCGTACAAACCCTAAAGTATTGGAAAACACATTGCCGATTCCGATAAGGGCAAGAAGCACGCAGAACCCTCCGAATATCAGCTTCATCCCCTGTATCTGCCTTCCGTTTAACTCGTACTCCTGAATCCGGTTCTCGCTCTCCGTCACATACTTTCCGGCAAGCAGGCTGTCAATCCGCTCCTGCAGCCCGTTTAGCTGTTCCAGGGTGACATTTTCTCCCCCAAGGATACGCAGATACAGTTCTCCCTCTCCTTCCCCTATCTGTCCCCGGATTTTCTCCCATAAGGACACCGGCAGAAAATGTACCAGCTGGTAATAATCCAGTGTGGCATATTCCTCCCGCAGCAGTGGGACTTCCGCCGTATAACACAGTACCGGAACCTCCGCCATTTCTTCGCTGCCCGGCCGCATTAAGATACTTACCGTCCCTTCTCCGGTGCTGCCCGTGTTCAGATAGGGCACATTTTGCACATGGCGGAAATCAGGATCTGTCACATCCCGGATCAGATTCCGCACCACTGCCCCGTCAAGACAGGGAGGGATACCAATCTGCTCACAATAATCCAGGAAACTGCTGTCATCCAGTATGACAAGGGGCGCATTCACCATCCACCCGCCGTCCACTTTCGTCACCACACTTTCGGAAGCATGGGAAAATCCGCCGAAACTCTTCATTTCCTCACTGATTTCCTCCTCCCTGATAACTCTCTTTGCCATGGCCTTCTGGTATGCCACGACACTTTCCACCCCGGGAAGTGCCCGTATTTCATTTATTTCTTCGAAAGCAGCCCCATCCCCGTCCCGAACCGTAACCATGATATCCCAGACATCCTGGTAGCGCTCAAAGTACGTTTCTCTGGTACTGATATCCGAAGTGGTCACAAAGCATTCCATCATGGTAAAAGCCATGAAAGAGAAAACCAGGGACAGAGATGCCGTCCGCAAAGCCTTCCTCTGGGCTTTCAGGGCATTTCCGGCCAGTTCCCCTTCCATACCGAAGAAAAGCCCCAGAATACGGGAGTTTTTCCTTCGTTTCAGCTGCAATTCTCCTGTATTTTTAATGGCTTCAAGGGGCGTTAGCCTGCTTAGCTTTCCTGCCGGCAGCCATGCGGAAATCCATATGGTAAGCACCGTTACGAACAATGTCACTCCAAGAACCAGAGGGTGGTAGCCGAATACAGCCTTATGCCTGCCGGGCACTTCGCCTCCAAGGATCCGATTGGTCAGCTCCAGGATTCCCATGCTGCCTGCGATTCCTGACAGATTCCCTGCCACTACCGGAAAAGCGCACAGTACCGCCGCCTCCTGCAAGAGACAGGTCCTGATCTGTCTGGGTGTTGCCCCGATACTGGAAAAAATCCCGAACTGATGAATCCTTGCATTCATGGACAGGACAAAGGAATTATGGATAATGACAATGAGGGAAAAGGATGCGATTCCCGTTATCAGGAGAAACAACGGGAACAGCAGCCTGGGCGCCGGGTCTGAAGGATGACGGATCAGGTACATGGCCAGAAGCCCGTAGTGATAGGCAGTCTGTTCCGGAGAAGCCCCCGCCAGCTCAGCGATGCGGGGCGTATCCTTCAGCACGGCTCCGTACCGGTCAAAATACAGGTCGATTACGGTTTCCGACTCCTGTCCATCTCCCTGCTCCACATAACTCTGTTTCCCGTAAGACGCTGCCCCTTCTCCGGTACCGTCCCTCACCACCATATCCTTCACACTTGCAAAATTCCTCACGGCTTCTATCTCTTCCGGGCTAAACGATCCTGCTATGCGGCTCTGCCATCCACCTTCCTCCAGGACTATCCGCTCCACTTCATATTTCCAGAGGTTATAGAACACACCGCACAGAAGCGATAACAGCAGAGCGGAAATAAATGCTGCAATCCTGACGGACAAACCTGACAAACGATTATTTTGTATATAACTTTTTGAATATTCTTTCCACATATCCTGTCGCTGTCATGCATTAAGAAATTGTCTGAAGCTAACATGTGCATCAGACTTTTCCTTATCCTTATGACAGCGATTTCACCTCCCCCCTGTGCTCGTCGCTGATGATGTGCCCGTCTTCTATGGTTATGATACGTTCTGCCTCCAAAGCCACCTTTTCATCGTGGGTAATCAGCAGAATGGTCTGCTCCAGATTGCGGTGGGAAAGCTTCAGCATATCCATAATCTCCCTGGTATTTTTCTGGTCCAGGTTCCCGGTGGGCTCATCTGCCAGAAGCAGCGCCGGACGGTAAATCAGGGAGCGCGCAATAGCCACTCTCTGCTGTTGTCCCCCGGACAGCTGGTTGGGCAGGGCATCCAGCCTGTCGGAAATCCCCAGGGAACTGACAATTTTCTCGAAATATTCCGTGTTTGGCTTCTTCCGGTCAAGCGCCAGGGGCATACAGATATTTTTCCGCACCGTCAGTGTGGGAACCAGGTTATAAAACTGATACACCAATCCTACTTTCCTCCGCCGGAAAATCGCCGCCTCCGTCCGGTTCAGACGGGCCAGGTCGGTTCCGTCTATAGTGACTTTTCCTGATGTGGGCTTATCCACGGTGCCCAGAATATGCAGCAGGGTGGATTTCCCGGAGCCGGAAGCCCCCATAATCGCTACAAATTCGCCTTTGCTGACTGACAGGTCAATCCCGTCCAGTGCCTTTACCTGATTGTCTCCGGAACCGTAGGTCTTCCGGAGGGCTTCGCATTTTAAAATCTCCATTTTACTTTTTTCCTCGCTTTCCTGCCTGCTGTATGCAGGTTTTTCCAGTTGCGCAGACTCAGAAAATGCTTTACATTTCCCGTTGCGTAGACTCGAAAAAATGCTGCGCATTTTTCCTCGTTACAGTAAGAAAGTTGTTATGCAACTTTCTTACTGTATATTATAGCAAATGAAAATTACAGATCAGTGACTGTAAAAAAGAATTTGTGTAATAATGGGGCTGTCGGGAAATAAATGCATTCCCACAATATATATTGTGAATGAATACTGTTTCCCGACAGCCCCATTATATACTTAAGGTTCTATCCTTTTTCTGTCTGGCCGATTTGGATTTTTTCGACTTCCAAAAGTGCCCAAAAATTCAAATCCCCTCCAATCTTACGTATGATTCCCCGTCTCATAACACCACCGGCTGCCCTACCGTGACTCCTGCAGCAGCAGGCTGACCCTGTTCTGAATCTTGTCCACGGTGCTGTCCAGATCCACCTGTCCGGAAAAATATCCTTCCGCCTCCTCGTTGATGATATTCTGGATCACCGGATGAAGCTCAAACCGATTCGCTGCGCTCTCCACAAGCCTTAAAACCGCATCCACCTCTTCCCGGGAAGCGGCATAGACTATGATGATCTCATTCCCAGCCCCATAAGTGCCTTTGGGTAGCCTTTCTCTCCCGCCGCTTTCCGATTCGGATTCGGTGTAATCCTCCTTCATGGCGGCTTCCATCACCTCGTCGAAGCGTTCCTGCACCATGGGAAAGCCCTGCCCGTCATACCCCTGCTGCAGGTAAAATTTTACGAACTCCCACGCACCCGACTGGTTTTTGCTTCTCGCATTGACTGCCACGTCACTGCTGCGGAAAGCCACCGCCGTGCCGCTGCCCTCTGCCGCGGGATAACCGATAAAGGAAATCTTCCCACCGTACAGCTCCTTTTCCAGCTGATAGTCCGCCACACTGGAAATCATGCCCACGGTAAACACCTGCTTCCTGTCCCGGATTCCCTGCAGGTAGCTCCATTCCCCCGCCGCAGGATGGTAGTTTGCGGCAAAAGAAAGCACTTCCTTAAAATACTCTCCGTCAAACTCGCAGGTGCCTGTCTCCCAGTCCACAAATTCATCCATACAGGCGCTGCAGAGCCTGGTAAGCACCGGCTCGTCCCCGGAGAAGCCGCCGATAGCATTCACATCCTTCCCGGCATCCGCCAGAATCCGGAGCAGTTCCGAGAAGGTGACACCGCTTCTTCCCCTCGCTACGTCCTCATACCCCCACATGGTATGGAGCTGAAAGGAAGGGGCGATGCTGTATAAATGGCCCTGTTCCTCAAAGACTTTTAACACGGACTGCACCAGCATGTTTTTGGAAAACTCCCCATCCTCCTCCATGAAACCGTACAGATCCGCCAGCACGCCCTTCCCGGAAAAGATTCGATAATCGATTCCCGATGCGGCGATAATATCCGGCGCTTTTCCGGTCACCACATCCAGCTTCAGCTTCTCGTCGGCATCCTCATAATTCCCCTCCCTCGTGTAATAATCTACGATTTCCACCCGGTAACCGGCGCTGTTCCGGTTAAATTCTGCCACTGCTTTCTCCAAATCCTGGGCTGCCATGACTACCCCTAAGGTCACTGTCACTTTATTCGAAGCCCCCGGGGTAAAGACCGCCAGCTCCAGGGAGCCGGACTCCGTATCCCGGTCAATGATCTCCATCCTGTCATTTCCTTTCCCCAGGAACACGATATCCGATGACAGGAGCCCATAGGATGCCAGGTCCAGCACCTGCACCTTTTCCCGGATGTCGTACCGTAATTCAGTGAGCACATTGTCCCGGCAGTACAGCCATCCCCTGCCGGTAAAGGTCAAATGCTCCGGGATATTCGCATCCTCCATGCCAAAGCAGTCAAAGGCCGTCCCCAGCCTCACCGGCTCCGTCAGCTTCTGCCCTGCCACGTCGATTTCCTGCAGCACGATGTCAGTCTGGTCCTTCATGAGAAAACCGGGGCTGCCCTCCCCATCAATCTGAAAGCACAGCACGTCCACTCCCGAAACGTCGGCAACCTCCTGATAAAAGACGGTTTTCATCTGCCCGTCCTTCACATAGACCCGGTCCGCCATATACCATACTTCCCTTTCCATGCCGTCACTTTTTTCCGTCTTTGGAACCATCAATCCGCACCAGACATAGGTGTATCCTTCAGCGTCTGTCCCGACGCCCTTCAAAACCATGTTATTTCTTTCAAAACAGTCTTCCAGTTCAATCTGTTCCTGTTCCTGGGAGCCGCTTTTCGTGTCGATTTTCCATAGGCCCGTCTCATCCCCCTCCGCCGGAAGATAGAGATTTCCGTCCTTATCTGCCGCCATTCCGGAATCCAGGGCCGCACCCTGCAGGGAAATTGTTCCCTCTACGGTAAGGCTCTCCTTCCCGACACAGTCCAGCCAGTTCTGACCATCCTTTTCGTATACACCGTAAAATGTTCCGCCCGCTGACAACACCTGGGTATAGGAATTCTCCAACGGAAAATAAGCCGTCTGCCAGGTAACAGGTCCGTCGTCCCAGAGGCTGCCTCCTGCTCCGTCCTGCCCGGCGCTGTCTTTCTCGCCGGCGCTGTCTTTCTCGCCGGCGCTGTCTTTCTCGCCTGTACTGTCTTTTTCGCCCGTGTTGTCTTTCACGCCTGCTACGCCCTCCGTGCCGGCTTCCCCTTCCGTATTCGTACTGTTTTCTAATTCCACCACCGAAAGACCCTGTACGGCATCCGTTTTCCTTTCCGCATCCCCTTTCCCGCACCCTGTCATGACCAGTGCCAGTATACACATCGCGGCGATGATTCTGCTCTCTTCCTTACTCATACCCCTCATACCCTCCGCTACTTTCCTGAGGCTGCCTCTGCACAGCCGTATTTTATACTGCACGCCGTTATGATTTGCAGTAACCAACAACAAAGCCACTATTACTGCAGTGGCAAGCCATTATCATTATAATGGCTTTAAGACCGTCAGCCAGATATGCTTGCTGTAGACAGATTAGTAAATTCTGACGGTCTTGAGTATACCACCATTTTATCTGCTCTTTGTATCATCTTCTTTCCAGACTTGTATCAGGGTTGTATCAGAGCTTCATCAAGAACGGGTTTTCACTCATCATTCTTCCCCTCTTCCAACACCGCCCAATCCCATGATGCAGTTTCCCACTTTCGCTTAGGAATTGTGAAGAAGTAAATTTGCACTATTTTTATTGATTTTTGTCTTTTCCTGTGATATGCTGGCTGCAAAGATGGATGTGAAAAGATATGGCAGAAATGAAAGGCAAAGTACACAAAAATGAAGCAAAAAATGATCGACTTTTTACTGGCTCGCGGAAATCCTTCGATTCAGCTCAGGGTGAAAAAGGAAGTATTGCACACAATCACCCCGGAGGAAGAAAAGGCGTTGCAGGAACAGATACTGACAGAAAAAACAGTCCGGTTCATAGGCGAAAAGCAGTTGGAAAACGGGTGGATCGGCCTGGGTTTTCATGGCAGCAGCAAAAATGCCGGCCAGTATGACAATCAGGAAACCGGAACCAAATATCTGGGTGAAAAAGGGCTGAAGGGAACAACGATTTACGGCATCTGCTCCGTAAATATTTATGACGGCGAATTCCGGGGATGGTCCCCCTATTTTGGCGCACAGCTGGAGACGGACTGGCGCGCAAAAGTTCGCCGGCAGTGCGATATCACCTTCAGGGCATTGCTGATCATGCACTATGCAGGGGTAGAATAAATGCAACTGCCAGCCAACGGTTCCAGCCGGAAGGAACAGACACTTATATGTGCCTGTAAAAGTAAATTCCTTTTTCACCAAAAGAGGTGGCTGGATTTCCGGCCACCAAAAATTAGAAATAATTGCTATTCAGCTATAGTGATTGCTACTCTTTAATTTTATCCAGCTCCATGATATTCACGCCTGCCGTTGCAAGGATAACTTTCAATTCGACATATCGATCATGCATCATTTTGTAAGTAGCCATGTCGTTATTTTCTTTGGATGAAAGCATCCAATTCTGAAGCCTTGAAAATTCAACAACTAGATCTTTTACAATATCTGACATACTCGGCATATTATCACCTACTTTCTATGAGAGCCGATTACTGTATCACGTATCTGGTACTTTTATTATAATAACCTTTGTACAAAGTGTAAAGCCCTTATTCAGTGATCAAGATGATTTGTTGTGCTGCCAGGAGGATTCATAAATATTCTCCGGTATCTTAACAGCGAAATTTTTAAATATGGACTTTTGCCGATTCTTCTGGTTGTAATAAGGATCTGTCCAGAAATAACTTGTGCAGTTTTATGCTTGTTTGTGGCTTGATTCATGGTTTTACGGGAATCAAATCGCACAAGTTATTCCAGGACAGTTCCTAAGCAGTATAACAGGGTATGTGAGGTTTTCAAGAAATAGCCGCCAGGCATATGCAAGGGGTAGAATGAATGCGAATGGTATGCCAGCGGTTCCGGCTGGAAGGAGCAGACACTTACATGTGCCTGTAAAAGTGGATTTCAAAGAAGGCACCTCCCTCCTGCCTGTTTCCTGCCCGTATGGTTCCGTTCTGGCGCTCGATGATTTCCCTGGCAAGGGCCAGTCCAATTCCGATTCCCCCTTCCCCAGCGTTCTTTCCTCTGTAAAACCGTTCAAAAAGATACGGAATATCTTCTTTTGCAAATCCTTCTCCCTCATCCCAGATCAGAATTTCCGTATAGAGAGGATTCTGCTCATAGGAACAATGTACCGTTCCTCCGTTTCCATGCTCCAGGCAGTTTTTCATCAGATTCATCACCGCCTCCATGGTCCAGTCCAGGTCGGCGATGATCATCATCTCTCCCAGTTCCGGTATATCCACAGACGCGCCGGAACCTGCAAAGAATTCTTGCAGGTTATCCGCCGCGAGCACCAGCAGAGTAAAGACATCCATTTCCTTCTTTTGTAAAACCAGCGTCCCGGCATCGATACGGGACAGCACCAAAAGCGCCTCCTCCAGGTGGGTCAGGCGTAAAAGCTGCTTTTCCACCTGCTCCAGATGGCTGCTGCTTATACTTTGCCGTCTTGTTCTGTTTTGGCGGTTTTTATGTGCAGCATGTACCTCTGGCTGTTTCCGCTCTTCCGGCTGGTTCATGTCCTCCCTGCTCAAGTCCCGCTCTTCCGGCTGATTTCCATATTCTCTGCTTATGTCCTGCTTTATCATCTGGACTGACAGGGACATAGCAGTAATAGGTGTTTTTATCTGGTGAGCGATATTGGACAGATTCTTCGCAAAATCATTTCTGGCCTGCACTGCCCTGTCCCTGGTCTGATAGAGCGACGTCACCGTTTTGTATATTTCATCCTCCAGTTTGGAAAACGCATCCTCACCTGTTGCGGCTAAAACGGTCGCCCTGCCTGATTCCGCCTGTTCCAGATAGTCCGCCAAAGTCTGAATCCGCCCTGCTTCTTTTCGATTCCGATACAGAAACGCAGCACACAAAAGAGCGCAGCCTGTCAGAAGCCCTGCTCCGATATACAGAAGACCCCCGACGTAAGCACCCATGGATAAATCAAAAACACCATATCCCAGGCTTCCCAGAATATCATTTCCGCCCATCCCTCCAATATTTCCGTCCTTAAATTCCTTCAGCGTAGCAGAAATGATTTTCAGCGCTTCCGGTTCCTGTTCCACCATCCTCCCACAGATCAAATTCACCAGGTCAAACTGCTGCCTGCTGTAATGGTAAGTAAAAAGCAGAACCGCGACAGCAGAAGCAATCAGGCCCACAGCCGCAGCGAACCCGAAAGTAACCAGAATGTTTTTCCGCCCGCTCATAGAGTGTCCTCCATACGGTATCCCACGCTTCTGACGGTTTTCAGGCAATCCGGCTGATGAAGCTTATCCCGCAGCCGCTTCATGGTGACTGTCAGGGTATTGTCATTCACATAACTGCCGTTGGCATCCCACACCTGTTCCAGAATTTTTTCCCTGGTAACCGTCTTCCCCTTATGCTGCATCAGATACAGAAGCAGCTGATACTCTGCTGTACTCAAGAGAAGCTCTTCAGAACCACGAGTAACCGTCCGCCGATTTCTGTCAATGGCAATATCGTCGCAGGACAGATATTGTTCCGCTACATTGCCTGTTCTGCGCAGTACTGCCCGAATTCGGGAATACAATACTTCCAGTTCGAAAGGTTTTACTACATAATCGTCTGCACCATTTTGAAAACCGGAGACAATGTCGGCGGAATCCCCCCTGACTGTCAGGAAGATCACCGGCAGTTCCTTCCAATTGCCCCGAACCCACCGGCACAGGCTGTCCCCGCGGCCGTCCGGCATATTCCAGTCCAGTAACACAAGCCCCGGCACATGAGCCTCTATCGACTGTCTGGCCCGTGCAAGGGTTTCGCATATGGTTACCCTGAAATTTCGCTGTTCCAGATATGCTTTTACAGTATCCGCAATATCCGGATTGTCTTCAATATAGCATAAATCCACCATGATTTTTCCTCTTTTTTAGGTGCTTAAGAACGCGGCTATTTTTTCCACACCCCAAAGCCATTTCCAATCTTACCGCCCTCCAGCAGATACCTCTTCATGTTCTTCTGCAGCCGCGTATTTTCCGGGAAGTCGGCAATCCGGGCATTTTTTGTCTTGAATACCCACTCCCTATAATCCTCGCCCGAATAATCCACCTTCTGTATCCGAAATCTGCGCTGAAAATCCAGAATGCGGGAATCCCGGGGCAGCAGCTCTTTCAGTTCCGGCGCCAGAAGCCAGGAGTCACAGATATAATCCCTATCCTGATAATCCGGGAAAAACCTGGCAAAAAAGCCCTCTGCCTCTTCCATGGAAGCATCACATTTTTCCCTGGTCAAAACAGCGTCCGAAGGGATATGAATGCTCACTTTTCTTTCGCCGTCGTCTAACATCTCATATTCCAGTTCCCCAATCCTGAACAGGTTTCCGCTGATTTGCCGTCCGGTCCACCATTCCCGGTCAAAAGCCCAGGTTCCGGTCATTTCCCTGCATTCCTTTATAAATCTGGTAAAGCAGCTCATAGTGTCAAAAAAGATCCGCTCCGGTATTCCCTTTTCCTCATACCATCGGTATAAATCTGCTCCGCACTGCAGCATGCATGTGAGCATTTTGATTTTCCCGGGATCGGGTTCCAGAGTTTTCTCCAGTTCTCTTCTGACCTGTGCTTCTGTATCCCTGTCTTTCAGTCCTTCCAGAAAAGACCCTGTCCGGCCGAAATCAGCCGTATTGTAGTAAGCTATGACTTTTTCCCATATTTCCACGGGCAGATGAATTCTGTCGCATAATGTAAATAAATCCATGCCTCACTGTATCTCCCTTTTTACTCATCGAAATTTATTTTGCCAATTTCTCTACTGCAAATTTAACCGGTGTGCAGTATAAAATGTTGCCTTTCTTTTTTCCAAAGTATCTTTCTGTTAAAAGGCAATTTCCCGTCTACTGTCCGCAAGCCAGATATGAACTGTATATTTCGACACTTCACATATTGTGCAAAATTTAAGGCTACCGCTGACAACCTATGTCAACGATAGCCCTTGATTTTACGGAATCTCTTAGAACTTGCCTTCCTTCGCAGCTTCCTCGATGGACACTGCCACAGCCACGGTAGCGCCGACCATCGGGTTGTTGCCCATGCCGATGAGACCCATCATCTCAACGTGTGCGGGAACGGAAGAAGAACCTGCAAACTGCGCATCAGAATGCATACGTCCCAGTGTATCTGTAAATCCATAGGAAGCAGGACCTGCAGCCATGTTGTCCGGATGCAGTGTACGTCCTGTGCCGCCGCCGGAAGCAACAGAGAAGTACTTCTTGCCAGCTTCGGTTCTTTCCTTCTTGTATGTACCTGCTACGGGATGCTGGAATCTGGTGGGGTTGGTGGAGTTGCCGGTGATGAACACGTCCACCCCCTCGTGCCACATGATGGCAACGCCC
>DKVC01000300.1 GCA_002490995.1 Lachnospiraceae bacterium UBA7188
TGTGAATTAGAGTGGTACCACGGAATTAAGCCCTTTCGTCTCTAAAAAGCGAGAGGGCTTTTCTATGTGCAGGAGGATAATAACATGGCGCAACCTTACAACCACCACGAGGTGGAAAAAAAGTGGCAGGCTGTCTGGGATGATGAAAAAGCGTTTCAGACTTCCGAAGACTATTCAAAACCGAAGTATTATGCACTGGTAGAGTTCCCCTATCCTTCGGGACAGGGGCTGCATGTGGGACATCCCAGGCCCTACACGGCTCTGGATATCGTGGCCCGCAAGCGCAGGATGCAGGGCTATAATGTGCTCTATCCCATGGGATGGGACGCTTTCGGCCTTCCCACAGAAAATTATGCCATCAAGAACCACATCCATCCCAGGATTGTGACGAAGAACAATGTAGAGCGTTTTAAAGGGCAGCTTCATTCCCTCGGCTATTCCTTTGACTGGGAGAGAGAGGTCAATACCACCGACCCAAAGTACTATAAGTGGACGCAGTGGATTTTCCTGAAATTATTCAAGGCGGGCCTTGCCTATAAGACGGAGATGCCCATTAACTGGTGTACTTCCTGTAAGGTAGGCCTTGCCAACGAGGAAGTGGTGAACGGTGTCTGTGAAAGGTGCGGCTCCGAGGTTGTCCGCAAGGTCAAAAGCCAGTGGATGCTGAAGATTACGGAGTATGCCGATAAGCTTCTGGAAGGGCTTGATACGGTTGACTACATTGAGAGAGTCAAAGTGTCCCAGAAAAACTGGATCGGCAAGTCCCAGGGCGCGGAAGTGGATTTCTCCATTACGGGAAAAGACGAAAAGCTCCGCATCTATACGACCAGGCCTGACACCCTGTTCGGCGCTACCTATATGGTGGTGTCTCCGGAGCATCCGCTGATTGAGAAATATAAGGATGAGATCAAAAACTACGACGCGCTGGCGGCATACAGGGAGCAGGCGGCGAAAAAGTCTGATTTTGAACGCACCGAGCTTGTAAAGGAAAAAACCGGCGTGCAGATTGACGGCCTCACTGCCACTAACCCTGTGAACGGCAAGGAAATCCCTATCTGGATATCCGACTATGTGCTTATGACCTACGGAACCGGAGCCATCATGGCGGTCCCGGCCCACGATGAGAGGGACTGGGATTTCGCGAAGAAATTCGGCCTTCCCATCATTGAAGTGGTGGCCGGAAGTCCGGTGAGCGTACAGGAGGCGGTGTACACAGATGTGGCCACGGGGACGCTGGTGAATTCCCAGTTCCTTGACGGATTATCTGTGGCGGATGCAAAGAAGAAGATTATCGAATATCTGGAAGAGAAGGGCATCGGCACCAGCAAGACCAATTTCAAACTCAGAGACTGGGTATTTTCCAGGCAGCGTTACTGGGGAGAGCCTATCCCCATTGTGGAATGTGAGAAGTGCGGCTTTGTTCCTCTGGACGAGAGTGAGCTTCCGCTGATGCTTCCGGAGGTGGAATCCTATGAGCCCACCGATAACGGAGAATCGCCCCTGGCTGCCATGACAGAATGGGTGAATACCACCTGCCCGTGCTGCGGCGGACCAGCAAAGCGCGAGACGGATACCATGCCCCAGTGGGCCGGCTCTTCCTGGTATTTCCTCCGCTATACGGACCCGAAGAACGAAAATGCGCTGGCAAGTAAAGAGGCTCTGGAATACTGGATGCCGGTGGACTGGTACAACGGAGGAATGGAGCATACCACGCTGCATCTGCTTTACTCCCGTTTCTGGCACAGATTCCTCTATGACCAGAAACAGGTGCCATGTCCCGAGCCTTATCAGAAGAGAACCAGCCACGGCATGATTCTGGGCTCCAACGGCGAGAAAATGTCCAAATCCAGAGGAAATGTGGTAAATCCGGACGACATTGTCAGGGAATACGGCGCGGATACCCTGCGAACCTACGAAATGTTTATCGGAGCTTTTGATTTGAGCGCCGCATGGAGTGAGGACGGAGTAAAGGGCTGCCGCCGTTTCCTGGAGAGGGTATGGAAGCTTCAGGATATGCTTGTGGAGGAGGACGGGTACAGCGCGGATCTGGAGACAAAGATGCACCAGACCATCAAGAAGGTTTCGGGAGATTTCGAGACTTTGAAATATAACACCGCCATTGCCGCCATGATGTCCCTGATCAATGAATTTTACAGGAAAAATGCCGTCACAAAGGGCGAGTACAAGACGCTTCTCACCCTGCTGAATCCGGTTGCGCCTCACATTACCGAGGAGCTGTGGCAGATTGCCGGATACGAGGGCAGGATTTACCAGACTGCATGGCCTTCTTACGAGGAAGCCAAGACTGTGGAGAATATGGTGGAAATCGGCGTACAGGTAAACGGTAAGATACGTGCCACCATTTCCGTTCCCAAGGATGAGGGAAAAGATGCCGTCATTGCAGCGGCGAAAGCGGCGCTGGGAGATAAGCTGACCGGGAATATCGTGAAGGAAATCTATGTTCCGGGAAGGATTGTGAATATCGTGGCGAAATAAGGAAATGCCTCCAAATAACCTACGCAAGCCTGCTGCAAAATTTACAGATTTTATCAGGTTTACTCTAAACAAAACGCGTAGGTTATTTTCCGGCAGTTCCTAAAGCGATTTTGCTGCAAGGGTTTGGGCGGTTAAGATATGCCGGGATTGCTGTAAGCGAATCCCGGTATGCGGCCGCTGCTTTATTCTTTCACGGATTTATACCCCGCTGCCTGCTGCGTTCAGAAAGAAGGAGCCAGGAGCGGACAGCCCGTAGCATGCTGTGGGTTGGTTCATTTGGAAGGGTTGGCCTGCGGAGGACTGTTGCGGCTCTTTTCCAGTATCCTGTCGATCTGCGTCAGTTCTTCTTTGCTGCTGTGCCTGCGGATGGCAGCGACAGCGGCATTCATCTCCTGCGGTGTGAAGGTCAGATTTTCCTGTTTTGCCTTTTTCAGAAGCGGCATGGCGAAGGCCATTATTTCCTTCTGGCTTTTTCCATGTCCCTTTGCAAAAAGCTCTTCCACAAATTTCAGTTTCTTTTCCGGGATGTCTTTCACCAGAGGGTCTGACATCCACGCTGGTCTCGAATCATGTTCCATAGGTACTCCTTTTTCGTTTTATTCTTTCACGGGTCTCACACCCCGCTGCCTGCGGCATCCAGAAAGAAGAAGCCGGGAGCTGATACCCCGTAGCCTGCTGCGGGGTGGTTCATTCGCTCTTATCCCCGCCGAACATCTCGAAGATGGAAGACAGTCCCGGGTCGGTCATGCCAGCGAACATATCCATGGGATTATCACCGCCCATTCCCTCCGGGAACAGCTCCTGCATCATTTTGATCATTTCCATCATTTCCTGCATCTTCTTGAAGTTAAGAATCATGTTTTTCATGTTTTCTATTCTGGTACGTTCTTTCGGCCCGCTGAAGGGAAGCAGTTCGTCCAGTAATTCTATGGTATCGGAATTATCTCCCTGAAAGAAATCGGCGGATAACTGTTTTACGTTTCCAAACAACTGTTTTCCTGAATGCCGCCGCAGAAAGGTAAAGGCATACTGCAGTTCTAAAAGCTTTATGTAAACTGCGAAGCCACCCTGGTGCTCAGGGGCAAGCCGCGGCAGAAGGATTTTCAGCATCTGTATCTGATTGTTGGTAAAAAGGGAGTCAAATGCGGTGATGGCATTTGTATTTTGTTCTTCCATGACGGCACATTCCTTTCCGGACAAGAATAGTTCCTTTTCTATTCTATGTAGACAGGTTTCGGGATATGTGCGCCTGTTGGAAACAGGCCCTAATGGGAAAGTGCTTTCCATCAGGGCCTGTAACGGAATGAAATGCTATCCTGTGAGATCTCATCCCGCGGAATTTATACTGCACGCCGTTGTGATTTGCAGTAACCGACAACGAAAGACCGCCAGCCATATATGCACGCCGTGGACAGATTAGTAAATTCTGGCGGTCTTGAGTATAGATGGAGCCTTATCTCATAAGGACTCCATCCGTGTCAATGCTTAGTTGCATCAGCAGCCACATCCGCAGTTGTTGTTACAACCACAGTTGTTGTTGCAGCCACAGTTGTTTCCGCCGCCGATGAAGCTGCCGTTGCCGCAGAAGCAGGACAGCAGCAGGATCCAGATCAGCCATTCGCATCCGCCGCCGTTGCCGCCGAACAATCCGCCGTTGTTGCATCCGCATCCGCAGCTGCCGCTGTTATTTCCGCCGCAGCAGCACAGAAGCAGGATAATCCAGATCCAGCTCCCGCACCCACATCCGTTATTGTTCGTGTTTGCACATCCGCAGGAATCGTTGCAGCCACAGTTTGTAGCAGTTAAGTCACTCATTTTTTTGCCTCCAAAGGTTTTATTTATGGTTTATTGTATGCGGGGCTGCATGTCAATGTTTCCATTGAATTCAATATAAAATTCAGAATGAAAGTGCTGGTATCCTGTACATTAGTAATATTCAGAAAAATCATGGGAAGCGATAGCCTTGATGCTGGCAGACAGACAGTTCGGAACAGCCACGCCTCAGGCATAACGGCATATGGCTTTTTCTTGGAACTCTAAATTCTACGAAA
>DKVC01000027.1:0-1401 GCA_002490995.1 Lachnospiraceae bacterium UBA7188
TTCATACGGGAAGGCACACCCAGCGGATTCAGCACGATGTCCAGGGGACGACCGTTGGGCAGATAAGGCATATCCTCCACAGGCAGCACACGGGAAACCACACCCTTGTTGCCGTGACGTCCGGCCATCTTGTCGCCTACGGAAAGCTTTCTCTTCTGTGCTATATAGATACGGACTGCCTGATTCACGCCGGGGGAAAGTTCGTCGCTGTTCTCCCTGGTGAATACCTTCGCGTCCACTACAATACCGTATTCTCCGTGGGGCACCTTCAGGGAAGTATCACGCACTTCTCTTGCCTTCTCACCGAAAATTGCCCGCAGCAGCCTCTCCTCGGCAGTCAGCTCCGTCTCTCCCTTGGGTGTCACCTTTCCTACCAGAATATCGCCGGCACGCACCTCCGCGCCAATCCGGATAATACCTCTGTCATCCAGATCCTTCAGCGCATCGTCGCCCACGCCCGGAACATCTCTGGTAATTTCCTCAGGCCCCAGTTTGGTATCACGGGCTTCCGCCTCATACTCTTCAATATGAACGGATGTATACACATCATCCTGAACCAGACGCTCGCTCATAAGAACGGCATCCTCGTAATTATATCCCTCCCAGGTCATAAAACCGATGAGCGGATTCTTGCCCAGTGCCAGCTCACCCATGGCAGTAGAAGGACCGTCGGCAATCACCTGCCCTGCCTCCACATGGTCGCCCTTAAATACGATGGGCTTCTGGTTGTAACAGTTGGACTGATTGCTCCGCGCAAATTTGGTCAGATGGAACTCTTCCTTCTCTCCGTCGTCATAGGTCATACGGATCAGGGCCGAGGATACATAATCTATGGTTCCGGACTTCTTTGCCACCACACATACGCCGGAGTCCACCGCCACCTTGGGTTCCATGCCCGTTCCCACCACCGGCGCTTCCGTAGTCAGAAGCGGCACCGCCTGGCGCTGCATGTTAGACCCCATAAGGGCGCGGTTCGCATCGTCGTTCTGCAAAAACGGAATCAGAGCCGTCGCTACGGAGAACACCATCCTGGGTGACACATCCATATAGTCAAACATGGAACGCGGATATTCGGAGGTTTCATCCCGGAAACGCCCGGAAACAGTATTTCTCACAAAATGCCCTTCGGAATCCAGAGCCTCACTTGCCTGTGCCACATGGTAATTATCCTCTTCGTCCGCTGTCATATAGACGATTTCGTTGGTGACAACGGGATTTTTAGGATCTGTCTTGTCAATCTTTCTGTAAGGAGCCTCAATAAAGCCATACTCATTGATTCTCGCATAGCTTGCGAGGTAGTTAATCAATCCGATGTTAGGTCCTTCAGGCGTCTCTATGGGGCACATTCTTCCGTAATGAGAATAATGCACATCACGGACCTCAAATCCGGCACGGTCTCTG
>DKVC01000027.1:1695-4349 GCA_002490995.1 Lachnospiraceae bacterium UBA7188
TCCGGCACGGTCTCTGGACAGACCACCGGGACCCAGCGCAGAAAGACGTCTCTTGTTGGTCAGCTCCGCAAGCGGGTTGTTCTGATCCATGAACTGTGACAGCTGCGAGGAACCGAAGAACTCCTTCACTGCCGCCGTCACGGGCTTAATATTGATCAATGCCTGGGGCGAAGTCTCGTCCGCGTCATGGGTAGTCATACGCTCACGAACCACTCTCTCCATCCTGGACAGACCGATGCGGTACTGATTCTGGAGCAGTTCGCCTACGGAACGGATACGGCGGTTGCCCAGATGATCGATGTCGTCATCATTTCCAAGGCCATACTCCAGATGCATATTATAATTGATGGAAGCGATGATATCTTCCTTGGTCACATGCTTGGGCACAAGCTCATGCACATTCTTCTTGATGGCCTCTGCCAGTTTCTCCGGATCATCCGAAAATTCTTCCAGTATCTGAGCCAGCACGGGATAATAAACTTTCTCCTTGATTCCGAAGTCATGTGGATCGCAGTCCACAAAGCTGGTAAGATCAACCATCATATTGGACAGAACCTTGACATTCTTCTCCTCCGTCTGGATATATACGAAAGGAACTGCCGCATTCTGAATGGCATCTGCCAGCGCCATATCCACTTTGGTGCCCTCTTCCGCAAGCACCTCTCCCGTAGAAGGATCCACTACGTCCGCTGCCAGGACATGACCGCGGATTCTGTTCCGTAGCGCAAGCTTCTTATTGAATTTATACCTGCCCACCTTCGCGAGATCATACCTGCGGGGGTCAAAAAACATGGCATTGATCAGGCTTTCCGCGCTCTCAACGCTCAAGGGCTCCCCGGGACGTATCTTCTTATACAGCTCCAGCAGACCTTCCTGGTAATTTTCCGCGGTATCCTTTGCGAAGCTTGCCTCAATCTTGGGTTCGTCACCGAACACTTCCCTGATCTCGTCATTGGTCCCGATTCCCAGTGCACGAATCAGCACAGTCACGGGAACTTTACGCGTCCTGTCCACACGCACGTAAAAGACATCGTTGGAATCCGTCTCATATTCCAGCCATGCACCCCTGTTGGGGATAACTGTGCAGGAATACAGCTTCTTTCCCAGCTTGTCATGCCCGATCGCATAGTATATGCCGGGGGAACGCACCAGCTGGCTTACAATGACACGCTCTGCTCCATTAATTACGAAAGTACCGGTCTCTGTCATCAGGGGAAGATCGCCCATGAAAATCTTATGTTCGCTGATTTCTTCTTTTTCCTTATTATAGAGCCGTACAGTCACCGTCAGCGGTGCGGCATAGGTAGCATCTCTCTCTTTGCATTCCTCAATCGAATATTTTACATCATCCTTGCTCAGCTCAAAATCGACAAACTCAAGGCTTAAAGATCCACTGTAGTCAGCAATAGGAGAGATATCGTCAAAAGCTTCCTTCAGTCCTTCCACCAGAAACCACTGATAGGAATCCTTCTGAACCTCAAGCAGGTTTGGCATTTCCAGCACCTCATTCTGACGCGCATAACTCATACGCATCACTTTGGTGCCGGCAACTGGACGTATTCTGTTTTTCTCCATTGACATTTCACCCCGTTCTTTCTGTGTAAAATCCGTTTTCCCACGGATGTCCTTTTGCCCGCTCAGAAAATCCTTTTACACTTTTATGCCTGATTCCCCCGGAAGAAAAGCATTGCTTCCGTCACAGAAAGCCCTCTGCGCCTGGCACGCAGGCCGCTTCATGCAGCACATGCCCCGTCAATGGCGCACGAAATCCGCTGCGCAGGCTCGTGATACACGGCACTCCGCACTCTGTTTCCTGAAGCAGGCATAACAATGCATTCTTGTATACAGCCACGTCTTATGGCTCACCGCACAATAATGCACTATCCATAATAGCACAAACTGGAAAAGAGGTCAAGTTAATTTTAGAAAAAATTAGGAATTACAGGAACTCGGATACATGTGCATACGGCACTGAATAAGACTAAAAGGAAAAGACAGTTTTCACATCATGTAAAACTGCCTTTTCTTTCGCAACCTTTTTAATTATTTCACGGTAACCTTTGCGCCGACTTCTTCCAGCTTCTTCTTTACTTCCTCAGCCTCATCCTTGCTGATGCCTTCCTTGATTACCTTGGGAGCGCCCTCAACGGTGTCCTTGGCTTCCTTCAGGCCAAGTCCGGTAATCTCACGGACAACCTTGATAACCTTAACCTTCTCGGAACCGATCTCTGTCAGCTCTACATCAAACTCTGTCTTCTCTTCCACTTCCTCTGCAGGGCCTGCTGCCGCAACTACAACTCCTGCTGCCGCGGATACGCCGAACTCTTCCTCGCAAGCCTTTACAAGTTCATTCAACTCTAATACGGTCATCTCTTTGATCGCTTCGATCAGTTCCTGAGCTGTCAATTTAGCCATTTTATTATCCTCCATTTTCTGATTTTTCATTTACCCGTCACCGGCGAAACTTTCTGTCAATCTGCCAGTGACTGCTTCCGCATTTTCCGGAAGCTTTCTTTCTTCCGGTAAATACGTATCGTACCTGCCATTTCCGGCGGTATACATCTTTGAAATGATACTCGTGCAAGTATTATACTGCCGATACCTGTTTAGGAATTGTCGGAAAATAACCACTGCAACTTCTTTAGGCAAAAGCC